>NZ_KV832234.1:291254-496959 GCF_001837405.1 Staphylococcus sp. HMSC067F07 | reverse complement strand
TTACCGACAAGAATTAATTATACGCTTTATTGATAATGAAGTCAATAACTTTTTATAATTAATTTTATTGTCTTTTTTTAGAATTAAGTTGATTTGTTTCGCTCAACAAATAAATACTATACAGGCTTTAGAGAGTTTTAACAACAGTAAAATTTACACTAGCTTAACAAAATCACTACACTATACCTCCAATAACCGAACTTTATGATTTTATATCGAAATAACTATCGTTTTTAGAGACAAAAATGAACTTTGCGATAAATTATACAATCTTACTATAGCCATTTCACAAACTTTAAAGAAATTTTATTTTTTTTGAAGTTAGTTACTTCATTATTGTTTCATAGTCTCAACTACTTTAATAATGTCAGCCGTTTTAGTTATAAAACATAAATGCATTATCCTCTCTACGCTACGTTTAATGAATTATTTCCTCTTATTTAGGAAAAACTCAAGGACATAAAATTTAAACTTATAATATATCTAAAATTTTCACCCCCTTAATTACTAACCAATTACGTATGCTATTTAAAAATCACATATAAGCAACTCTTGGAAAACTTAGCTGAGAATTTACACCAAAAACATGAATCTATAGAATCCCTATTATTAAAATAAAAAGCACAAAGATGATTTCTAATTCACAACATCTTTGCGCTATTACTCCTTTGGGTATTTATAGCCCGTTCTTATTAATTTTAAATCTACATTTCGGTTCTACCAGCAATCGCTTTAGATAACGTAACTTCATCTGCGTATTCTAAATCTCCACCAACCGATAGTCCTTGTGCTAAACGTGTTACTTTAATACCAATTGGCTTCACTAATCTCGAAATATACATTGCTGTAGATTCTCCCTCTAAGTTGGGATTCATTGCTAAAATAAGTTCTTTAACTTCATCACTTTTTAGTCGCTCAACTAATGCTGGGATGTTAATATCTTCTGGCCCTATACCATCCATTGGTGATATCGAACCATGTAGAACATGATATAAACCTTTATACTCGCGCATTTTCTCCATCGCTATAACGTCTTTATCATCTTCAACAACACAAATGACCGAACGATCACGTTGCTTATCTTGGCAAATGTAGCAAGGGTCATTTTCAGTGATATGACCACAAACACTACAATAAGTAAGTTCTCTTTTAACATCTACCAATGCTTTAGCAAATTGAACAACATCGTCTTCCTTCATATCTAAAGTATGAAAAGCCAGACGTTGAGCCGTCTTAGGTCCAATGCCTGGCAGTTTCATAAAACTGTCTATAAGTTTAGAAATTGGTTCTGGATATTGCATGTGTTATCACATTCCAGGGATGTTTAAGCCTTGAGTATGTTTACCTAAACGTTCTTGAGTTAACTCGTCAGCTTTATTCATCGCTTCATTAGTAGCAGCTAATACTAAATCTTGAAGCATTTCAACGTCATCTGGATCTACAGCTTCTTCTTTAATTTCTACATCTACAACTTCTTTATGGCCAGTAACTGTTACAGTAACCATACCGCCGCCAGCTGTTCCAGCAACGCGTTCTTCTTTTAATTTTTCTTGTTCTTGAGCCATTTTCTTTTGCATTTTTTGCATTTGTTTCATCATTTGTTGCATATTTCCGCCACCGCGCATAATATCATTTCCTCCTTGAAATTAAACAGTCTCTATTAAAAATTAGCTTTTATTATATTATACATACGAATATATTGCTTGTCATGTATCAGTCTTCGTCTATCATATGTACTGTTTCTTCACCAAATAAATCTTTAGCCTTTTGGGCCACATCAACTTGTGCTGGCTGTTGTGCCTCTCCTGACTCGCTGTTATTTTCACCATTAGCGTTACGATTTTGAATATATTCAGATCTAACTCTTAACCATTGATCCGAAGGTACACCAACGACTTTTACCGTTTTATTTACTATATTACAAACTACACTCTCTATATTGTTACGCTTTTCATCATCTTTATTTACAATTTCGCAATGAATCTCTTCCTCAAACTTAACTAACACATGATCTTCACTCGCTGCCACTGGTTCTGAGTTTTGGAGTAAACTTACTAATGATTTTTTGTCATTACTTTTAGCATGATCAATCACTTCTTGCCAGTGGTCTTTTAATAATTTTATGTCTTCTTTATTAGCTTTATCTAATACTTTAGCTATTTGTTGCATTGAAAATGCATTTTTAGAGCGTTGAACTGTACGTGTAGGTTTCTTCGGTTGTTGTGTTTGACCACTATTCGAAGCACCTTGCGCTTTCAGTGTTTTTAATTCATTTTCAAGTTGCTCCATACGTTGAAGCAGTACATCATTATCAGGTTCAGTAGCTACAGCTGTTGTAGCCATATTCTGAACAGTCTGTGGTTGCGCTTTAATCATTTCCGCAAGTTTAACTAGTAACACTTCAAAATGAACGTTTTGGTTAACGCTAAAACGAATTGAAACAAGTGTATCATTAATGATATCAATCATACGATATAGTGTGTCTAATTCAAAACTAACTAAAGCATCATATTCAATTGATTCATTTGATGTTTTTATCATTATCGTATCTCTAACGAAGTAAATCATGTCGTTAATAAGTCGATTCACTTCTTTTCCTTCTGAAATAAAGTGATGATATCTACCAAAAGCTTCTTTGACATTCCCCTCAACAACATCTTTGAACAAATCATTTAATGCCGCTTCATCAACGCTACCAGTCACGTTTAATGCATCTTGTAGTGTCAAACGCTCGTCCCCAAAAGCAATCGCTTGATCCATGATACTTAAAGCATCACGCATACCACCTTCTGAAGTTTTAGCAATAAATTCTAATGCTGCATTGTCATACTCTAGTGACTGTGATTCAGCTACGAACTTTAGGCGGTCTACAATTTGATCCATACTAATCGCTTTAAAATCAAAACGTTGTGCTCGAGAGATAATAGTAGGAGGAATTTTATGTGGTTCTGTAGTCGCTAGAATAAATATCGCGTGACTAGGAGGCTCTTCCAAAGTTTTAAGTAAGGCGTTGAACGCCCCCGTCGTTAACATATGTACCTCATCTATAATATATACTTTATATTTGGATTCACTTGGTGCGTATTTCACCTTATCTCTTATATTTCTAATCTCATCCACACCGTTATTACTCGCCGCGTCAATTTCAATCACATCAGAATTTGTACCTTGAGTAATACCTTTACAAATCGCACACTCATTACAAGGTTCTCCATCATCGCTATTAAGGCAATTAATCGCCTTGGCAAACACTTTTGCGATACTTGTCTTCCCAGTTCCTCTGGGTCCACTGAAAATGTAAGCATGTGATTGTTTACCTTTAGAGATGGCATTACGTAACGTTTTCGTGACGTGTGTTTGTCCAACAACATCATCGAAACTTTGCGGTCTATACATTCGATACAAAGCTTGGTAATCCACTGTAACACCTCCATTAACAATTACTCATCATTATATCATGTTCGTAACAATTCTTTTCAATGAAAAAATTAATCAAATACTTCAGGTAACATAACAGTCATACCATGAAGTGATGCTATGTCTGAAGTTAAAAATTTCACACTTAAGGTATCATCGTTACCTAATTCTTCCATAACAATATCGTATTGTTTCGCATCAACGTATCCTATGTGATTGAAAAATTCAGTATAGCAATGAACAAAAATTGCTGGATACCCTTCAGCTTTGGCACGCTCTTCTACTGCTTGCATTAAAGCTTTTCCTAGTCCTTGTTCACGCACATCTGGTTGTACTGATAAAGCTCCAACTGCTAGTGCAGTAGTTTGATGATTATTAGAAACTAATAAAATTTCTCCTAATAAGACATGGCCAATGACATCGTTCGTATCATTTTTAGCAATAACTTCTAATTCAGAATTATAATTCTCGGATTTTCTGAGATTCTTAACTCTGGCACGTTCTTTCCAACTCATCTCTGGGTCTTGATCATAATTTTGTTCAATGCTATCAAGTGATCGTTCATAATCAACTTCAGTTAAAGTACTTAAAAATATTTGCATGTATCCTCCAATTTTTCTATCAACTTTTTAATGATATATCAATACACGTTATATATTATTTGCTTAGTTCGTTATAACCTTAACAAATTATTGAAAATTAATCTATTTAATGAAAGAAGAGTGGGATAGAAATTTAAATTTGTAAAAAATTAATTTCACTATCCCACTCCAACTTGGTTTGTATATAAAATTTTTTATAATTCATCTCTAGTAGAGGCTAGCTGACAAAGTTGTTTAGAAGTATGAGAAGCTCGGTTCAAACATATTTCCAGATCAGTTAACTACTGCCAAAATAAAAAAGGCTACGACAATCTGATATGTCCCAGCCTTTTATCTATGTGATATTTGCTTAAATCTCATAATAATACCGTGCACCTTTGTATCGAACGCATATCATAAACGTTACCGAAGTCGACAGCTAAATCTCGGCTACCCTACGGCACATATGAGGATCCACTTAATGCTGCTTCCGTCAGGACCTGACATGGTTCATGGGTTCATATTGCATAGGACCGAAATCTTCAAACACTACGTGCTTCGGGCAGACTTCACAAAAATGCGCCCTCAAGAAAGGAATTAAGTCTCGCATAAAGCGGATTTCGAGTACAGGGAACCGCTACCTCCCCACCTAGCACGGTAAGATTTATAATACTATAATTTCATATCCCTTTGCAAGCGTAAAAATTTCATCAACAACTTATATATGAGTTTAGATTACTCTTTTAATGAACTCAAAATTTCGAAATGATAGGCACATTGCTAATATATAAAAATCGATAAATTTAAAAAAATTCTATTTGTATGTATGAGCAATTCAGTTAGAGGAGGGTAAAAGCAAAATAAAAAAGGCAAATACTCATTAAAATAAGTACTTGCCTTTTATATCTATTAGTCTTGGATTTTAATTCTAATGGCGGAGGAAGAGGGATTCGAACCCCCGCGGCCCGTTAAGGCCCTGTCGGTTTTCAAGACCGATCCCTTCAGCCGGACTTGGGTATTCCTCCAATGAACACAATAACAATCATATAATAGCGTTCATTAAAAGTCAATATAATTATTTTGTGTCTACACCAGAATTTTTTTATTTAAATATTGGTCAACAGATCGTGCTACAGCGCGACCTTCTTTGATTGCCCATACGACTAAACTTTGACCTCTACGAGCATCTCCAGCTGCAAAAAATTTAGGATGATTAGTTCGGAAGTCAATGTCATTAGCAACTATTTTATTACGTTCAGTTTTAATACCAAACGCATGAGGAATAGTTGTTTCTGTTCCTATAAAACCAATTGATAATAAGACTAAATCAGCTGGCCAAAAACGTTCTGGACCATCTGACATTACCATGCCTTCAGATGTCTCTTGCAGCACTTGAGTGTACAATCCTCTCACACGACCAAGACCATCTACATCATAGCGCATTGTTTGTACCCCATAAGCTCTTGGTTCTTTACCAAATTTTGCTTCATATTCTTTATGCGCATAATCCATTTTAAATACAGGCATGGCTAAAGGCCAAGATGTATTACTTTCAAAGGTAATTTCTTCAGGCTGCTTAGTATACTTGTTAAATTGTACGATTGATTTACAGTTTTCACGCAATGCAGTCGCTACACAGTCGGCGCCTGTATCACCTGCACCTATGATAATAACGTTTTTATCTTTAGCAGTAATAGAAACTTCATCAATTTCTCCATTGAGATATTGTGTTTGTTCAGTTAGGTAATCCATTGCAAAATGAATACCAAAGCCCATACGTCCTTCTAAAGGTAAATCTCTCGCATTCTGCGAACCCGTACATAAAACAATTGCATCAAATGCATCTTCAAGCTCTTCTTTACTAATATCAACGCCAATCTCAACACTTGTTTTAAACTCTATACCTGCCTCTTTCATTAACGCTATACGACGACGTACTACATCTTTATCTAATTTCATATTTGGGATACCGTACATTAATAAGCCACCTGGTTCATGTGCTTTTTCAAACACGGTCACTTGGTACCCTTTAATGTTGAGTTCTTCAGCAGCTGTAAGTCCTGCAGGTCCACTTCCTACTATTGCAACTTTTTGCTCTTTACGTTCTTCAGGATACTTTGGTTTAACCCAACCATTATCATAAGCTTCATCTATAATAGTACGCTCAATACCTTTAATTGCAACGGATTCTCTATTGATTTTCATGACACAAGAATTCTCACATGGCGCGGGGCATACACGTCCAGTAAATTCCGGAAAATTATTTGTCTCACTCAATCTTTCATAAGCCGTTTTAAAGTCTTGATGATATACTAAATCGTTCCACTCTGGTATATAATTTCCAATAAGACAGCCGATAGTTTCTCTTCCATATAACTGTCCTGTTTGGCAAAATGGTGTGCCACAATCCATACAGCGTGCACCTTGAACGGAGGCATCTTCCTTAGTAAAGCGTTGTTGAAACGCATCATGACCAGAAAGACGATCTACCAAAGACAATTCTGATAAAGACTGTTTATTATATTTCATAAATCCTTTAAATTCGCCCATGATTATCCCCCACTTTTTTAATAAACTACTGCTGGTTGTAATTCTTCTTCAATACTTTTCCTATCATCATAAAATGCTGCGAGTGTCGCTTCATCTACTTGTTCTATTCGTCGTTTTTGTAAATCAATTTTTTGCATCATCAATTTGTAATCTTTCGGTATGACTTTCACTACATATTGGCTTACATTTTCAAATTGATTCAAAATTTGTCGTGCTTTCGTACTACGTGTATGTTTATAATGCGCTTCAAGCATCTCTTTAATTAATGCTTTTTCCTCATCATAGCGAACCTCACTAAATTCAAGAGTTTCTAGTGCATTGACCTTTTTAAATTCTTCAATACTTGATGGGAAGATATAACTTACGCCGCCACTCATACCTTGGCCAAAGTTTTTACCAACATCTCCTAAAATAATGACATGTCCACCAGTCATGTACTCTAGTCCGTGGTCTCCAATACCTTCTACCACAACATCAGCGCCACTATTTCTAATACAAAAACGTTCTCCCGCCTTACCATTTATATAAGCTTTTCCTCTTGATGCTCCATAAAAACTTACATTACCTGCGATAATTTCTTGTTCTCGCTCTTCATTTGGCGCATTAACAATAACTGTTCCACCTGATAAACCTTTACCTACATAGTCATTCGCATCACCAGTATGATGAATCGTCAAACCGTGTGGCGCATAAGCAGCAAGACTTTGGCCGGCATGCCCTTCTGTATAAGCGAATATTGTATCCTCAGGAAGGCCTTCTTCTCCGTATTGACGTGCAATGGCACTACCTGTGATAACGCCTACATCTCTTTGTTCATTGTTGACCACATAACTTCCTGTGAATGAATGTCCATTTTGAATACTGTGCTTAGCATCTGGATATAGATAATTCAAATCAAAGCCGATATCTAAGTGATGATCTTGCATTATTTGTTTCGTATTAGGTCCTTCAGACTGTTCGATAAGATTCTCTATTTGAATTGCTGCAGCTTTGCTTCCAGAAGTTAACTTAGAAGAACGCTGTAGTAAATCTGTTCTACCTACTAACTCCTCTACTGTCGCTAGACCTAGAGAAGCTAAAATTTCTCGTAGTTCTTCAGCAATGAAATACATAAAGTTGACTACATGTTGCGCCTTACCTGTAAATAGCGCACGTAAATCTTTGTTTTGCGTAGCAACTCCTACTGGACATGTATCGTTGTGACATACACGCATCATGATACATCCCAATACAACAAGTGGGGCTGTCGCAAATCCAAACTCTTCCGCTCCAAGCGCACAAGCGTACGCTACATCTACTCCAGTGAGTAACTTACCATCTGTTTCTAACTTCACTCGACTACGTAAATGATTTAATTTCAATGTTTGATGTGTTTCCGCTAATCCTATTTCCCAAGGAACTCCAGCATGTTGAATACTGGTCTTTGGTGAAGCCCCAGTACCTCCGTCATAACCACTAATGACTATCTTATCGGCGAATGCTTTAGCTACCCCTGAAGCGATGGTTCCTACACCTGTTTTAGAAACTAATTTAACTGCAATATCCGCTTCTTTATTCGCATTTTTTAAATCATGAATAAGTTGAGCTAAATCTTCTATAGAATAAATATCGTGATGTGGTGGAGGAGAAATCAATCCTATACCCGGCGTTGAACCTCTTGTTTCAGCTATCCACGGATAGACCTTTGACCCTGGTAATTGTCCACCTTCCCCTGGTTTAGCGCCTTGTGCTACTTTGATTTGAATCTCTCTTGCATGTTGGAGATAATCACTCGTTACACCAAATCGTCCGGACGCAACTTGTTTAATTGCGCTCGTCTTATTACTTCCATCCTTTTGCAATTCATATCGAGACGGATCTTCTCCGCCTTCACCACTATTGCTTTTACCACCAATTTGATTCATCGCCTGTGCCAAAGTTTCATGCGTTTCAGCTGAAATTGAACCATAACTCATAGCACCAGTATTAAACCTTTTCACAATTTCACTTGCCGGCTCCACACGACTAATATCAATGGCTTTTTGTTTTTTAAACTCTAACAGATGACGTATGTGATCTGTACGTTTATCATTGACTGCCTCTGAAAATTCTTTAAACAGTTCATAATCATTTTCTCTACAAGCATGTTGTAGTAAAAAGATTGTACGAGGGTTAAATGCATGATGTTGACCTTGTTGTCTCCATTGAAATGTACTACCTGATTCTAAGTAATCTGTTGCATTACTTTGTCGCGCTTTATTCTCATTGTCGATTTGTTCAATACTTATTCCAGATATTTTTGACTGTGTTCCAGTAAAATAACGATCTATAACATCTTGAGATAATCCAACTGCTTCAAAAATCTGCGCCCCTTGATAACTTTGCACAGTTGAAATTCCCATTTTCGCCATAACTTTTATGACACCTTCTGATAATACGCGTGTATACGTTTCTACGTTCTCAATTACTGAACCAGATAACTGTCCTTTAAGTGTCAATTGTTCAATCGTAAGTTGCGCAAGATAAGGTACGATTGCATTAGCACCATATCCAAGTAGACATGCCACATGATGTACCTCTCTAGTTTCACCTGTTAGAGTTACAAGACTTGTATCCATTCGCAATCCTTCACGTATCAGTAACTGATGAACATGACTAAGAGCAAGTAACATTGGCATCGCATAACCTTCCTGTGAGACAAGTGTTTGATCATCTAGCACAATAATCTTAGCACCGGATTTTACTGCTTCAATTGCTTGTTCTCCAAGTGAGTTTAATGCACTTTCAAGCTCCCCTGTATACACCGTTGATAGATGGGTTACATTGAAGCAACTTGAGTCTATGGAAGCAAGTTGTGCCTCAGTAATAACAGGTTTCTTCAATTGAATACGTTGTAGCGCTGTCTCATCAGGATGAAGTAAATTACCTTCTCCACCTAAATATGACATTTCACTCGTTACAATCTTCTCTCGATAAGCGTCGATAGGAGGGTTAGTGACTTGCGCAAATAATTGTTTAAAATAATTAAATAATGATTCTGGCTTATCATTAAGAACAGCAATTGGTGCGTCATACCCCATCGCTCCAATAGGATCCTTTTTGCTACTAACTAAATCAACCATGTATTTATTTATATCTTCTTTAGTATAGGCAAATTGCTTTTGCAGACGAAATAACGTATGTTCATCCCAATCAGACGGCTCATAATCTATTCGATCAAAGCGATCATCAATTTTAAATGTTTCTAACCATTGTTGATAAGGTAATTCGCTAGCTATATCTGCCTTTAAGTCATTGTTTTCGACTACTTTATTTTGTAAAAAGTCGACGAGTAACAATTTGCCTGGATTAAGTTGTCCTTTAAAAGCGACATTCTCTTCCGGCACATCAACTACACCAACTTCAGAAGAAAATACAATAAAGTTATCTTTAGTAATCGTATAGCGGCCTGGACGTAAACCATTTCTATCTGTAAGCGCACCAATTTTATCGCCGTTACAAAATGAAATCATCGTTGGACCGTCCCATGGTTCCATTAAATAGCTATAATATTCATAAAAAGCACGCACATTTTTGTCATTAGCTTTGTTATATAACCAAGGTTCTGGAATCAATAACATTGCTGCTTTTTCAGGTTCCATAGCCAATGAAAGAAACTCAAGCGCATTATCCACAATAGCTGAATCACTTCCATCTTCATCTACTATGAAATGAACTTTATCTTTTTCATCTCCAAATAACGTCTCAACCAATTTATTTTGGCGTGCTCTCATCCAATTCACATTACCTTTAATTGTATTAATCTCACCATTATGCATGAGCATTCGGTTAGGATGTGCACGTTTCCAGCTGGGAAAAGTATTTGTGCTAAATCTTGAATGCACTAATCCTAATTTAGATTGAAACGTTTCATTCTGAAGATCTAAATATAATTCTTTGATTTGATCAGAGCGTAACCAACCTTTATAAACAATTGTCCTCTTGGATAAACTTGTGAAATATAACTCCAGTGATTGCTCTTCTCCATATCTCTCAATCTGTTTTCTCGCTAAAAATAATTGTTTTTCAACATGTTCAACGCCTCTAATATCTACAAAGATTTGTTGAATGTAAGGCATTGTATCAGCAACATGTTTAGCTATCGCATTAGTATTTACAGGGACATCTCGATAACCAATAACTTTGAAACCTTCATTTTCGAAATATGAGTTAAAAATGGGTTCATGAATCGAATCTTTAACTTTTTCTTTAGAAAAAAATAATCCCACAGCATAGTTACCTTCGCCGGGAATATTAATTTCATCTAATTGATCAAAAAACTTAAATGGAATTTCAGTCATTATGCCCGCACCATCACCAGTGATACCGTCAGCACCAACGCCACCTCGATGGTCTAACCGACGTAACATTTCTAAAGATTTTTCAATAATATCATGAGACCTTTTATTATCCATATTGGCATAAAATCCAATACCACACGCATCATGCTCTTCACGATAATCATATAAACCTTTTTTTAATTTCTCATTGTACATGATGCACACTCCTCTTATTAGAATTTTCTGACAATTTTAGTTTGATAATAATTACTATAATGTAATATATTTATCTGTTCAATATATAAATTAGATATAACTCATCTAAAAAATAGAACAATTACTCAAATTACTGCTATAATACACTTATACCATTTTAAATTTTAGAATTTTTCGTCAATTAATAAGGAGTGGCTATTGTGGAGATTAAACAACTTAAATACTTTGTAGAAGTGGCACGTCGTGAACATATATCAGATGCCGCTTTAGAATTAAACATTGCGCAGTCAGCGGTAAGTCGTCAAATCACACAACTTGAGAAAGAGTTGAACGTAACCCTTTTTAAAAGAAGTGGTAGGAATATCATCCTCACCTCCGAGGGAAAGAAACTCATGTCTCAAGCTACTCAAATTCTCAAACAAATGGACCACACGATTCAATTATTCAAACAGCAAGCTTCTACAGATCAACGGACGATTTATATTGGTTACGAAGAAGGCGACATTTCACAAATGATGTTGCCACTAGTACAATCCTTTGAGCAACAAAGTGAGAGTATTATAACGCCGCAACTCTTGAAACATAATCACATTGTAGATCGAGTAAATTCGGGCCAACTCGATATAGGGCTTATTGAAATGACTAAGGATATAACAACACAGACAGAACTTCATGTCACACCTTTATTCGAAGAGAAATATCATATGTATGCGCCTAAAGACCATCCCATTACTTTGACAACTCAACCCCTTTTAACTCAACTTGAAAATGAATCATTATATTGTCTCATGCCTTTCGCCAACTCAATAAAAAAGAAACTCGAACAATTAATTAAAGCAAATGTGTATACATTATCGAATAAACAACTTGCTCAGTATCTCGTGCGTCAAAATAAAGGATTTATTATTAGCAATGAAAATATTCATCTTAACGAAAGCGAAGATTGGGTCCAAATCCCTCTTTCACATACTGAATTAAAAAGAACAATATGCGCCATCACTAAATATGATAATAAGAAAAAAGATATAGATTTAGTATGGCATTATATTCATACTATGATTAATCAAACGGCTCAATTTTAGTTGAACACATCGTTAATCACACTCGCTTTATTTATAAAATCCGACGAATCATTCAATTAACTCATTTTATAAATTTTTGTAATCATTGATTAATGGGCGTATAATCACTATGTCAATTTAATACACTAAATTGAGAATTGAGGTTCAAATATGCAGTTCAAATCTTTTTTTAAACAGCCTTTCAGTTGGATGATTATAATTTTTTGTTGCATCTTTCTTGGCTTATTTATATTTACGTTTTTTAACGATAAATTTTACAATATGCCGATAGGAAAAATTACAAATGTACATCCTATTCACACTGAAAAAATTACGGATGAACAACACAATAAAGATATTAAATATAAAGAAAAACTCACTTTAGAAATTTTGAATGGTAAATTTAAAGGTCAAACAGCAACGATTGACCACCAATATGTAAAATCTCAAGCGGACTCGGAGTCATTTTCCAAAAATGACAAAGTGTTATTACATATTTCTAAGAAACCTAGTGATGCCAATATTATAGAGAAAAAACGTGATGGTTTGGTTGTGGCAATAACAGGAATCTTCCTACTCACAGTACTCATCGTTGGTAAAAAAGTTGGCTTACAATCAATATTATCACTAATCATCAATACAATTGCCGTCATAGGGGCAATCTATATACACAATCAAAATGGGCAAATCAACTTATTCCTATTAATGACGATCGCGATTATTGTCTCGACAACGTTAACCCTATTACTTGTAACTGGGTGGCACATGCGTACACTCGTCACAATAGTAAGTACACTCATTGGTACATTTCTTTGCGTTGGAATTACAGAATTAGTGATTAAAATGACAGGTGGTAACGGGATTAAGTATGAAACAATGACCTTCCTTACACTACCTCCTAAAGACGTCTTTCTCGCTTCCGTCTTAATTGGAACGCTCGGAGCTATTATGGACGTAGCCATTACGATTTCAAGTGGAATGTATGAAATTCTTCAACGTACTCCAAATATAACAATGGGTCGTTGGGCGCTTGCGGGACGTCACATTGGCCAAGATATTATGGGTACAATGACCAACATCTTACTTTTTTCTTATCTGTCTGGAAGTTTACCAATGTTTCTAATTTATTTGAAAAATGCTAATACAATCACTTACACCATTTCAATGAATTGGTCATTAGAAGTTGCTAGAGCCATGACAGGTGGCATAGGCATTGTGTTAACAATTCCTATTACCATTGCATTAATGGAAGTATTGCTAAAATTGAGAGGTGCTAAACAATGAGTGCGATAACAATTTTAGGCTTATTACTCTTGGTGCTAATGATAATTTTCGGAGGAAAAAAAGGTCTCATTTCTTTCTTCACACTATTTTTAAACTTCATCATACTTATTATTAGTATCATTTTAATAATTTTTGGTGTACCGATTTACTTAGTAACTTTTATCTTCTGCATAGTTATTGCTGCTGTGAACTTATTCGTGTTAAATAGTTATAACGTTAAAACACAAGCAGCATTTATCGGTACAATAATTACGACACTCATATTGATACTAGTTATTTTCCTATCGGTTAAGGTAGGTCATCTTCAAGGGTTTGCGACAGAACAACAAGATGAAACATATGTGTATTCAATGAATATTGGTATTGATATGATAGAGTTTATGGTTTTTACAATCGTTTTGGCTGTTATAGCCGCTGTAATCGATTTAGCCATTACAATTAGCTCACCAATGTATGAATTAAGCGAGACCAATCCGGAACTAAATCAAAGACAACTATTCACTTCTGGCATGCGAGTAGGTAGAGAAATTTTAGCTACTTCTGCCAATACTATTTATTTAGCATATTTTGGGGGTCAATTAACTTTATTTTTCTGGTTCTTTAAATTACATTATTCTTTTGGACATATTATTAATTCTAAAATTTTCGCTCAAGAATTTGTGTCGATATTACTAGGAGGCATTGCAGTTGCACTCAGTATTCCAATAACTGCATGGGTAACTGCTTTGATGATTAAAAATAAAAAACGTAAAAATTCTACTCAATCACAACATCTTAAGAATGATTAATATATTTAAAGACCCCAGTGCCTTATTCTCTTAGCATTGGGGTCTTATTATTATGATTAAATTTTTAGCGACATCACGTAAACAGGTCGCCCTATTAATTCACTTTCATGTGTGTGGCGATAACCAGCTTGCTCATATAAATTGATTGCTTTCTCATTATCTGTATTTACTGCTAATGTAATTTCATTAATGCATGGATAATGTTGTTTAATATATGCAGGCAATATTTCAAGGGTCCTCTTACCTATGCCTTGTCCTCTATAACGTTGATCAACACTAAATGATCTAAAGAAAATGGCCTTTGGATTATCAGTGAATGGTTTAGGCCCATTTCCTTCGTGTAAAGTGAAAAACGCGATACACGACTCATTATTCATAACTAACGTAGGATGTCTATCACTATCTTGATTAGCCGATTTGATGTTTTCAACTGGTGATTTCGTAAATTTATAGTCACTTTCTAGAATTTCTAAGTTTTCGACTTGCTCAAATAATTCCGGTTCATATGCTTTTAAATACACATTTTTCACCTAGCCTTTAGCTTTTTTAGAAAATTGGTCTATCCAAGTCAATACGGCAGGTGCTATGTTCTCTGAATCATTGATATTAAACCATCTAATATCAGTAATTTCATTGTCAGCAGTTATACTGGACCAATCAATAGCATTTGTCGTTTTAAATCCGTTTAATTCAGTAAGCGTATCTGGTTGAGGATATGCCTTTCCAACAACGGTGCCTATAAATTCTAAATCAGTTTCAGCCAAATCGAGGCGTAACTCTTCTTTAAGTTCTCGTTGTAACGCCTCAACATAGCTTTCACCTTCATCGATTTTACCACCCGGGAAATAATATTTGTCTCTATTACGAACTTGAACGAGTAAAATTTGATTTTCTTTCTCTTCAACTAAACAAACACATTTAATCATTCGAATAAACACCCTACCCTATTCTTTATTACTTCAAAAAGCTTTTTATATTTAGTATTATGTTATCATAAATTAAATGATGAAGTGATTGAGTTCAAAATGGATAATTTTGAGTATAACAATATATCAATCATTTATGAGCGTATGCTTTTCATGCAAAGATATCATTCGGAGGGAATTTTTTATGGCAAAACAAACTGGCGCTGTACGTTTATCTAACTTATTTAACATGGCAGGTTTCATCGTCGACGGTTATAATGGAATACGTCACGATGCTAAAAATAAACAAATGGTATATTTATCATTGGGTCTAAGTGCTATCGGTACAATCATCGATTTTTATGTATCTATTAAGTCACCATCAAAATTACGTAAATTAGGTGCGCTTACTTCATTCGCGATAAACGGTTTACGCTTATTTACTAGTTTCCGTAAAGTTAAAAATGAATATTAAAGATTATGATTGAGAAAGGAAGACGAAACGTTATTCATTCTTAAAGAATGTACTAATTGTTTCGTCTTTTTATATTCGATTTTCTTGTAATTTTCATAAAAATCTTTAACATGTGTGATAATTAATTTTTGATAGTATTCTAATGCAACAGTATGAAGGTAACTACTAAAGGAGACATTTACATGCTTTACACTGTCACAACAACACTTCCTATTTCTCACGGTGGAAGAACCCAAGCTCTTTTAAGACGTATCAAACTTATAGATGAAGAATTTAACTTACCTACTAAAATTCTTACCACAAACTATTATGGCAACTACCCAAGTGTCTACAAACGTTTTTTAAAAGAAAATAAAATTACTAAAAATATAGAGTTTGAAAATATGTATGAATGGTTGTCTAATTTCAAACTTTATAAGGTTCCCAAAACTTTTATTACTAAAAATCCTAAATACGTTAAAACTAAACGTAAAATTAAAGGTCTAAAATATGAATTAGGCAAAGACCAAAGCGAGGTTCATTACTATAATAAGAAGTCATATGTCCGTTTTCGCAAATATTATGGCCAATCTAATGTTCTTCAATATGAAGACTATATCTCGCCTTCAACTGGTTTAAAGTATGAGCGACATGAATATAATTTATATGGCTTACTTCACAGAAAAATTTTCTATGTAAATAACTCATCAATAAGACACAGTGATGAATTAATAGATGCTGAAGGTACCATGTATTGTAAAAGATATTTTAATAATAATGAGAAAAATAAAATTATCTGCGTCGAGTTATACGAAAATGGCAAAGTTATTAAAACTTTTAAAAATGATAAAGTACTTGCGCAGTATTACTTTCAATCGCGTTTTAAAGACAACGATGTGGTGTTTAGTGATGCAAGATTTTTAGATGCACCATTAATTAAACAAACGCATCAAACTAAAAATATCTTAGTCTTTCATAGTTCGCATTTAAAAGAGGGTAAAACTAAAAAATCTTATAAATATGCTTTAGAACATAGCAATAACGTGGATAAATATATAGTACTTACGCACCAACAAATGCAAGATATTCAAGAGATGTATCCTATTGAAAATGAACGCTTTGAACTCATACCTCATTTTATAGAACTCAATCATAGAAAAGGTGAAAATGAAGTTATACAAGAAGATCGTTTCATTTATATCGGTAGATTTAGTAGTGAAAAACAAATGGATCATTTAATTAAAGCTTATGATAAGTTTGTTAAAAGTGGTCATCAAACAAAATTACATTTATTTGGTAGGGATGAAGATAATCAATTACCTATGATGAGAAGCTTGATTGCTGAGTACCATCTTGAAGATATGGTTAAAATTTCAAAATATACAAAAAAGCCTTTAGTAGAATTTGAAAAATCGAAAGCTTCTATATTAACAAGTAAGTATGAAGGTTTTGGATTGACTATTATGGAGAGCATTGAAATGGGTTGCCCTGTTCTATCATATGACGTTCGATATGGACCTAACGAAATTATCAATCATGGAGAAAATGGTTATTTAATAGAGGAAAACCACATCGAGCAATTAGCTCATCGAATGATAGACATTGTGGAACATCCATTAAGAAATGTAAGAAATCAAGAGAAATTAACATATTCTGCAGCAGTAAAGAATTATCATCACTTACTAAGAAATCTCAATTTAAACATTTAAACACAGTAAAGCTGACGAGGATGAGTGACCTCGTCAGCTTAATTTATTGTTTAAATGATATATCACTTAGTGAATAAATTTATAATTTCTAACTTGATATGAAGGGATAGTTCTATAAGTCATGTAACCTGGTGCTGCACTCCAGTTCATTTCAGAGACTAAAATACTACCATCACTATTCACGCGTTCAACAAAGGCTACATGACCGTAGTAACCAGCGTCAGTTTGAGCAATTGAACCTACTGTCGGATTATAATCAATAGTATAACCATCTGCAGCTGCTGCGTTGTCCCAATTATTTGCATTCCACCAATATGTGCTGATACCTTTTCCGATTTCAGAACGACGGTTAAACACGTGCCAAGTACATTGACCCCATGTATATAAGTTTTGGTGGTAGAAAACTGGCGTATAATAGCCACCACTTGAAGTTGATTTACTAGTAGATGAACTACTTGAACCTCCACTACCTCCACCTGGCACTTTTAATTTTTGACCTGGGTAGATAAAGAAATTAGAAAGTCCATTTAATTGCATGATTTTTTGATATGAAGTACCGTACTTACTTGCAATTAATGATAAAGAGTCACCATATTGAACAGTGTACGTAGATGTACGACCTGAGCTACTTGAAGTCGCTTTTTTAGAGCCACTTGTAGATTTAGACGTTGATACTGATCCAGAAACCTTTAACTTCTGACCAGGTACAATTAAGAAGTTATTTAAACCATTTAACTTCATAATATTTTTATAAGTAGTTCCGTATTTAGCTGCAATAGATGATAATGAGTCTCCCGCTTTTACAGTGTACACTGAACCACTATTAGATGATGTCTTAGATTTTGACGCGCTAGATGATGATCCTGATACTTTAAGTACTTGATTAGGGAAAATTAAGTTTGAAGTTAGGCCATTAAGTGATTTTAATTTAGCAATTGAAATACCGTATTTATGAGAAATTGACCAAACTGATTCTCCACTTTTTACTGTATGTGTCGTTGCCGCATGTGCTTGCGTAGTTGCTAAAGCACTAATTGCTGTTGTTCCGATAAGGGCAGTAATATATTTTTTTTGCACTTGAAATCCTCCTCTACTTGTCTTTTTTTATCCCCGAATTTTTTAATACAAGCACATTATACTCTTTAATTATGTATAGGATGTGTGTTTTAGATGACATTATGATTACAAAATATTATTTCATTTAAAAAATAGCACTCCAGACAAATATCATTTTGCCTATCTAAACTAATACAATTTATCATAAATTACAATGACAATTTTATTACGAATTCACTAATGACAACTACACAGTATTACCCTCACAACTGAATACAATTTTCATTCTATTTAAAAAGTAATATCAAAAGATAAACGAATTAAGTAGAACATTCAATAAAAACAAAGATATTTACATAACTTTCATAATGCCTAAAGCAAGAAAATACTGCCGTCAAAATGATATTTTGTCGGCAGTATTGAAATGAGTATTACGTCTTAAATATAAATTTGTTAATTATTTTTTAACTAAGTCATCTTCAATTTCTTTGATTTCTTTTTTAGATAAATCTACTGCTTTTTCACCATCTTTAGTGTCTTCTTTAAGCGCTTTTTGGGCTTCTTTAGAATGATATAATTCTACAATTTTCTTGTATGTTTTATTATCCATATCTTTAGAATTTACTGCTATAACATTAATGTATGGTTTCACAGCGTCTGAACTTACTTTTTCTAAATAAATTGGGTCCTTCTTAGCATCTTTACCTGCTTTAGTTGCTACACCATTATTAATAACTGAAATGTCTACATCTGATAATGCACGTGCTGTTTGTTGTGCATCTACAGCTTTGATTTTGAGATCTTTGGGATTGCTTTCAATATCTTTAGTAGTTCCATTTAAACCGAAATTCTTTTTCAATTTAATTAATCCAGCAGACTCTAATAATTTAAGCGCACGTGCTTGATTAGATACATCGTTAGGAATGGCTACTTGAGCGCCCTTTTTAACATCTTTAATATTTTTAATTTTATCAGAATAAATACCCAGTGGCGCAAGAACAGTTGTACTTAGCGCTTGAATTTTAGCATCTTTATGCGCTTTTTTATATTGATCTAAAAATGCAAAGTGTTGAAAAGCATTCATATCAATATCACCGTCACTCAAAGCTTTATTAGGTACGTTGTAATCTGAAAAGTGTTTAATTTCTAAATCTATATCATCTTTTTTAGCTAATTCTTTTACTTTCTCCCAAGCTTTTGTATCATTAGAAGCTACACCAATAGTTACTTTTTTGTCATTATTGCCTCCACAAGCAGCTAACACAATAACTGCCGCTATTAATAAACCAAGAATTTTCTTCATCTAGAAAATGCCCCCTAACAATTGTAATTTTCAATATATAATTAAGTACTTAATTTCTACGAATAACCCTTGAAATAAAGTTACCTAATGACTGAATAACTTGTACGATAATAATTAACACAATGACAGTAATAATGATTACCATAGTATCGAAACGTTGATAACCGTATACTAATGCAAGATCACCTATACCGCCGCCACCTACAGCACCTGCCATAGCCGTACTACCAATAAGACCTATAATTGCTGTAGTTATAGCTAAAATCAGTGAACCTAATGCTTCAGGTAACAAAAAGTAGCGTATAATTTGAAGAGGTGATGCCCCCATCGCTTTAGCTGCTTCAATAATACCGTCATCTACTTCCAGTAAAGAGTTTTCTACTAAACGCGCTATGTACGGCGCTACATAAACCGTTAGAGGCACAATAGCCGCCGTCGTCCCTATAGATGTACCTACTAACAATTTAGTAAATGGCACGATTGCTATAAGTAAAATTATGAAAGGGATAGATCTTAAAATATTGATTATAGGATTTAAAATTTGATGTAACACTAGGTTTTGCCAAATACCATTTTTACGGGTCACTACTAATAAAATCCCTAAAGGTATACCAATTAACGCACCAATTACTAGTGCTACAGTAACCATATACAATGTTTCATATAATGCTTGAAACAGTTGGGATGCATCTAAACTTGAACCAAACATATTTATTGCACCTCCTCAAATTGAATATGCCGTTCAGTGAAATATGTTTCTGGATTAAATCGTTTAAACTGCGAATCATGCTCAAATCTCAACCACATATAACAAACGGTTTCATCTTGAATATCTGACATAGATGAGAAAAGTACATTCACATTTAGCTGATGACGATAAATCAATTCATTTAATAATGGCCTCTGGATTTGTTTCGCGTCTAAGAATAATTTATAGTCAGAGAAATCATCTTTTCTACTTCGGTTGAACGATTCTCGCAAACGTTTCGAAGGTTCAGTACTAATGACTGTTGATACGAAGTTTTTAGCTGTTATTGTTTGAGGATGACTAAAAACGTCTTTTACTGTCCCCATCTCCACAACTTCACCATTCTCCATCACTGCAACACGATTACAAATCTTTTGAATGACACTCATTTCATGGGTAATCATCATAATCGTTACACCAAATGTCCGATTGACATTGCTTAATAACTTTAATATCGAGCTCGTTGTTGCAGGATCTAAAGCACTTGTAGCTTCGTCACAAAGTAAAATTTTGGGATTTGTTACTAAAGCACGTGCGATTGCTACACGTTGCTTTTGTCCTCCTGATAATTCATCAGGAAACTGATTCTTCTTATCAGCTAGTCCAACAAACTCTAGCATTTCATTAACCTTTTCTTTAATTTCATTTTTATTCTTTTTACTCAAAATAAGGGGCATAGCCACGTTTTTATAAACTGTTTTAGAATTGAGTAAATTGAAATGTTGAAATATCATTCCGATATCTTTTTTAACATTTCTTAAATCTTTTTCTTTATAAGTATCAATTTCATGACCATCTACAACAACTTGGCCATCCGTCACTTTCTCCAGTTGATTAACTAGTCGAACTAGTGTACTTTTACCAGCACCACTATATCCAATGACACCAAATATATCGTGTTTATCTATCGTAAATGAAATATTTTTCAAAGCATGTACAGTCTTATTCTTTTTCTTAAAGACTTTGTTCACATTACGAAATTCAATCAATTCGACTCACCCTCATCAATTCTGATTATACTTATCTGAATATTTGAATTATATTGAATTGTCTTAATACCGTCAATAGTATTTTTTGATTTTTTTAAATCTAATAAATATTCTGAATAATTAATATCGTTTTTCGTCCTATGATGTTGGTGAGCATTCTTTTTGTCCTCTTAAATATCTTGAATTTTAAGCAAATTAATTCATTATACTTATGCTTTTTAATATACTCAGAAGCACCTCATTTCTATAAAGAAAGGAAGAGATTATGAGTTTAAGTGAATTTAAAATACCAACTTCAACGTCAATATTGTCAATGAAGCCTATTGTAGTACCCGCTTCCTATAGAGGAATAGATTTACAGCTAAAGGTCTCTTTCCCTAATGAAGGACATCAACTTCCTATTATTTTGTTAGCACATGGATTTGGTTCATCTATGGAGGGCTATGGACCCTTAGCTGATTTTTACGCGAGTCATGGTTTCATAGTTATTCAACCAACTTTTCTAGATTCAAGAACGATAAATTTAGATAAAGATGATAAAAGACAATCAGAACTCTGGAGATATAGAGTGCAAGATATGAAAAATATCATCGATCATTTAGATCAAGTCACTGAAGAAATTCCAACATTACATCAACGAATTGATAAAGATAATATTGCAGTAGTGGGTCATTCATTCGGAGGTCAGACTGCCGGCAATCTACTTGGTCTACAAGTCTTTGATCCATTAACAAATTCTTATACCGATTACCTAGATTCAAGAGTGAAAGGCGGTGTACTGTTAGCAACTGCAGGTGAAGGTGGAGATAAATTAACTCAATTCGCCAAAGATAACTTCCCATTCCTTAATCCGACATTTAAACACATGTCCAAACCTGCTCTTATAATTGCTGGGGATAAGGATGATTCTCCATTAACACAGTTAGGGCCTGAATGGATGGAAGAACCTTACTATTTAAGTCCCGGTAAAAAATCATTGCTTAAATTATATGATGCCGAACATTCTCTTGGCGGCATAGCTGGATATGAAGTGAAAGAAACCACAGATGAAAATCCAGAGCGAGTATCATTAGTACAGTATGTTACTTGGGCATATTTACGTTCATTATTGGATATTGAACACGATAGTTGGAATCATGCTCAATCCGTTTTAGATGATAAAAATGCAATGGGAATCATTCAATCTAAAATGCATTAAAATTACAACTGCACACTCTAAAAATTGTTTTATAAAAATAAAAAAAAACGGTAATGTTTATTCGTCTAAATAAACATTACCGTTTCTTTAAATGATTAACTAATTTAATGTGTCTAATGCATGACTTAAATCATTCACAAGATCATCTGTATCTTCAATACCAATTGATAATCGAATTAAGCCATCAGTAATACCTTCTTTTGCGCGGACATCCGCTGGTATAGAAGCATGTGTCATTAATGCTGGTACTGAAATAAGACTTTCAACTGCACCTAAACTTTCAGCTAAAGTGAAATATTTTGTAGCATGAATCACTTGTTTAGCCGCTTCAGTGTCTTTCACTTCAAATGCAATAACACCAGTGTGTCCACTTGCTTGAGATTGGTGAATATCATGATTCAAATGACCTTCTATACTTGGATGGAAAACTTGTTGAACTGACGAGTGGTCTTGCAACATTTTAACAATACCTTCAACATTGCGATTGATTTGTTCCATACGTAAACCAAGTGTTTTAATACCTCTTACTAATAAATAACTATCTTGAGGTCCAAGAACGCCACCTGTTGAATTAGAAATAAAACCTAAACGCTCACCCAATTCATCATCAGCAGTTGCTACTAAACCAGCGACCACATCACTATGTCCACCAATATATTTAGTTGCCGAGTGTAAAACGATATCAATTCCGAAATCTAGAGGATTTTGATAATAAGGTGTCATAAATGTATTATCAACCACTGAAATAAGATTGTGTTTTTTAGCAATTTCAGCTGATGCTTTTATATCAGTTACACGTAATAATGGATTTGATGGTGTTTCAATGTATAACATTTTAGTTTCTGGCTTAATGTATTTTTCAACATTTTCAATGTGCGTTGTATCTACAAAATCAACTTCTACACCAAATCGTGTAAATACTTTAGTTAATGCACGATATGTTCCTCCATAGACATCAGAGTTTAAAATTAAATGATCACCTTTATCTAACAACATTATAACTGCACTAATCGCAGCCATGCCTGAACCAAACGCGAACCCATGCTTACCATGTTCTAAATCCGCAATAACACTCTCTAGTGACGCACGTGTTGGATTAGCTGTACGTGAATATTCATACCCTTGTCTTAAATCACCGATATCATCTTGTAAATACGTACTTGTTTGATAAATTGGCGTTGTTACTGCTCCAGTATAATCGTCAGTTGTATGTCCACCATGAATCATTTGCGTTTTTTTATTCATTGTCATTACTCTCCTTATAATTGAAAATTTGTTTCGACATATAACGGTCACTACCATCAGGGAATATCGTTACGATTACGCCTTTTTTAATGTGTTTTTTTAATTCTAAGGCACCTTGCAATGCAGCACCAGATGAACTTCCTACTAGTAATCCCTCTTTATTAGCGATGAGTTTGACGTTATTAAAGGCATCCTTATCTGAAATAGTAAATATGCCATCCACTAAATCTCTGTCTAAGAATGTAGGCCACTTTTCAGAACCTATGCCCTCTGTCGCATGCGCGTGTATTGGGCCTCCATTCAAAATAGATCCTTGAGGCTCAACTATATAATTCTTAACTCCCAGTGTTGTCATATGTTTCGCAACACCAGTAAATGTACCGCCTGAACCTACACCTGCTACGAAATAATCAATATGGTCTAATTGATGAGTGATCTGTTTGGCTAAGGTATTCGTATATGCACCAGGATTGTCTTCAGTACCAAATTGATTCATATACAACGCATTGTATTTTTTAGCATAAGACTTCGCTTCTTCTTGCGCCCCGATCATACCGTCAACTTTTGGTGTTCGCCTAACATCTGCACCTAACGCTTTCATAATTGAGATCTTCTCCTCTGAAAAGCCCTCCGGTGCAAAAATAACGCATTTGACTCTGAAACGGTTCGCAGCTATGGCAAGTCCTATACCAGTGTTTCCAGCTGTCGCCTCAACAATTGTGCCACCTTCTTTGAGACGCCCATCCTCAATTGCCGTTTCAACTAAATATTTTCCTAGACGATCCTTTACACTGCCTCCAGGGTTGAATTGCTCTAGTTTCGCATATATTTTTACATTTTCATCACTAAAACTTTCCAATAACACCAGTGGTGTCTGCCCAATTAAATCATAAGCTATCATATTCCATCTTGTCCGATTAACGCTCTACACGTCTCACGAACGTAACCTACTTTCTAATTTATGTTTTTTAAATTCTTACTTATCAGGTATGAATTATAAACGAAACCTTCCCTTTTTGCAATTTTCGAAAATGAAGAACACATACTAAGCGAAGAAATCAAATTACTTTTGCGAAATATAAAATCCTTAGAAATTAATTAAAAGTCAATCATATGTGATTATATGTGCAACATGTTATCATTAAAGTGAATAGAGCTAAGTTAAAGATGTATATACACATCTAAATATATGAATCCAAAATTGAGAGAAATTATAAACTAAAGGAGATAACAAATTATGACGAAACGTGACTTGTCCTTATCAGTATTTACGAAAGAAAATTTTAAAAATCTACGTTATACATCGTCTAATTTTAGAAATTCAATGTATGATGAATTAGAAGTTAATAAAAGTCGTTTTAAAAACTGCAACTTTAATGAAGGTATTTTTAAAAATATAAAAGCGATTTCTAATAGTAAGTTCACTACATGTGGTTTTAATAATTGCATCTTTGAGAGTGTTCATTTTTATAAGAATCAATATAAAGACACAACATTTGTGAATACATCATTTGATGAAACTGTTCTTAATAACATGGTCTTCCAAGATATCTTGTTCGACGAAAATCTCGCTCGTAATGTTAAAATGACGGATACTACATTCAAAAACGTTAACTTTAAAAATGTTGAAGTTGATAATGCTTCATTTGAAAATGTTAAATTCAAAAATTGTGCGTTCGATAATGTAGTCATTAAAAATGCTACAATGTCTCAAAAACTTATAAATGAATTACAAAAGCAACACGTCGAATTAGAGAATGTTCAACCTTCAAAGTAGATTTAATATAATTATGTTTAAGATAGGTCTAAGCTAGGTAAATTAAACCTAAATTAAAACTTTTGAGGAGGCCTTTATATGAATGTCACTGGCCATTATGAAGAATTTGATAAAAGTAATTTAAATAAAGAAGATTTAACATCTTTTGATAAAATTAAGCAAAATATAGAGAAAATTAAACAACTTAATGATTCAAATTCGGAAGATAGTAAAAAGCTTGAACAACAAATACAAAAAGATTTAAATGATTGGAAAGAATATTTAAAAGATGAGTTTAGACCTGATAACGAACCAGAAAAAGAACGTTTATCCAATATTAATGATAAGGTTAAAAGTGATTTAGATGCAGCTTTTAATTATAAAAATGGCGCTAAAGTAATGAGTTTATTAGAACCTGCTTATCAACGTAGTAAACGTGACTTACCTTATGGTAGAGCGCTCATCATTTATAGCGATAGTAACATTGTAGAAAATGCTAAAACGTTCTTCGAGTCTAATGAAGAAAATGAAAAATTAGCACATTTTATTTTAGATAAAAATATTGAATTAAGCGAAGAAATTATGTCTGATGATTTTGTAGAGTTACTTAAACTAGATAAAGCATATCTTGAAGCATACTTTAACTAAAAAATAAGGGATCGTTACCAATGAATTATTTTTCTGGTAACGATCCCTTTTATACTAATTGAACGATAAAGACTAATATAATCACCACTGGCATTACAAATTTAATTAAATAATACCAAGGTAAGAATAATTTGAACTTGTCTTTACCAAAGCTCTCTTGTAATAACTTTTTATCTAACAATTGACCTACAACTAATGTGGTACCTAAAGCACCTATTGGCATTAAAATGTTTGAAACAATAAAATCCATGTTATCGAAGATGGTGCCCGCACCTATTTTCACATCACTTAAACTACTAAATGAAAGGGTAGCCGGAATGCTAATCACAAATACTAATACACTGCCGATGAATGCTACTCGTTTACGTTTGCGATTATCATTTTTAGTAAAGTTAGATACATTTAACTCTAACAATGAAATAGAAGATGTCAATGCTGCAAATAAAAACAATACTAAAAAGATAAAGTAGAAAATCGCTCCAAAGTGCATTTGATTAAACACTAATGGTAAAACTTTAAATAATAAACCAGGACCTTCTTGAGGTTGGTAACCAAACGCTTTTAAAGCTGGGAAAATGGCTAAACCTGCTAAGATAGACACTAGAATATTCATAACTACAATTGAAATTGCTGAAGATTTAATAGTCATTTCTTTTGGTGCGTAGCTTGCATAAGTAATCATTCCTGTTGTACCAAGTGATAAAGTAAAGAAAGATTGCCCTAGTGCAAAGAGCACACCTTCCATTGAGACATCATGAAGTCTTGGTTGTAAAATATAGCGCACGCCCTCTAGCGCACCGTCTAAAGTTAAAGATTTTACTACAATAATTAATAAAAAGATAAATAATAATGGCATCATAATTTTAGATGCTTTTTCCAAACCTTTTTCAACACCGAGCATAACAATAATCATCGTTAGAAAAATAAATATCCCCTGTCCGAGTACTGTTAGCCAAGGATTACTAATAATATCTTCAAATTTGATACTAGTTAGAGAAATGGGCTTGAAAGATAGTGCTTGTACAATAACATTGCCCATATAGATGATAATCCAACCACCTATAACACTATAAAATCCAAATAATATTAATACGGCTAAATTCCCGTTCCATCCAATGAGATTTAACCATTTCTTACCAGTTAATTTACTATAAATTTGAGTCGTATATGTACGCCCCATCTTGCCTACAGTAAATTCCATTATGAGTAACGGAAGTCCTACAAAAATAGTGAAAATCAAAAACATTAATAAGAATGCGCCACCGCCGTATATTCCGGCCATGTATGGGAATTTCCACATTGCGCCTAAGCCAATTGCAGAACCTGCGCTAGCTAGGATAAAACCGGTAGATGTCTTCCACTGCGATTGGTTGCTCATTTTACCAACTCCCTTTAAAGCGCTAAAGTGTTTTTGTGCTTAAATACCACTGTATCACGAGTTGATTTTAAGTGCAATGTACCTATATATTGTCAGAATAATTAGATTTAACATTTTTGAATTTTAACTTTTACTCATCATCTAATCCATAAACAATATTTTGCCCCTCAGATACTTCCTCAATATCTAAACTCTCAATATGATTTACATTAATATAACGAACAATATCTTTTTTGATATATAGATACGGGAGTTCATCAAACTCATCTATAATACGTCTCACACAAGTGTCATAGTCGGGACCATTTTCAAAAGTTTTAAATTCTGTATAAGTTTTACCTGAAATAGTTGTATAAGTAAGTAAGAATGTGCGTTTCATAAACTATTAGTCTCCTTTAATATTTTATAGCTCTTACTCGTTATCGTTAAAAAATTCAACAATAGCTTGCTCTAATGCTTCTCGTCCCTCTCCATATGTCATTAAATGACCGCTTCTTTCAAAAGAATTCAATTCTTTATCCTCACTAGCAATATGGTCAAAAATAAATTGCGCACTATGGGAATACGCCTTATCATCTTGCTCGCCATACATTACCTTAGTTGGAATTGTAATTCTATCAAGATGAGACATGATATCATCAATGATATTTTGAAAAACCTCAATTTGTTTATTATACTTTTGAATATTTTCCAATTGATCAAAGCTTTCTGCGTCATCGAAGTTTAAAATTTGATTCATTCTTCGCCCGTAAGTTTCAAGTCTTTTAGCAATACCACTCTCACCTTTTTTATGAGGTGCTGACATGACAGCTATTCGCTCTAAATCAAATTGCTCAGCTAGCCTAAGCGTAAACAATCCTCCTAAAGAAACACCTGTAGCATAAATATGTTGATAACCTTCGTCCTCTAAGAAGTGATAGGCATCTTTAACTTCATTCCACCAATCATTAATATTAAATTGTGTAAATTGATCTAATGGTAAACCATGACCTGGATAGTTTGGCACATAACAGGTAAAACCTTGGTCATTTAAAGTTGTCGCTAAGTGCTTGACGTCGCGCACTGTACCTGTAAAAGAGTGTAATAAGAGAATCGCTTGGTCACGATTTCCCTTTAAATAAATTGGTTGAGGTGCTTTAATCTTCATTTCTTAATGTCACTCCTAATATAATTACGTTTTCTCAATTTTAGACGGCTCGCATGATACAGATAGACTGAATCATTTAAAAACACATTATTACTGAGCTATTCTATTTATTTTAACAAATGGATGATGGTATCTATGACATCCATACATGATGATGTTGTTTGATTTCTTCAGCTATTGATATGCCCTGCTCATAACCAGCATGTCCAATATTAATTAAATTATCAGGACTATAAATGTTCTCACCAATAGCTTTTTGACTATCATTATTTGGTGTGACAGTAATTACATTACTATTTTTATTTAATTTATTTGCATCATCGTTTACACTAGGTAGATTTCCATAACCATCAGCTAACGGGGCTATGATAATGATATTTTTAAAATCTTTAGCTGCCATTGCATTTGCTGGAGAAGTCATTCCTCCATCAATCCAATCTTGATTTAATAGGCGTATATGAGGCCATAAACCTGGTACAGCACCACTTGCTGCTACCGCTTCTTCTAACGGTATGTTGCTCTCTTTATTGAAAGTGGCTAGCTGTCCAGATTTGGCATTAATAGCGGTTATAAAAAGATTACCTGTCCAATCCACATTACCTAAGCGCTGACGGACTGCATGCATACGTTGGTTTAATGGCATTTTAGATGGATGCGTATAAACAATATCTCCAAGCATTTGACCTACTTTAATTGGATCATCTTTGCCTACAACAAATGCATTTTGCCAAAGACGATATAAATCCGAATTTAATGAACCTCTATCATTCGAACTAATTTGAGATGGTAATTCTAAATAATAGGATTTCATATCCACTTGATTTGCTAATATAGCACCAATAAATGAACCAGCTGATGTCCCAATAATCGCATCGGCACTAGATACATTTATATCATTTTCAATTAATCCTGCTAGAACACCTGCTTCCCATGCCATTCCTGTGATTCCACCGCCGCCTAGTACAAGTGCTTTATCATTTCCCATATTATCTAAACTCCTTATATCACTCTAGTTTTTCTTATTATTCCGTAAAGTAAACAAAGGGTAAGCCATTATAAATAGTAATACCCATACAACTGCTAATGTTCCACCGCCAATAACATCAGTAAGATAGTGTGCATGAAAATATAATCTGCAAAACAAAATGCTTATCCAGAGTATGCTTGTTACAATTATAATAATGATTCGAATCACTTTTACTTTTATAACAGGTACAATTGTAAGCATAATCACTAAAAAGAGTAAGATACTCGCATTAGAGTGACCACTAGGAAAGGACCATCCAGAATCAATAGCTAAATGACTAAATGGACGCTGTCTTTCCACAGTTTGCTTAATAAGATAATTAATCCATGTACCTGTAGTCATTAATAATAATACCCATATCGCTTGATGTTTATTTTTGAAAATAAACAAACATATAACGAGTATTGATGCTAATTTAAGAACGGCACTTACATCGCCAACTGTAGCACAAAAAGTCATATATAAATTTAAAATATCACCTTCATATACTCTTGGTGGGTGACCAAAGCATTGTGTAAACCACTCTAAAGATGATTTATCTATAACTTTGAGTAAGTGACAGTTTGTCATTACACCATACATCATAAAACTAAAAATAATAAGCAACATGATAAGCAAAGGAATTGTTACTTTTATTAAATTCAACCTTTCAATCTTCATTTAAACACCTATTTCTCTTAGTTGTGATAGAAGATAAATCATATTCTTGTTCTTCTTAAAACTAACTTTTTACAACTTATTAACTTGATTGCCTTTTTCATCAAAATTTTGAGGTTTTAGCCAAATTTCATATCTCTTTTTTATTTGAGGCCACTCTTTATCGATCATAGAAAACCATGCAGTATCACGATTTCTATTTTTATAAATAACTGCCTGTCTAAACACACCTTCAAAGGTAAATCCTAAGCGTTGTGCAGCTTTTTTAGAAGGCTCATTTAAATGATCACATTTCCATTCATATCTCCGATAACCTAAACCTTCAAAGACATATTGTGCTAATAAAAATTGGATTTCAGTAGCAACTCTTGTACGTTTTAACTGATTAGAATAATGTACATTACCTATCTCAATTGAGCCATGATTTTGATTTATCCTCATTAGTGAGACATAGCCTAATGCACGTTGCTGGTTGCGATCGATAATTGCGTAAAATACTGAGTCCTCCTTGTGTATTAAACGTTGGATGTACTTATTAAATTCCTCTTTGTGTAGAATTGGATTCTCAAATAAATATGTCCAACTAGGCCGACTATCTTCCTTACCTAAAACTTGAAACAAATCGTCAATATGAGATTCATTTAATTTAACTAATGAACTATACCTTCCGTCTAATTGTTCTTTTTTAGGAAATTGGAATTGATAATTATGAGATACTTCATCCCCTATAGGCTGATTAAATTGATTTATTCTCATTGAATACGCCTCACTTTAACCACAAATTCACTTGCTAAATGATTTATTATTTCTCATTCTACCTCAAATTCTAATCAATTACTTTTTCAAACAATCTCTTGTATTAATTTATGCACTAAGCTATCATTTATCATTAAGATTTTATACTTATTACATGAATATTAATGTATAATAAGTTTTATCTATTTTATATATGTTAGGAAGGAATATTTTGAAGGATAAGCGAATACTCATTTACATTGCTCTCATTATTACACTTATACGCTTTTTTATACCATTCTATCCCAACTTTGACACGTTATTATTATGGTTATTTATACTTTATATAATCCCTATTATTTTAAGTTTAATTGCATTTAAATCTGAAAAGTTAATCGCCACAATGGTTATTATTCCTAATTTAATGGGAATCATCTATCGTTTAGTTGTATACGTCAATGATTTATTTCATCTAAAATAAAAAACAGCACTATCTCTTCGATAGTACTGTCTTCATTCCGTTTATTGATTTATTCTTTTTTCAAAATTATCTTCTAATTTAAAAACAATCACGCGCTCACCAGTAACTGTGCTTAAATCACTATGAAATGTCACAACTTTTACGCCTGTCAAATCATAAATAATCGCATTTAAATCATCTTCTCCTGATTCGACAAGTTCTGAACGTGTAAGCTTAATATTTAATAAGCCTTCGTTCGTCTTACATACACGATATTCAGCAGGTGTTAATATACCTTGTAAATTAACAATTATCATATCGCGTAATATGTCAGTTTTTACAGATAATGACCCTCTACCTAGAAAGTCCTTTTCCCATTGCGTAATAGCTTTACTTATTTCGGATTCATAAATACCTTTAGTCTTTTTCATAACTAGACTACTCCTATATCTTGATTAACTATAGTTTAACATTAATCTAGATATTTCCGAAATCGCGTTAATTTAGATCACAATTCTTTATCACACTAATTAACAATTACCAATCTTTCCAGCTATTATTTTCATCAATACTAGCAAGTCTGACCCAACGATGATCAACTTTACGACGAAAATGATCATTTTCATTTAGCAGGCGTTGAATATGCGCATCAGGCGCTTGGATAACTACAAGGAGGCGTATTGGCGAATGATACATTTCATTATCTCCTGCCATAACAGACTGCCACGGCAGCCCGTACATTAAATCACTTGAGTTCCCTTGCATCACACCTACACCTGAAGTCACAGATTGTGTCGTCTTATTTCCACTACCATAAAAGTGTGGTGCCACTGTAGACGCATAATATTGTAAGTTAATCCATTGAGCAACAAGGGCAGGGCCTGAGATAATCGTGTTTAAAATTTGGCCATCTTCATCTTTCGCCCAATCATAATTGTGTAAGAATGCTCGCCCCTCTAGATCACTATTCTCAGTAATTTCACGTTTACCAATTATAAATTCTGCATTTTTAGCTAATCCCCATTCAGGTCGAACTTCGCTCCAATCACTTGCATAACGATGCGCTTCACCAATAGGGTCCTTGTGATGTTCATCAATACTCGGTAATTCACCTAGACGTTCTAAATTAGCTTTATAGCTTACCTTAGGCATTGCTACTTCTAATTGATCAAAAGCATGTTGTGCGGCTTCACTTAAGTGTGGCATGTAAATGTACTCTAAATAATCTACTGATGTTTTATGTTCTGCAGCTATAAAAACAGTGTCCTCAGGAATGTGAATTCCTTCTTGGGCTAACCCTTCTCTTACAGATGGCATATTACACATGGTAGCTAATAATTTAGCGTTAAATCCACTCGATGCCCCCCCACAAGCGCCACACTCTAATGTGGCATGATAAGGATTATTATGAGACTCACTACCATGACCGCCTAAAACTACAAGTGGTGCAAAGTCTTTTGTTAAATCCATTAATTGTAAAGCATTTTTAGAAAATTGAACTTGCTCTTCCTCAGTAAACCCTATCGGTAATTCAGAGTATTGACCGTGTTCTCTTTCAATTGTTAATTTGGCATCAGGTTTACGAAGCCATTTTTTTGTAAGACGATTCACAAATTGATGTGCTTTCTTCGGTAAAATGGTATTAGCAATAGTATTAATACTGAGAAATGGCCCACTTAGTTCGGGTAATAATAGACTAGGTAATACATTATGCTTCATTAGTTTAAATGTATAAAACATCGAAGTTACAGAACGTTGTTGTTGATTATACATATTTAACTCTTGTCGATCAGCATATTCCTTAATTTTATATGCAGGTTCTACCATGACCGGTAATGAATTATGCGTAAATTGCTCATCTAGCACTTCTTTTTGAATAGGTAAACCAAAGAATCCTGCTATACCTATCGTTTCAAAAGGACCTTCACTCTCTAAATGACGTCTAAACGGTTCAGAACGTACATCAATACAGAATGCTAGTTGTACTTGTGTTCTTTGTTTATCATGTATCTTACGTGGTGAATCATAGATTTTTTCAACTAATTCATTTTCATGCGTTTCTTCCCACGCATAAAGCCACAGTTTCTGGAAATATGCCGGACTAAAAGTTTCTACTAATTTTAAATAATCACTCTGTTTAGACGCCGGTAACTCTAACCATTCACTCACAGACATGTTGCTGTGATAAAGTAACGTATGAACTTGCTCCAAACCTTTTTTTATATGAAAAGGCAGTCCATTAGAGGTATCAAATTGACTATTAATCAGCAATGCTTCCATAGACAAGCGTATAGCTACATATTCAGTAAGTAAGTCTTTTTCAAATTCATTTTTTTCTGCACGGTAATACATCATTCCAGCCCAACCAGGTAATGATAATAAATGACTTTCTACATATGCTTGCTGGTTTTCTTCCTTAATGTTCAAATATTTAAAAGCTTGATAAATCGCTTCATTGACGTCATGAGATAGCATTTTAATTTTTTGACGTTGTTCTTTCTGTAACATTGGGTCGTGTTGTGCTAAATGTAACCATGCTGTATAAAAACCTTTATCACGTTGTGGCATTGTCCAACTTGATTGAAAATCGTCTAAATATAATTTTGACCATTTAATCATGTGTGCGTCTAAAATATCGATAAGTTTTTCTCCGTTTGAACTAAGACGGTCAGCACTCTTAGCTCTAACACGTGTTTGACTCACAGAATCTTTAAAATGATCTTTCACCCATTCTTCTAATTTTGTTTGATCATTTTCATTAAAATATTCCTCATCAATGTGAGATAAATGTTTAGCATTATCCATATATGCGTGAACTTCATTTTCAGAGAGAGGCGTATCAAAAGCGTTTATATCTTCTTGAAGAACGTCTTCAAACACCTTCTTATCAATCTCTCCATTTTTAATTCCTGCATGAATAGAAGCATGGTTAGGATACATATCAATATCTCTTACCTCTCTAATCCACTTTGCAACTTGATCAAAGGTACGATCTTCTAAACTTTCCCATGGATTGCGTGCAGCAAATATAGAAATAGGTGATAAGGGTGTAATGACACGTTTTGCACGTGATACCAATTCATTCATATCTTGTTGATATTGAGTCATAACCTTTCTCTCCTCTTTTATAAATATTTCTTCAGATAAGTTGGGTGACTTTCGATTGATTTCGTCTTGGCTTCACCTAATTTAACCAGCCACAAATACAAAACAGCAAACGCTTTTGAATCTCTCTGACGTGCAACCCAAATACTAAGAACGCTTCCAAACACTAAAATTAAAATACCAATGATCACACTCATTAATGGTGGATGAGCAACATTCATATAAACATGACTTAATGTATTGTAGAAATAATGATGTGTAACAATATAAACAAGAGCAACAATAACAATCATTATAATACCTATCACTCTACCGATTAGTCCTCTACTAAATGCCACCATTTGATTCCATGATACCATTAGCGACCACGCCAATATTAAAGCACTTAAAATTTCATATGCACTGCGGTCACTACCTAACCAAAATAAAATAGCAATAATAATTGCTAAGCAACGACCTAATACTACCCAACTATAAGAACGCTTAGCGCTAGGTGGTATTGGTATATTAAATCGTTTCACAACCGAACCTGATTGTAAGAATAGCGTTGCTTTAAATACACCATGTAAAATTAAATGAATAATCGCTGCTGAGTAAACTCCTAAGGCACATTGAACAAGCATAAAGCCCATTTGGCTCATCGTAGAACCAACTAATTGTCTTTTATAATCCACATGTACCAAGCTGATGCCAGACCCTAGTAATACAGAAATACTTGCGATAATTAACAAGATAGTAATTGCTAATGGGTCATTAAAGACAGGTGAAAACCGTGTTAGTATTATGCCTCCCGCATTCACAATGCCCGCGTGCATAATTGCAGAAACAGGCGTAGGTGCAGCTACTGATTCAATTAACCAACTTTGGAATGGAAATTGAGCAGCAGGTACGATTACTGCTAAAACGATGAGCATATCAATGATGAATCTCATACCACTAGTTATTACGTCATCGTTTGCTAAAGTGACATTAATATGCCAGTTTCCTGTAGCTACATATAATAAGATGACAGCAACAAGTAATGAGAGCCATCCCAAAGCAAATGACTTTCCAGATACTTTAGCCGCCTCGTAAGGTATCTTCCAAGAACGATTTACTCTTATGAGTAGCGTTAAAGAAAGTAACGTTGCTCCCCAAAATAAAACCATCAATCTCAAATCTCCACTTAACCATGCAATAGATGCAAAAGATGTGATTAACGTAAATAATGGAAAATACTTGCGGTAATTACGGTCACCTATTAAATAACGAACTGAGAACTTTTGAATAATAAAACCTAAAATAAGTATGAAACTTCCCATTAACCACGCGAGATGATCCATTGTAAAAGGCCCAATTTGTTCTCTATCACTAACATTCAATAGTCCTATAACACTTATAATAATTGGTAGAACAATGAGATAAAGGTGTATTTTAATGTATTTAATTGGTACTGATGGAATGAGAAATATTAATCCACTCAGTATAGCAATGACAAGTGTTATAAAAAATACTATTAAAATGATGCTCATACTTAACATTGCACGTCCCCCACTTTTCAAAAATGACTTCTATTTCACTTAATTTCCATAATAAAAAAGCCTACAATAGTTAATCCCTTCACCACCATTGAATACAATGATGGTTTAAAAGAATTTATAACTACTGTAGGCTTCAATTCAACTCAAGTATGTATAGAGTAAACATGTTAATCAATTAAACATGTACTATTATTAACTTTATTTAAATAAGCTGCCTATATATCATTTATAGCAAAGTAAAAACTCTTTCTTCTTCATCAATTTGGATGTCGAAATCCATAATCGCTAAAGTAAGACTTAGCTGTTACTTTTGCGCACATTAGTATAAATGTAATTCATTTTAATACTAATGTCAATTTAAATTGGCTTGTCACACCAATTTTTCTACCTAAAATAAGGTTAAATTGTGAAGTGAAGAACAAGCTCAAAATATGAATGTAAAGGTTTTGTAAAGGTTTACACTACTTAACTACATCTAGGAATAATTGTGTGTAACTTAATGACCTAAAAATTTCACTTAGGCTATTTAATAAACGAGTTAGGGAATATCACACCCAAAACATCACTTTCTCGTTAAACTATACATATCAACTAAGCAAAGGAGGTAATTTTAATGAGTGATATCATCAATCAAATCGTTAAAGTTGTCAAAGGCTTAATTGAAAAATTCACTAACAAATAAGTTTATTGATTCATTTAGCTATTACTCATAGCTTATGAATATTCAATAAAAATTCTCTAACATACAATGTTGTGAAGGGAGGCAACAAACATGGGTATCGTTACAACTATCATCGAAATCGTTAAAACTATCGTAGACTTAGTTAAAAAATTCAAAAAATAGTCTATAATTTTTATCCAAACCACTACCTAATAAGGTAGTGGTTTTTTTATTTGCAAATCACTTACTACTTGAATAATAGATCTCCCCACTATCTAATCGCCCTTTCTTTTTGTTTATTTATATTAAAAATTAAAATAACTATTGTAATAAACATATTTATACATATAATAGAATATACAGCATGAAATTTGCTAACTCTTAACTATGATTTCAATGCTAAAAATTTAATTATTACTACGACATCGAAAGGAACGACATACATGAGAAATCTATCAATTTTAGATATTTTATCAATCTTATTCACACTAATTAGCGTGTTTATTTGCTATACAACAATGTTCACTAATCTATATAACGAAAGTGGATTTAGTTTTTGGTATTTCCCAGGTGCAACATTTTTCGTTATATCTATCATTGTTAACATTTTAGGAATGTTTAGAAATAATAAATCACTTAATATTTCTCTATTCTTCGTTAACTTTTTTGTGTTACTCATTTTCACTACGCCATTCGCTATTGTCTAATTAGATCATTTATTTTCATTAACAAAGGGAGAGCTAATTATGAAAATATCTCAAATCATTAAAACTGTTATTGCTGGTACACTGATTTCAACATCCACTATTACATTTAGTTTGTACCACAGTGAAAAAGCTAAAGCTGAAGTTGATCATTATTATCGAGACGGGTTTCAGTATCCAACATATGTTACAGCTTTGAATAAAGCTAAAAAAATCAGTAATAAGAAACTTAGTATCTCGCATTACACAACTACTAAACAAAGTAAATTAAAAGCAATTGGTAGAGTATCTAATAAGAATGGCTGGAAAAAAGGAAGCAACGACCCAAAAGTAAGAAAACAAGATTCAATGGGAACAGGAACAGTGATAGGTTCGCATACATTTATTACGAATGCCCATGTCATTGATGACAGATATGGTAAAGCTGCAGCTGCTAAATACATTTCATTCGATATGAATCGAGATGGCAAGTCTATCCCATATCATTTTCATGCCTCAAAGGTGATTAAAGTACCTCAAAGCGATATTGCGGTAGTACATACTAAAGAAAATATGGGCAAGTATGTTAAACCTATACGAATCGCTACGGACAAAGAAATTAAAAGTTTAAAATTCAACTCGACACTTTACTCATTAGGTTATCCATGGCAACATAATGATAATACTAAGGCATATTTTAATCGTTTACGCTTTGTACAATTTTCTGGAAATGGTTCAGAAATACTAACAAAAGATATTTTCAGATCAGGCGCTTCAGGTTCACCGATGTTAGATTCCAAATTCAGCAAAATTTATGGCTTGAGAACATATGGATATAATTTAGATGGAAAATCAACAGACCAATATGCGAAACAAGAAATGGCTGGTGGCGAATCATTTAAAGGTTCGGCAGGTCAATTTGTTAGAAAGAATATTAAATAAATTAAAACAGGTTATTGCAGGAGTGCTTAATTACATTCACTTTTACAATAACCTGTATTTTTAATGTATTTTTCACGTGGAACAATCACTTATTTTCTTGAAACTCAAGACTCTAAGTTCACCCAGAATAGTAAATGATACGCATCAACTCCTCACTACATTCTTTTATCATATTTCCATTGATAAGGATCGTAAAGTAATCGCCAATCTTGATTAATTTCTGAAGTATTTATTAAACAAGCATCTAGCTGTCTAGTTATTTCCTCTTGGTCTAAGTCAGTTCCTATAACAACAAATTGCGTATGACGATCCCCATATTCTAAATCCCATTCAGCAGCTACTTCCGCACGTGCTTGAAGTATTTCTTTCTGCTTTTGTTCAGGCATGGTAGCAACCCAATATGTTACAGGATGAACATCACATGACGAGCCTGCTTGCGACAATAAACAAGCTACACTATTATGTTGTGCAAACCAAACGATTCCCTTTGCTCTCACGATATTGCTAGGTAAATGATCGAACCAATCTTTAAAACGTTCTGCGTTAAATGGGAGTTTTCTGCGATAAACAAATGATGAAATTCCATACTCCTCTGTTTCAGGCGTATGATGTTCATGACCACCTTCTGTAAGCTCTTTGATCCATCCCGCAGACTCACTTGCCTTCTCAAAGTCAAATAACTGTGTATTTAATACTTCTGATAAATCAACTTCTGAATTTACTGTTTTAATCATCTTTGCTTCAGGTTGTAACGCTCTAAGAGTCTGTTCTAAACGACCTAATGCCTCTTTACTTACTAAATCAGTTTTATTGATAATCATCACATCACAGAATTCAACCTGGTCAATCAGTAAATCTGCTATTGTGCGTTCATCAGCATCCCCTATACTTTCATCTCTATCAGCTAATAAATCTTCAGATTGTATATCGTTAACAAAACGATTCGCATCCACTACAGTTACCATAGTATCTAACCTACATAAAGCGGTTAAATCAATCCCCAATTCTTCATCTATATAGGAAAATGTTTGCGCAACCGGTACAGGTTCTGAAATTCCTGTAGACTCAATGACAATTTGGTCAATACCGCCCTTTTTAACTAAACGTTCAACTTCTTTAAGTAAATCATCTCTTAAAGTACAACAGATACACCCATTTGATAGTTCGACAAGTTTTTCATCCGTTCTAGATAACCCTCCGCCTTGAGCGACTAAGTCTTTATCAATATTGACCTCACTCATATCATTGACTATGACAGCAATTCGACGCCCCTCTCTATTTTTAAGAATATGATTAAGCAATGTTGTCTTTCCAGCACCTAAATATCCACTTAGCACTGTCACTGGTATCTTAGCCATTCATATAACCTCTCTTTATGTAAATAGTAATTATTACGTTTTACATTTTATAGAAAGTTGGTTTAAGTATCAACCTATTCTTTTGAAAATGAGTTTAGCAATAGCACAAATAAAAAAAGTTAGTTAAAAACGTTTCTCGTTTTTAACTAACCCATAACGAATTGTTTAATTTTAAAATGTGCCATTAATGAAGTAATTTAATACCCATGTAATACCATTTAGGCGGTCTTTAACTTCAGCATGATACGCATTAAAGAACGTCTTCTCTAATTTCACTTTAATTTGACCACCGTCATCTACTAATCGTTGATACACACGTTCCAATTCTTCTTGCGAATCACATTCGATAATGAGGTGAGGATTTTTAGAAATCGGATGTTTATGGAAAGTATCTGCGAAATGAACAAAAGTACTCTCTCCAATAATCAATTGGGCATGATACGTTTTACCATCTTTACCCATCAGAATTTCAGTATTTGCCTGAAATACATCTTTATAATAACTTAATGATTTATCTACGTCTTTTACATAAATAAATGGACTGACAGTCTTCATATACCCCTCCATAATTTTAGTCTTAAAGTTTGTTTAACAAATATATATTAAACTTTCGAAAATTTCAAAAATCTTAATGTTTAATTTTTTACGTTGTACTACAATTCAATACAACAAAGCCACTCCTTAATGGAGTGGCAATTTATTTAAAACTTAGGTCCACCATGTACTAGAATACTTCTTAAGAAGTCGAAGACTTTTTTCGCGAATTGAATTAAATCACTCATGAAATTCATCTCCTCTCAATTATTTCTTTACATTATTATTATAAAACCTTTAAGATATAATGAATAAATTTTGCTTAACTGACAGACTTGAATACTTAGACGTTGAAATCATCACAATATATAACATTTAAATCTATATTTATACACTTATGAATTTAAATATACAATTCCAATCTTGATGATTATGCAATTTTATTACTTTTATAGAAAAATAATATACTGAAAGAGGTTATAATTGATAACAATCCGAATATTATCCAACTTTGCTGAATAATGTCTAAACACACACCACCTATGATTGGCGCTAACAAAGCTCCCAGGTTTTGCAACCCAGCTAACGAATAATATGTCCCTTTAAAATTATCATTAGATAATGCATCAATACGTATATCCATCATTGTAAAAACCAACATTTCGCCTAAAGTAAACACGACCATTGATATACATTTTAAGATAACATCATCAATTATCCCTAGAGCAAATAAACTCACAGGTAATAAGAAGGCCCCCGTAATCATTGCTGTTTTAATGGATGCGCGTTTGCTAAAAACATAAAAGAAGAATTGACATGTGATAACAGTAATTCCATTTACTGAAAGTAACAACGCAAATAACTTTGAGGCATTAAGATTTTTATAATATATAGCAAAATATTGGGGTAATATGCTAGTCATAACGGTATAACCAAACACAAACAGGATCAATCCAATGATTAAATATGAATATGCTCTATCATCACGAAATGTAGTATACATACGACTAATATCAACTTTCAAAGTATTATTTTTATTTTGTAAATCTATTTTAAGTACGTAAAATGCATATATAAACGCATTGAAATTGATACAATAAGCCATAAAAATGATGTAACAAATAATATGTACACCTAAGAATTGTAATTGTACTGACACCAATGGAGCTAATGTAGCTGAAATGTTAACAAGATAATAGCGTATATTAAATACAAATTCCTTATTCATTTTATCAGTGGATAATGCCAAAATTGTTTTATATGTCGGCGAAAGAAGACTACTTCCAATACTATTAACTAAAGCAAATATAACGAAAAATAGACATTTACTGATTAGAGGGAAACATAGGAAACTCATTGCCGATAGAAATAAACCAACAAAAATAATGACTTTTTTATCGATTTTGTCTATAAAAGGCGCCGCTATAAAACTCATAAATAGAGATGTAATCGCAAATGTCGAAACTACCAAACCTATTTCCAAACCACTTAAATGATAATTTTGAGCTAAATAAATAGATAAAAAAGGTATAATCAGAAAATAGCTAAATCTTTCAAGAAATGTAGCTAAAAATAATATATATATGATTTCAGGTAAATTTTTCAATAAAAACTCCTTTATTCTATTGATGATGTTCCCATATAACATTTTTTTCATACCATTCATTGACAATATTAATTCTAGAAATAAGTTCATTTTCACTGTTGCCTTCTATTACAACAGATATGATATGATCAACACTTAATTGCGCATCGTTATATGTTTTATTTTTTTTAGCAAAAATTTTAGTCGCTACTACCCAGTCAAAATCTAAATTTTTCTTAATTCCTTTATAGACGCCACGTTGAGGTGGAATCAAAACAAAACCAGAGTATCGTTCAACTGGTTCTTGTGGAATTGAAATAGTATGTTCCTCAAACATTTGCAAATATAAACTTTCTTTATTTAAGTGTATATACGTCGAATTTTGAATCACTTTTCCTATTTCTGCGCCTCCAGTTCTACTGCCTATTTCACAAAAATAAACTTCGCCACTGTTAGTTACGAAAAATTCAGCATGAAATGAGCCGTTTGGAAAGCTAGGTAATATATCTATGACTTTTTCAGCTTGTGCTTTTAAAATTTTATTGATCGAATTTTTTTCTTCAATCATAAAACTCGATAAAGGTTGATTTTCTTGAAATTCTAAACAGCCTTTATAGTATTTAGAAACATAAGAAACGATGACTTCATGATTTTGAATTAATCCATCAACATGATACATTTCTCCATTGATAAATTCTTCGATTTCATAATTATTTATATTTAGATTTTTTTCAAAAAAGGCGTCTATGTCTTGTTGATTCTTAATAATATATACATCCATGGATCCTGAACCATAGATTGGTTTTAAAACCACAGGATAGCTCGTTTGTTGAATAAACTTTTCAACTTGTGTTTTAGAAATTACTTTTTCAAATTTAGGAATATTTACAGATGAATCATATAGTAATTGTTTCATCAATATTTTATTTCTATATGATTCCGCACTCATCAATAACTGACCGGGACAATGTAGTATCTCTCTTAACCGCGCACTCCGTACAACGTCAAATTCCGATATGGATAATACATTTGTGATATTGTACTTTTTGCTTAGCTGTATCGCTTTAGTTTCAACCTCCACGTTATCCATGTAATTTTCAAATGCTTCAATTAATAAAAAATGCTGTGAATTGAATGTATGTTCTTTTTCTACTGGACAAAAAAGAATAATATTTTCTTTAGCATTAGGAAACCATAAATCGTAAGGCGTTTTGTTTCCATCGGTACTAGACAATATAATTACAGTCATTGTATCTCAACCTTTATAAACGATTCGATTTCATCGATAGTATTTTCAATATCTTCAGTGCTTTCTCCTTCTAAAATAATATTTGCAATGAAGCAACTAGAGAAATGTTGTGGTGGCATAATGACTTCATCGCCTTCTTCTTTCAAAGGTATGACGGCAATGACTCCGGGAATTTCCATAATAAAATCTAGACCTGCACTTTTTTTGAACAGTCCACTTTGATGTGCACGTATACTATAAAAGCATAATTTTTTATTACCATTTTCATAATCTGGCCAGCTATCTTTAACATTATTTCCAATAGCAACATCAATGATTTTTTCGATAAATGAGTGACCCGAAGAGAGTCTAATAAGATGCGACGTTATGAAGCCACCAGCTGGTCTCGCTGCAATCTCTATCACTTTAAAACCAGATTCCGTCAACCGACCTTCTAAATGAAATGCACAGTGATCAATTTTTAAACTTTGAATCGCTAATTTCGTTTTCTTTTTAATTTCATCTTTCACCTTTTCAGGCTTATCAGAAGGGAAAAATGCAATATATTCTAAAGAAAATTTAGGTGTTACCCTTTTATCAGTAATTCCAGCAATAAATACTTCTTTATTTTGCACAACACCTTCGACAGAGAACTCTTCTCCTTCAATGTATTCTTCATAAATATATAGATTAGGGTAGTAACTATAAACCTTATCTTTATTTGGGGAGGTAGAATCCAATAATAAATTAAAAGTATCTTCCAAATGTGCTTTACTTTCAATTTTAAAAATACCTTTGCTACCAGAGGCACCAACTGGTTTTAATATACCTGGCATTCCAATATTAGCTACTGCCTCTTTTAAATCATTCAAGCTTTTAACCTCTTGAAAATTTGGGCAAAGCCCCTTAACACTCGACATAGCTTGTCTCATAAAATATTTATTTCTCACATTTTGTACTATTTCTGGATTAATACCAGGCAAACCCAATTCTTTGTTTAAAAATGACACAAGCTCTACATCTTTATCTGACCAAGTAAAAACACCACTAATTTTTATATTTTTGTTGTATTCAATAACTGTATTAATCGTTTTTTGAATATCATAAGAATCTATAATAATTAATTCATCTACTAATTTTCCGATTAACTTAGGATTTTTATCTGCCATTAAGACAACACGATACCCTAAATTTTTAGCTTCTATAATAGGTTGAACTCTTTCTACCTTATGGCTTCTTATATTTATAAACAATAAGGTTTCCATATCCTAACCACCCACTTTATCTTTAGTATATTTATTTTGGTACCATTCTCTACTATAAATATTGATATTTATTTCTTTCTTGGTTTTTTTACATATATCAAACCAAGATTGAAATAATGACTTCAATATTTCTTTATAATATATAGCGATGACTAGGTCATTCTTACTGTAATCACTTCCGCTTTGCTTCATTAATCTTAGATCAAAAAATGCGTTATATATTGTTGCCCCATTTTCAATAAATCCCGGACAACGTATGGCATGTTTAACTTTAGCGAACACATGTCCTTTATGATGCTGATCACTCCACATAGTTATGTCAGCCATAACAGGTGGAAAATAAAAATGACGAGTGATCCTTGTTTGATTATTCAAAAAATTTCCCGGGGTATAATGCCAACTGTTATATTCCATTCTTTTACTTATAGCGGTAAGTATTCCTGCTAATATTTTAGAATTATCTTGAAATGCATCTTTCATGAGTGAACTTGGGATAACACAACAAAAATATTGATTTTGTCCCCAGTTAAAAATTTCTTCTAACTTATCTTTTTGATGGGCTTCATAAAATTTGAGTGGCGCTCTAAAACCTCTAGCCATACCTATATCGGATGAAGTTCGGTCAATTGCTTTATTGATAATCATATCCATAATTTTTTCAATCATTTGATATGGTTCTTTATCAATATTTTTCTCTATAATTTGGCAAAAATAATGATAATAATCTTTTTTGAATTTAATTGAGGTAAATTTTTCTAAATCAGTTTTTAAGCTACCGTCATTTAGTTTAGCTAGTTCGCTTTTATCGATATATCTTTCCTCTTTATGTAAATTCAGACCATTGATATACCTGTAGATTAAATAGCTATTTTCAATTTCTTTTCTTAACGAATATATACGTGCCGCTTGTTTTTCTAGGCTAAGACTACTATTCGTCTCTCTTTTCAAAATATGACTATATTCTTTGATTTTTTCATTAAAATAATCTTTTAAAAATGACAGCGAGAAATGTATACCATTTACTTCCTCTCCACGTGAGGGAGGTCCAGATTTAAGTAATAGATACATATTAAAAACAAAAATTTTTTCTGCTTTATCCCATTTTTCAGCACTTTTATAGGGCAAATCATTTAATAAAAAGTCCTCTGTATCTCCATCGAATTCTTTTATCAAATTATTATAATTATAAAATGTACTAAAAGTTTTATCTTTAACATAAAGCAATATGGGTGCCATGTGATAGATATTAAACTTAATAAATTTTATTATTTCGTTAATCTCATCTTTGCTTTTACCTTTGAAAAAGTTCTTTACTTCTTTATTGTATATTTCTTCTATCTCTAACGCTTTTCTTATCTTTTCATTTATGATTTTTATCACTTGTTCATTTACAACGAAGTAACCTAATACAAGTGCATAATCATCAAAAAAGTTATCCGCACCCAAGAGTATTCTTCCATATTCAGTTATACCGAAATAAATTCTATTTTCATCAACATTTTCTAACTCAGAAGTAAAAACGATTCTAGAATTATGTTCGGTTAAACATTGATAAATAGCATTTTGTTCTATATTGAGACTTTTCACTCCAACAGATTCAGCTATTTTCCCATCTAACGTAAAAAGCGTACGAATAATTGTAGATGGATTCTTTAAACGCTTAACTTTATTTTGAACTTCTAACAATAACTTGCCAAAACCATTTTTATTCATATTCATCACTCACCCTTTTCATTAAAAGGATGTTGCGATATTTTAATTGATTCTGTTGGACATCCCTCAAGTGCATTTTTCAAATGTTCAATTTCATTAGATGGCACCGATTCACATCCGCGGTTATTATCTAAGCACGCATATGCAATATCTTCTACATCATATTTAAATAAATTAGGAGCAGCTACTCCACAGGCAGCACATGAAATACAATTTTCTCTATCTACATAAGTATAATAGTTCATATAGAATCCCCCTTATATTCAATTCTCAATGTGCAAGTGGAAATATTGATATATTAATCATGATTTTCTAAAAGAATGATAGCTAGAAATACATTGCTTATACAAAAGATAATTTCTCTAAAATCATATTATTTTAATTTTATATAAATCCCCTTTTCCCACAATCCCAAAATAATTTTAACTTTTCGAGTGCAATTTTGCAATAAAGATGAAAATATAAATTAATAAAATAATAGAAGATAGCTTCATTAAACAAAAATATAGAAAGAAATACATATACTTTAAATATTTATGCAACAAAGTTTTTATTTTTTTATATTTCATAATACAAAGCAAATAAATAGTGGTAATAAACTTCAGAGTGGGTTTAAGTTAAATTGTTAAAACGGTAGGCTAATAGTTATAACTTAATAAATCATCATTTCTTTCCTTCTGTTTATTAAAGTGAATAACACACCAAAAAACCTTTAACCACAATGGCTAAAGGTTTAGAAATGCGTAATCATAACGTATTCAATATAAAAATAAATAGGCTAGAGACCCTATTGTTATGATGTCTCTAACCTACTTAGTATGATTATTTCATTATTCCCATTCAATTGTACTTGGGGGCTTAGAAGTAATGTCATAGACGACGCGGTTTACGTGGTCAACTTCATTTACAATACGACTTGAGATCTTTTGTAAAACTTCCCAATCAATACGAGCAAAGTCACTTGTCATTCCATCAATGGATGTCACTGCACGAATACCTACAGTGTGATCGTACGTACGATAGTCACCCATCACACCTACCGATTGAATGCCAGGTAAAACTGTGAAATATTGCCAGATATCTCTTTCAAGACCTTCTTCTCGCACAACTTCACGTAAAATTGCATCAGATTCGCGTACAATTTCTAATTTATCTTCAGTAATTTCTCCAAGTACACGAATACCTAAACCGGGACCTGGGAATGGCTGTCTCCAAACTAAGTGCTCTGGAATGCCTAATTCAATACCTAAAGCACGTACTTCGTCTTTAAATAACGTGTTAATCGGTTCGATAAGCTCAAATTCCATATCTTCAGGTAACCCACCTACGTTATGGTGAGATTTGATTGTTTGAGCCGTTTTAGTACCAGACTCAATCACATCAGTATAAAGCGTACCTTGAGCTAAGAAATCTACATCCGTTAATTTAGCCGCTTCATCGTCGAAAACATAAACAAACTCATTACCTATAATTTTACGTTTTTGTTCTGGATCAGACACGCCTTTTAACTTGTCCATAAAACGGTCTTGCGCATTAACACGAATAATATTCATATCAAAGCCTTCACCGAATTGCTCCATGACCATATCGCCTTCACCTTTTCGAAGTAAACCATGGTCAACAAATATACAAGTTAATTGATCGCCGATTGCTTTATGTAACAACACTGCTACCACTGATGAATCTACGCCACCACTCATAGCACATAAAACTTTACGGTCGCCAACTTGTTCACGAATCTTCTCTATTTCAATTTCAATGAAATTCTCCATTGTCCACTCGCCTGTACAATTACAAACGCGACGTACGAAGTTTCTTAATAAGTCATTACCATATTCAGTATGACGTACTTCTGGATGGAACTGAACGCCATAAATACGACGTGATTTATCTTCAATCGCAGCATAGTTTGTACTAGGACTATCTGCAATCACTTCAAACCCTTCAGGAATCTCAATGACTTTATCAGAGTGGCTCATCCATACAGTTTGTTCTGAAGGTAGTCCAAAGAATAACTCATCAGATTTAGCATTGATAATAGCCTTTCCATATTCACGCTCGTTTGCACGCTCTACCTTACCACCTAGAAGTTTTGTCGTTAATTGCATTCCGTAGCAAATACCTAATACAGGGATACCTAAATTATATATTTCAGGATCAATTGTAAATGAACCTTCTTCATATACAGAATTAGGACCACCCGAAAGTATAATTCCTTTAGGATTCATTCGTTTGATTTCTTCAATTGAAATCTCATGATCATGTAATTCACTGTAGACGCCCATTTCACGAATACGTCGTGTAATTAATTGATTGTATTGGCTACCAAAGTCTAAGACAAGAATTAATTCTTGCTCTTTCGCCATCTCCATAATTGCGAATCTCCTTTATTATTGTGATTTTTATGTATAAAACTTAGAGAAACGCTCCTCCCAGTGCTATACTTCGCTATCATTTTTCATCCGATTATCCGAAAAAGAATTTCAAGCTAACATATAACATAGTCATGAAGAGCGATCTCTAAAATAATGAATGTATTTCAATTCCTAATTAGAAAGAATAATTTGGTGATTCTTTAGTAATTTGAACGTTATGAGGGTGACTTTCCGCTAAACCAGCAGGTCCCATGCGAGTAAATTGGGCTTCTTCACGTAGAGCTTTAAGGTCTTTCGAACCAGTATAACCCATACCTGCTCTTACACCGCCCATAAGTTGATAAACAGTTTCTTGTAAAGGACCTTTGTATGCTGTACGTCCTTCAATACCTTCTGGAACAAATTTTCTAGGAGCTTTATCTTCTTGGAAGTAACGGTCGTTTGAACCTTTTTCCATAGCACCTAATGAGCCCATACCACGATAAACTTTATATTGTCTTCCTTGGAATACTTCAGTAGCACCTGGGCTTTCTTCAGTACCAGCTAATAAGCTACCTAACATAACGGCATGTCCACCTGCTGCTAATGCTTTGATAATATCTCCTGAGAATTTAATACCACCATCGGCAATAATAGCTTTGCCATGTTTACGTGCTTCAGTCGCGCAATCATATACAGCAGTAATTTGAGGAACACCAACACCTGCTACAACACGTGTCGTACAAATAGAACCAGGTCCAATACCTACTTTAACAACGTCAGCGCCTGCTTCAAATAACGCACGTGTAGCTTCAGCAGTGGCAACGTTACCAGCTACAACAGTTACCTCAGGATACGTGTCTTTAATGTGTTTAACTTGATCGATAACACCTTTAGAGTGACCGTGCGCTGTATCAATGATTAATGCATCGACACCCGCTTCAACAAGTTTTTGAGCGCGGATTTCAGTATCTTTAGACGTACCGATAGCAGCTGCTGCTAATAATCTACCGTATTCATCCTTAGCAGCATGTGGGAATTCAAGTACTTTTTCAATATCTTTAATTGTAATTAAACCTTTCAATTTACCATTTTCTACTAAAGGTAGCTTTTCAATTTTGTGTTCTTGTAAAATTGCTTCTGCTTCATCTAAAGTTGTACCTACTGGAGCTGTGATTAAACCTTCTTTCGTCATCACATCTGAAATTTTAATTGAGAAATCTTCAATAAAACGTAGATCACGGTTAGTAATGATGCCTACTAAATTTCTGTCAGAGTCGTTATCAACAATTGGAACACCTGAAATGCGATATTTACCCATTAAAGCTTCTGCTTCGTAAACACTTTCATCAGGAGTTAGGAAGAAAGGATTAGAGATGACACCATTTTCAGAACGTTTTACTTTTTGTACTTCATCAGCTTGTTCTTCAATGCCCATATTTTTATGAATAACACCTAATCCACCTTGGCGTGCCATTGCAATTGCCATTTTTGATTCTGTTACTGTATCCATACCTGCAGAAATTACTGGAATGTTTAATTTAATTTTATCTGATAATTCAACGCTTAAATCTACGTCACTTGGTAAAACATTTGACTCAGCTGGAATGAGTAATACATCGTCGAATGTTAAAGATTCTTTAGCAAACTTATTTTCCCACATTTAAAAACCGCCTCCATTTTTATTTATAATTAGTTACATTATTTCACATTTTCATCACTTTGTTTATAGTTTATACCATTAAAAAAGAAATTTAAGATAATTGCCGAAATAGCACCCAATACAATTCCATTTTGAGTTAACCAAGCGAATTGATCTCCTAAGCTTTTGAACGCTTGGGGAACGGCACTAATACCTGTTCCTAAACCAACAGATACAGCAATGATTAATAGATTGTTTTGATTATTAAAGTTAATATTTCCTAAAATACTTACCCCATACGCCATTACCATTCCAAACATGGCAATCATAGCTCCCCCTAATACAGGGAGTGGGATAATATTCGCTAATGCACCTAACTTAGGAATACAACCACAAATGAGTAGTAAAATAACCATCCCATAAATAACGTTGTTCTTTTTCGCACCTGATAGTGACACAAGACCAACATTTTGTGAATAAGCAGTATATGGGAATGAATTAAATACAGATCCTAAGATGATGGCTAGACCTTCCGCAGTGTAACCCTTACGAAAATCTTTTCTCTCAAGTTTTTTACCAGTTATCTCACTAAGTGCGTGATAGACACCTGTGGATTCAATTAAACTTACGATTGCTACAATAAAGAAGACAAGTGTCGAACTTAGATCAAAGCCAAAACCTGAGAATCTAAATGGTAAAGGTAAGCCTACCCAGTGTGCATCTCCCACTTGTTTAATATCTACAAGGCCAAACACTGCTGCCAAGGCTGTACCTAGAACTAGACCTATTAAAATAGCTATCGATTTTAGGAAACCTTTAGTAAATCTTTGTAATACCAAGATGATAATTAAAGTCACGCCACCTAAAATTAGATTTTTAGGATCCCCATAATTTTTAGCACCTTCTCCACCTGCTAGATAATTCATTGCGACAGGCATAAGATTAATTCCAATTATTGTAACTACACTTCCTGTTACTACAGGTGGAAAGAATTTAACTAAATAGGAAAAGAATGGTGCAATAATAACAACTAAAATTCCTGATACAAATAATGAACCATAAAGTACTCCTAAACCTTTTGTCTGCCCAATTAAAATCATCGGAGCGACTGCTGTAAATGTACAGCCTAAAACAATAGGTAATCCTGTACCTGTTATTTTATTAGCTTGTAAAAATGTTGCTACACCACACATGAAAATATCAACTGTTACTAAATAAGCAATCTGTTCAGAGGAGAACTTCAAACTCGTACCGACTATAATAGGTACTAAGATTGCTCCAGCGTACATAGCTAAGAGATGTTGAAGACTTAAAATGAAATTTTTCATTATTGCTCACCTAAGAGCGTCACTTTATTACCTTTTAAAGAAACTACTTTACATAGCGACGTTACATTTAGACCTTCGTTCTCAAGTCGTTGACGTCCGTCTTGGAAACTTTTTTCAACCACAATACCAATACCTACAGTTGTTGCTTTAGCTTGTTGCACGATATCATTAAGACCTAATGATGCGTCTCCATTTGCAAGGAAGTCATCAATAATAAGAACTTTGTCGCCCTCTCCAAGAAATTCTTCAGAGACAATAACTGTGCTTGTCTTGTTTTTAGTAAATGAATGAATCTCTGTGCTATAAAATCCATCTTTCAAAGTACTAGGTTTAGCTTTTTTTGCGAATAGACAAGGAACATCAAAATGGAATGCCGCCATAATAGCAGGGGCTATACCGGACGCTTCAATAGTTAAAATCTTTGTTATTCCTGCGTCTTTATACGCGTCATAAAATGTCTGACCTACTTCATTCATTAGCGTTGCATCAATTTGGTGGTTTAGAAATCCATCCACCTTTAAAATCTTCTCATCGATGACTACACCGTCTTCTTTGACTTTACGTCCTAACGACTCCACTCAAAAAACCTCCTCAAATAATTAATAATTTGAATAAATTAGATATAAAAAAATCCTCAAACTAAAATTTAATAGTTTCAGGATCTACGAGTGAACATGCAATACTTTGCATTAAAGCAAAAATAAGAAGAAGTTACGCAAAATTAGTCCTAAAAACGTTTATTAAAATTTGATAAAGCTTAATTACAATTGCGCTAAAGGTATTTATGTACAAATACTCACTTCATAGCTATAAGACATATCAAAAACGTTTTACTTTGTGTTGTTTTACGATCTAAACTGCTCTTAATGTATTGTATTGTTACTCATAGTCATGTCGTTTGAGGCGACACGGTAGAAACTTCTAAAGCCATATTCTCTAGATTATATGAGTCATATAAATTATTTAATGATAATAGCAAACTTTTTGTGTATTTTCAATATGGTTAGAGGTAAGTTAATGATTGCAATATCAACAATTAATTGTGAAATCGCTTTAATTTTCAACTATTAATTCATATTGGAAAAACCTAAATCAAAATTATATAATTATATATGTAAAAGTTTTATATAAAAGGACAAGGGTATAACTTTGTAAAGCAAGTTTTAAGATGAAGGGGCGATAACCATGGCAGAAATTACTGTAGTAAATGACAAAAGTGAATTATATAATGTCATTAACCAAAAGAAATCTGAAGGCTATTTAGAAACTGAATTAGCAGTTATTAGTAAAAGTAAATTACACTTAGATGACCTACACAATTCTCAAATCTCTATGATTGCCACAAGTGGTTCATTTAGTGATCGCATGTCTCGTTTATTAACTGGCGAAGATGGTGAAGAGGCTGTTCTTTCTCGTTACAATTTAACTGAAGATGAATTAGAATCACATAAAAACGACATTTTAAATGACAAATTATTACTTGTAGCAAATCGTGATCGTTCTTCTCACGATGAAGTTGAAGAGAATAATTCAGCTTATGAAGAGATAGATATTACGCATTATGCTGCTGAATCAAAAGGTCCTAAATCATAAGTTCTTATAATTAGAACGTTTCAATTTACGTCACCACAATGTTTACGTTAAAAATCGTAGACCTTGTGGTGCTTTTTTATAAATAAATCACTCACAGGCAGTGAATAGAGCTTATAATTATCCTATAATAGAATAAATAAAATTTGATGGGGGCAGTGTTATGGAGTTTAAAACGATTCAAACCGCTAAAGATCCTTTATTTGAAAAAGCACTCCAATTATATGATGCAAAATTAGATATAAGTTTAAGTGAAGATAGTTCTATATTTAAACGTTCACTTGAAAATAACAAAACTGAAAATGACTATGCATTCGTTGTAGGTATAGAACATGACCAAGTGGTTAGCCTTGCTACAGCTCACTATGAAGCGACAACCAATGCCGCGTTTCTAATCTATTTAATCGCCCAAGATGGACCTAATCATGACGAGCTCATTACTTTAACGTTAGAGGAAGTCGAAAAACAACTTAATCTTTTATCCAACGAAGTTCATGATAGAGACATTAATTTTATTATGCTCGAAGTTCCAAAAGAACCAAAGACTGTTGATGATAAAACTGATAAAATTCTTGAACATCGAAGACAATTTCTTTATGAACATGAATTTGAAAAGCAAGAAGAAATTGACTACATTCATCCAAATTACGCCTTGAATGAAGAATCTAAAAAAGTTGACTTATTTATTAAAGCCAATATCGAACTCACGAAAGACATATACGGTACGAGTGTTAAATCAAATTACATTCTTAAATATGTCTTCGCTAATGGAATTTCACGCGATATTATTTATCCCCTTTTAGAAGAAATGAATTTAAGAACCCCTCTATAGAACAACTTGAAATCACAAGCGAGAAAGAGTAAACTATCATATGAGGTAAGACTGACGTTTCACTGACCGAAGACAAACGTCACTATACATAAACCAAATATGAAGGGACTTTTTCAATGTTAACCAAAGAATTTGCACAACGTGTCGAACTAAGTGAAAAACAAGTCCGTAAAATCGTACAACACTTAGAAGAACGTGGATATCAACTTAGTAAAACTGAATATCGTGGACGTGAAGCTACAGATTTTAAAGAAGAAGATATTGAATTATTTAGAGATATCGCTGATAAAGTAAAGCAAACTAATAGCTATGATTTAGCATTTGATGAACTTGAAAAAGAAAAAGATTTCTTACAAGTAATTGTAAAAGATGAAGATAGCCAATTACCTACTGACCAAAATGTTGCGCAGTTAGTTGAAGATTTACGTAGCGAAATTCAAAAAATGCACGAAGAACGCCAAATGCTTGGCCAAATGATCAATCAAGTTCATCAACAACAGCAAGAACTTAAAGATTTACAAACTGAAATCACAAACAAAATTGATGCGAACACTGAATCTTTAAAAACTATTCAAACTTCACAAGAAGCTATTCAATCTTCTCAAGAGAAACAAGCAAAAGAAATCAAGAAGGCGAATACGCAATCTAGTGAAACTGTATCCTCACCATCATTAAGTGAGAATAAGGAGAAAGTTATTTCTGAAAGTACATCATCTACTAAAAGTGAAAGCGCAAGCACATCTGACTCTCTCTCTACATCTCAATCAGAAAGCAGTAATTCATTAAACGGAAGTGCATCAAATTCTCAATCACCAAGTACCACTGTAAGTACTTCAGAACAACCAGAGTCAACTCATAGTGAATCTACTATTAACTCTAACTCAACAATATCGTCTCATTCACCTAACGAAATGAACACTCAACCTAGAGAAGAGAAAAAAGGATTCTTTGCGCGTTTATTTAATTTATAAATGAGCATACAACTTCTAAACACTTATCTGAGTATGTGTTAAATACACATATTTAGGTAAGTGTTTTTTAAATCACCGTGTTTCATCGCAACTACCCACACCCTACTCTACACATTCTCTTTTATTTAATTATTCAGAAAATTATTTCTATATTATTTTCATAAAAAATGAATTCAACTACCTTGAATTCTATAATCGCGAGTAATACCCTTATTATATATGTCGGAATACTATATTTTAGAACAAAGGAGTATATACATTATGGAAGCATTCTTCACTATTATTAACGTAGTAGTGTTAATTATTTTCATTATTATGTTAAACATAATGGCTAGAAAACATGTTTCATTTCCTAAACGTGTATTTACCGCTTTAGGTATAGGGATTGTATTAGGAATAGCTTTACATCTTATATTCGGAGCAGAATCGAAGGTATTAAAACAATCCACAGATTGGTTTAGTATCGTGGGCGATGGCTATGTTGCCTTACTTCAAATGATTGTAATGCCACTGATCTTCGTTTCAATTGTGGTAGCTTTCAGTAAAATCCAGATTGGAGATAAATTTGCTAAAATTGGGACATTCATTTTTATGTTTTTAATTGGCACTGTAGCCATTGCAGCTATTGTCGGCATCATTTACGCTTTAATCTTTGGACTTGATGCTTCTTCAATCGACTTAGGTAGTGCAGAACATTCTCGCGGTACTGAAATTAGTAAGCAAGCTAAAGATTTAACTGCAAACACGTTACCTCAACAAGTTCTTGAATTACTGCCAAGTAATCCATTCTTGGACTTTACAGGTCAACGTACGACATCAACTATCGCAGTTGTCATTTTTGCAACTTTCGTCGGTTTTGCATATTTACGTGTTGCACGCAAAGAACCAGAGTATGGAAATCTGTTAAAACGTGGCATTGAAGCTGTATACTCAATCGTTATGGCCATTGTAACTTTCGTTTTAAGATTAACGCCATACGGTATACTAGCAATTATGGCTTCTACATTAGCAACCAGTGACTTTGCGGCAATCTGGACTTTAGGAAAATTCTTACTCGCATCTTATGCTGCTTTAATCACAATGTATCTCATACATTTAATCATTTTAGGAGTATTAGGTGTTAATCCAGTTAGATATGTTAAGAAAACTTTAGAAGTGCTAATCTTTGCTTTTACTTCTCGCTCAAGCGCGGGTTCTCTGCCATTAAATATCCAAACCCAAACACAACGTCTAGGTGTACCTGAAGGTATCGCAAACTTCTCAGCTACATTTGGTTTATCAATAGGACAAAACGGTTGCGCGGGAATTTACCCTGCTATGCTAGCAATCATGGTTGCGCCTGTGGCACATGTACACATTGATTTTCAATTTGTCATTACGCTAATAGCTGTTGTTATCATTAGTTCATTTGGTGTTGCAGGTGTTGGTGGCGGCGCTACATTCGCTTCCATCTTAGTACTATCTACGTTAAACTTACCTGTGGCACTTGCAGGTGTACTCATTTCTATTGAACCGCTCATAGACATGGGGCGTACTGCATTGAACGTGAATGATTCAATCTTAGCTGGTACAGGTACTGCACGCTTAACAAAAAATTGGGATAAACAAACATTTGAATCTAATAATTATGGGGAATTATCTTCAAACTGATTTGAACAATAAGTAAGACGCACTCACAACTAAGTGGGTGCGTCTTTTTTTATTTGCATTAACGTTTTATAAATCCAGCTTTATTAAGTTGGTCTAGCATATCTAGCCTAGTTTTTCTTCCTAAGAAAGATTCAATTTGTTCGGTCCAAGTTTCAGTTCTTTCGCCATTTGTACGTTCTTTATAATAATCACTAACCACTTGGTCATATTCATCTAATTCACGACGTTGTTTATCATTACTTGCATCGTAACTATTTTTATGGAAAATGTGTTCAAATGGTAAACGTGGTTTAGGCTCACCATCTTCATCCTCAGCGGGTTCTCCTACAGCCATACCAAATAGAGGGAAAGTATAGTCAGGTAAGTCTAAAATTTCACGAACACGACCTACATCATTACGTAGGGAACCTAAATAAACGATACCGTAACCCATATCTTCAGCTGCTACAGCCATATTCTCAGATACAAGAGCCACATCAATCGTGCCTACTAATAAGCCTTCAGCTGAACCGTATGAGACTTCCATATCTGAATCCACTTTTTCATTTACTAAACTATGACGGTAATAATCTAGAACGAAGACGAATAAATAACCATTATCTAACACATAAGGTTGCCCTGAAACTTCTTTTAAATTTTCTTTAATTTCGGGATCATCAACACCTATAATTGAGTAAGTCTGAAGATAACTAGAAGTTGATGCGCCTTGTCCAGCCTCAACTAATTTCTTCACAGTATCATCACTAAGAGGACTATCTTTGAACTTTCTTACTGAATGATGCTTACGCATTAAGTCGTATACATAATCTGACACACTAATCACTCCTAATAAATTTATACACATATGATAAATCCTAATTTGTCTTTAAATATTCTATACCCTGAACAAAGGACTTTTAAATTTATTTGCACACAGCTTATTTAAAAGTTATCATAATAGTATTAATTTTCAGATATTTTAAGGAGAGATATCATGACTCAAGCTATTAAAAATATTTCAAATGCCCTTTTCAATTCTTTTAAAAATAAAAAACCTATTGATTTTGTAAGCGAAAATTACAATATCACTGAGGAAGAAGCTTATTTAACTCAAGATGATTTAATTGAACAGCTAAAATTTAAAGATCGTACACATGTTGCTGGATACAAAGTGAGTATGACGAGCGCTACAACACAAGCAATTGCTCATACTAATGAGCCTGCTTATGGCACTATTTTATCAGATAAAATAGTAAATAATGGTGACGCTGTCTCACTTTCTTCATTATTTTCCCCATTATTAGAACCAGAAATTATGTTTATTGCAAAAGAAGACTTACCTTATGATGCAGATTTACAAACAATTATTCTTAATACTGAAATCGCTGCCGGCATTGAGATACCTGACGCAAGATATAAAGATTGGTTCCCGAATTTCACTCTTGGTGATTTAATTTGCGATGATACTGCAACAGGATTGATTGTTGTAGGAAATAAAGTAGATCCTTTAGATATAGACGCATTTGCGCATGTACAATTGAATTTATATAAAGATGAAGAATTAATTGCTACAGGTGACTCATCTGAAGTATTAGGTAACCCTCTCAATGCTGTACTTTGGCTTATTAAAAAGTTACATTCCCACGGTAAACAAATAAAAAAGGGACAAGTCATTTCTTCAGGAACATTCATCTCTCCGCTTAAATTAGAGTATGGTACGTATCGTGCAGAATATAGTGGAATAGGTACCGTAGAGTTTAAGGTTTCTAAATAAAACTAAACCAAATAGAGTTAAATTCAAAATAGTAACAATTATTTTGAATTTAGCTCTATTTTATTTATATAAACTGTCATAAAAGAAAATTGAGGGTACAGATGTTATCATTAATGTATAGATGTAATAAAATTACACTCCATTATCAATGAAACATGTTTAGTTGAGAATGATATGTGTTATTTATGGTATAAGAAGTGGTTGGAAAAGAATATTACATTCGATAAATTAAGCTTCTTATCACTTTATAGTTCGCATTGTTCATCTCTAACATGACGCTATATAAAGGCTATTGTTATTCATTTTCTCAATTAAAAAGTTTCTAAAGTTGACTATTTAGATTGTAGATGTGATAATACTTATCAAGAGATTAGAATTATTATAAACAAACAATTATTGTTAACTAATTCTAATTTATACTTAAAAATTTCAGGAGGTATTTACCTATGTCTTTAATTAACAAAGAAATCTTACCTTTCACAGCGCAAGCTTATGATCCAAAAAATGATGAATTTAAAGAAGTTTCTCAAGAAGATTTTAAAGGTTCTTGGAGTGTAGTATGCTTCTATCCTGCTGACTTCTCTTTCGTATGTCCTACAGAATTAGAAGATTTACAAAACCAATATGATAAATTACAAGAATTAGGTGTCAACGTATTCTCAGTATCAACTGATACTCACTTTGTACACAAAGCTTGGCATGATCATTCAGATGCAATCAGCAAAATCCAATATCAAATGATTGGTGACCCATCTCAAACAATCACTCGTAACTTCGATGTATTAGATGAAGAAGTTGGTTTAGCTCAACGTGGTACATTCATCATCGATCCTGATGGTGTAGTTCAAGCAGCTGAAATCAACGCTGACGGCATCGGTCGTGACGCTAGTACATTAGTTAACAAAATTAAAGCAGCTCAATATGTACGTCAACATCCAGGCGAAGTTTGCCCAGCTAAATGGGAAGAAGGTTCTGAATCATTACAACCTGGTTTAGACTTAGTAGGTAAAATCTAAGGAGGCATTAAAAAATGCTTAATGCTGATTTAAAGCAACAATTAAAACAATTATTAGAGCTAATGGAAGGCGACGTTGAGTTCATCGCTAGCCTTGGCTCAGATGATAAATCTAAAGAACTTAAAGATTTACTAGATGAAATTGCTGATATGTCAGCACGCATCACTGTAACTGAAAAAGATTTAAAACGTACACCAAGTTTCTCTGTAAATCGCCCAGGTGAAGAAACAGGTGTTACATTTGCAGGTATTCCATTAGGTCATGAGTTTAACTCACTTGTATTAGCGATATTACAAGTAAGTGGCCGTGCTCCTAAAGAAAAACAATCTGTGATTGACCAAATTAAAGGTCTTGAAGGGCCATTTCATTTCGAAACTTTCGTTAGTTTAACTTGTCAAAAATGCCCTGACGTTGTTCAAGCATTGAATTTGATGAGTGTTATTAATCCTAACATTACGCATACTATGATTGATGGTGCAGTTTTCCGTGAGGAGTCTGAAGACATCATGGCTGTACCAGCTGTCTTCTTAGATGGTCAAGAGTTCGGTAATGGCCGTATGACTATTCAAGATATTTTAACTAAATTGGGAAGCACTCAAGATGCTTCTGAATTTAATGATAAAGACCCTTATGATGTTCTAATCGTAGGTGGTGGTCCTGCAAGCGGTAGTGCTGCTATCTATACTGCACGTAAAGGACTACGTACAGGTATTGTTGCTGACCGTATTGGTGGTCAAGTTAATGATACTGCTGGAATTGAAAACTTTATTACTGTTAAAGAAACAACAGGTTCTGAGTTTTCTTCTAACCTTGAAGATCATATCTCACAATATGACATTGATACGATGACAGGTATCCGTGCTACTAATATCGAGAAAACTGATTCAGCAATTAAAGTTACTTTAGAAAATGATGCTGTACTAGAAAGTAAAACTGTGATTATTTCTACAGGTGCAAGTTGGCGAAAACTTAATATTCCTGGTGAAGATCGCCTTATTAATAAAGGTGTAGCATTCTGCCCTCACTGTGACGGCCCTCTATTTGAAAATAAAGATGTCGCAGTTATCGGTGGCGGTAACTCTGGCGTTGAAGCAGCTATCGATTTAGCAGGAATTGTTAAGCATGTTACTGTATTTGAATATTCATCTGAATTAAAAGCAGATAATGTCTTACAAGATCGTTTACGTTCTTTATCAAATGTTGATATTAAAACGAACGCTAGAACTACTGAAGTTCTTGGTGAAGACCATGTTACCGGTATTAGTTATGAAGATTTAAATAGCGGTGAAACTCAAGTAGTAAATCTTGATGGTATTTTCGTTCAAATCGGTTTAGTTCCTAACACTGCATGGCTACAAGATGCTATTGAACTAAACGGACGTGGCGAAGTAGTCATCGATCGTGATAACGCGACAAACGTTCCTGGTGTATTCGCAGCAGGTGACGTGACAGATCAGAAGAATAAACAAATTATAATTTCAATGGGTGCTGGCGCTAACGCTGCGTTAAATGCATTCGACTATATTATCAGAAACTAAATGATAATTATTTACCTATCATAATATCTTCACACTAAAAGAGCCTTAATTGTTAAGGCTCTTTTGCTTCAGACTGTTGGCAAAGTATCAGACTTTGTCGGCAGTTTTTTTATATTCAATTAATATTGTAACGATGTAGTTTTATATCATTGGATCAGAATAGTGAAAATGATTTTATACACGACACAAAATAGTCATACATCACTATGAATTGTAGTTCTTAAACATTCAAATATTTTTTCATAAATGATACTCTATAATGTGTGTAATAACTAAAAATAATACTTAATTATAGAGATGTTAAAGGAGTTCCATCATATTATGAAAAAAAGAGTAATTTTAAGTTTACTAATTGTGCTCGCCTTGGTACTTTCAGCTTGTTCAAATCAAAGCGAGGATGATAATGACCAAAATAGTCATAGTAGTACTCATGCACCTAAAAAAGCTAAAAATATGAAAGAAAAAGACATTTTCTCCTCTAATAAAAAGGGACAAAAAATAAGTGAGTCTGAAATGAAAAATGCTCTTAAAACATATTTACAAGCTAATAGCGATATTCTTGATAATAAATACGTAATGCAACATAAGTTAGATAAACAAAGTGATAGTAGCCCTAAAATCACTAAATCTCAGGCAAACAAATTAAGCGAATTATCTAATTTAGCTGTTAAAAATGATTTACGTTTCAAAAAATTTGTTAAAAACAATCACATTCCACAAGAATATAAAGATCCAACACAACGTATTATCAACTATTTCAACGCTTTAAATAGTACAATTGCAAATGTTGATGAAGATATTGAAGAATTAAATTACCAACCTCAAAATTCAATCAATGTCGTTGACGTACCTACTAAATATGCAGGTGACGTCAATAAAAAACAACAAGATAAAATCACTAAATTCCTCGATAAAAAAGGAATTAACACTGAAGTATTTAATAAGTAATCAATTAAAAATACCTCTATTTGATGAGATTTAACATCAAATAGAGGTATTGCTTTTTAACCTTTGACAGCGCTAACAATTTACTTCACACTAATAGTGTCTAATGTATTTATTGTATAGAAACTAAAAATTTTACAAATTTTATTAGGAGTGACTCGATGAAACTACGTGTAAGTTTTATAATTCTAGCGATACTAGGATCAATTGGCGCGATTTTAACACTTGCTAAGTATCCGAGCGGCCCAAATACTATTAATTATGACGAGCCTTGGCAAATATTCACTGCTATCGTTACTCTATTAGTGAGTGCTTTACCAGCTTTAATATTAGGATTCTTCAATAATTTAGTATGTAGAATCGTATCGGCAATAATACAAATTTTTGCATTAATGCTTTGGTTCATCTTAGCCGTAGTCACTTTTTTAACAGGGTATATACAACCTGGTTTAATGAGTGGTTTAACAGTCGTTTTGATACTAGTAAGTACTATTATCACACTTTCTGTGGGCTACAAAAAGACACAGTCTTATGCATAATTATAAACTTTAAATATTGATTATTAAGACACCCATCAGTCTTATTTCCTAAAAAAATAGTGAATGGATATAAGAGGATTTAGCCTACTCATATCCACTCACTATTTTTATTTATGAACTAAATATGGATAACAGTTCTTAATCTCGGCATCTAAAGCATCTTCTTTATTGAGTTCACCTAAATAAACTAATATACATCTTATAACTACTTGATGAGCAATTATAACTATATTTTCATCGTCATGATTTAACTCCTCATTAAAGAAGTGCTCAATACGTTCATAAACATCTTGATAGCTTTCACCCTCAGGTGCTTTTTGACTAAAGCTATGTCGAAAGTCTTTAAACTCTGGGTCATTGAAGTATCTTTCGTATTCTACATCTTCACTAACCTCTTGTTTTTCCCTTCAAATACACCTAATGAACGTTCTCTCAACGATTTAGTGAACGTTGTAGGTATATTATACGGAAAGATACCCTCATATGTTTGTTGTGTTCTCAACAAATCAGAGACATAAACATGTTCAATCTTCTTATTAGTAAAATAAGTGACTAAATCTTGCGCACTTTGCATACCTTTTTCAGTTAAAGGAACGTCTAATTGGCCACAAAAATATGGTTTACCATGTTTATTATCATAATTGGACTGAGATTCACCATGTCTTACAAGATAGATATTCATTTTATAATACTCCTTAAAATTATATGATTAACTACTTTTACTTAGTAGTAAATTAATTGATAAACCAATTAATACGATTCCAACTACATAGTCAAAAACCACTTTGAACTTAGGTTTACTAAATAATAGTTTAATATATTGGAAAATAAACACACAGAATAAAAACCATAAACATGTAACAAGTACTACTGATAAAGATAAAACAGCTACTTCTGATTTTACTTGAATACCTCCATTTGAGAGAAATTGAGGTAAAATACTCACGTAAAATAATAATGCTTTAGGATTTAAACTTGTACTAAGAAAACCTTGTCGATAAGATGTTAAATAGCTTACATTTCTTACATCTGCCAACGCTTCCTTACTAAAATTCATTGTACTATGGGCGCTTCTAATACTTTGAATTCCTAAATAAATAAGATAACAAGCACCTAATATTTTAATAATTAAAAAGACGTAATATAAACTAGTCAATATGTATATAATGCCGAAAATTGCTAAAGAAGAATAAAGAATATGTCCTGTAGTAATTCCTAATGCTGCTACTATCCCATTCATTTTACTAGAATTAATTGTATTTTTCATCACAATTAAAAAATCAGGACCTGGCACAATGATAATCAGTAACGTAATAATAATGAATGAAAATAGTCCTTCCATACGCGTCCCCTCCTTGATGTCGTTTTATACATTAACAATTATTACATACAAAAAATCATAATGTAAGACCTCCCTAAGACATCCCTGAAGTTCTATAATTGTGAAATTTTAGAAAAAACTCCATTTTCAATATCTTATCTCAAATTGCTATTTTGCGAATTTGATTTATAGTTTTAAAAGAATTTAAAAAATTATTATTGTCAGATAAATGTGAATCATGATACTATTAGAGTGTAGTTAGTAGTAACTACAAAGTCTTTTATATTCATGAACATAATACTCCTGGATGGCGTAACCCAGCGCCATCCTCTTTTTTTGTCTAAAATCTAATAAATCATTATTATAAATTTTTTAGAAACTCTTTCACTTTATTTGAATCTGCAAGTCCTTGTTCTCTGGATGCTGCTGCAATTACTTTTCTAATACTTGGGTCAACTGGATTATTACCCATTTCATTAAACTTAGCTACTACACTAGCATTCGGTATTAATGACAATACTTGTTTGCCTTCTTGTATTAATTGATCAACTTGCTGCTTTAAACTTATAGGCGTATCTACTTGGACATTAGGTGAAAGAATAATTACTTTCTCAGTCTCAGTAGCTAAATCTGCATTTTCCATTGAATAGGATCCGCCATCTGAATATTGTTTACCGTCAATCGTAGTAGGAGGCCATACTCCTGGAAGTGAAGAACTTGCACTTAAAGCTTGATGGATATTTATATTATCTTCTTGCTTCCAAGTCTTTCTACGTACAGTTTCAATATCAGTACCAGTAATTATTAAGTTATCTCCCCATTGGATATCACCTATACGTTCTTTTATTCTTTTAATATGTTCATCTTCTGTTACAGCTACTTGGTATGTTTTCGCAAATTCACACAATTTCTCAACCCAGTCATCTCCATTAGTAGCTTCTTTAGTTATACGTTCATATTCATCGAATACTTCTCCCATATTAGGGTTAGGATTAACTTCATTAATTTCTTCATCAATTTGTTCATTCCAAATCTCTTCCCAAGTTTTATTTGATGCGATTACGGCACCAACTTGTGAACCCGCTGAAGTTCCAATAATTTGTTCAGAAAGTCTTAGCTCAATTCCATGATCAGCTAATCCTTTTAGTAAACCAATTTCCCAGGCAATACCATATTGGCCACCGCCACCTAATACTAAAGTGATTTGTTCAGACATTTGAGCAACCTCCTTATTTAATCTTATAGTATATTTTACCCTGGGACACGTCCTATCATTCGAACAATTGTTAATGATGTTAGGTATGCAAGATATATAAATTTAAGCAATAAAAAAGATGACCCCTTAATGAGGTCATCTCATGTAACTTATCTTTATTGTTTATTTCTTTTTGAATAAACGTAAAACTAATGAAATTAAAAAGATTAAAATAATTGAACCAAGTAACGCTGGGAAGATGTGAATTTTACCTAATTGTGGACCCCAATGTCCAAGAATTGCAGTACCTACCCATGAACCTACGATACCTGCGATAATATTACCTAAGATTCCGCCTGGGATATCTTTACCCATAATTAAGCCGGCAATCCAACCAATGATACCACCGACAATGATCATACCTATTAATCCAAACATAATGATTGTCTCCTTTACTTAATAATTATTTATCCAATAGTAATTGATACCCTTCGACAGATTTATTAAACAAATTTACGAAAAAAATTTATTTTAATTTAAAAAAGAAACATTTATTATCTACTTTCAATAGAAAAAAACACTTACTTTTAAAGTATTTATGCATCGTAAAAATACTAAGTATATTTTAATAGTAACATTGTAAAATTGCCTTCATGACAACAATAATTTGTATGTTAAAATATTTGAGTAATATTTGCTTAGCGCTCATAAAACTCTTATTTTAGGAGGTTTACGTCATTTGAATAGTAAATTGAACATACTCAAATTTTTAAATAAATTTTTCCAAATTATAGGTTTCTTATCAGTCATTACAATTTTATTAATCATTACATTTAATTTTTTCATTTATGGCCATCTGGAAGGTAATTTTGAAATAGGATTTAACATTAAAAGTAAACAAATCTATATTATGACTACGTTAATTATCTTAATTATAGTTTGTACTATTGCTTCTCTAATCATTAGAAAAATTGAATATAAAAAAGAAAAAAATCAATGATTACTACTTTGTAATCCTATAAAAATGCATCGCATTTTTGTAAAAGATCTTTTCTTGTTCTTCTTTAGAGAAGTTTTTCTCAATCAGTTCAATGTCTGACTTCTCAAATGGACGTTTTGCTCGAGTAGATGGTAAGTCTGTGCCAAACATAATCGCGTTAGAATTAATTTCCATCAGTGCTTTAAGAGTTTGTAAAGGATCAACCTCTATTCGACCGAAACCTGTCGCTTTTACATAAACCCCATTACGAACTAAATCTTTTAAATCTTCAAAGCCTTCTTTAGTAAGCCCCAGATGGTCTATTGAAACTTGAGGCAATTCTAAAATAATATCTTTAATTTCACCCAATTTTTTTGATTCAATATAAAGCTCAGTATGCCATCCCACTAAATCATAGACACGCTGTGCAAATGATTTAAGATGTCTTAAATCTTCCGAACCTCCTCTTTTTACATTAAACCTTACTCCTCGTACTCCTAATTCGTTTAATTTTATGATTTTTTCATCAGACGTTTCTACAGGTAGTTGAGTTGTACCTACAAAGTGTCCTTTTAAACTTTTAAGTGCATGTATTAAATAATCTTGATTGAATCCTTGGAATGAGCCAGAGACAATTACACCATCATCGATCCCTAGATCTTTTTGCCATATTTCATAATCTTCTTCTTTAAATTCTGGAGGCATATAACCTTTATTTTCTTTTACAGGATAATCAAAATTAATAATATGAAAATGTGCATCAAAAATTTTCATTCTAGCACCCCCTAATTTTTTATTTTATTAATTTATTACCACAAAAATTAAATATAACGACACATTTAGATTTAATATCACATTGAAAGCTCATTTTTATAATTATAGAATAAAAATACACCAAGATGATATCAGCAAGAATTGGAGTTGTTTCATATGAATTTACATATTCTATATAATTTAAGAACTAAACGCCATTTAGAAATTGAGGAATTAGCCCAACAGTTAAATGAGAAATACGGAACGCACTACGAAGCTCATCAAATTTGGGAGTGGGAAAATCACTACCACGAACCTAAATTTAAAGATGCATTGCATTTAGCTGATTTCTTCAACACTCCATATCAAATGTTTCTTGAAAGTAAAGTTACAGAGTATCAAAAGCATTTAGATGATGTGGATATTAGAATGTAGCACGCGATACAAAAAGAAAAGCTAAGATAGTACGTTTCAGTATAATAAACGTATTACCTTAGCTTTTTTATCATTTCTTTCCTTGATTTAATATTTTAACCCCAGTAACAATGCTTATAATCAAACAGATTAAAGCTAAAATACCAAAGATAATTCCAACAATTAAACTAATAATGAAAACTGCATCAGGATGCGCATGAGCACCATTATGTGCGTATTTAGCATTATTAAAAGCACTTTTCATTATCCAAACAAATATAGTCCATGAAATATGATTAATTAATGAGTTTTTACCATATTTTGACATTGGTTTATCAGCGAATATCCATACGCAAAATGGAAATAGCAACGGCGCGAATAAGATACTAAAATAACTTAAAGCCGCAAGTAATTTTTGATTTTTAGTCATTTCAATATTGTTCATTTCAATCACCTCTACAAAACTTATTAAAACACAAACAATTGCCTTTAATAACCTTCATAGCGATATCTTTCAGTAGTGTAAGTTTATCGATTGGAAAGTTGATTTAAATCAACTGTTTTAAGTTCTGAAATAGGGTAATCTTGTTCAGCTAATATCTTACCTTCATAACCTCGTTTCGCTTGCAGAACAACCTTTTGGGCATTATTAAGGTGATAAATTACCATTCCTTTACGCGTCTCACCTTTTTCTATTTTTTCATCATTCTTAGTAAGCCATTTTCTATAGTGATACAAATGCTTTGTATTCTTTCTCATCCCTAAGGGTTTATCGTTTTGTAAAACTCTAAAACCTTTCTCCCAAGAGTTTTTTACAGTTACACTGTATTTATCAGATTTACTCTTCACTTTGTATTGAATAGCTAAATCAGTAACATTATTACGAGGATCCCTTAGTATGAAAATCCTTTTGATTTTAATTATCTGTTTATCGAGAACCAATTTATTATTCTTAAATTGCACAATATTATTATTTAACATCTTATGTACTAATTTATTTTCACTTTTAACCTCATCTTTTTGAGCTTTACTCTTATCGCAAGAAACACCAAACAGACATAATATTAAAATAGTAGCAAGAATTCTTTTCAATACACTCACCCATAAAAATTAATAATTATATTATACTATAATATTTTACTTCATTTGGTGCAGGCAGGTATTTACTTAGGAGGAAAATTTAAATTCTTACTCCTGGTCTCCATAATCAAATCATTATTTTATTTCTCTATTCATCATCGTCATCATCGAAGAATACATCATAAATAAGTTCAATAATCGTTATAACCAAACCTAAAATAACTATAGCGTTAGCAGTTTTGTTATCAAAAATATGTATAAAATCAATTTTACTTATTATATTAAAAAACCATCCATGTCTATCATTATTTATATTAAAATAATCAAAGACAAAAGCCACAACAAACGTGACCACTAAATTGATAAATAAATTTTTAAGAACTTCCTTTAAATTATATTCCATCGTAAGACTCCTTTGTTTATTTAATACCGTCAATACTTAACTTATCATAAACAAAGTAAATTGATATAAAAAATTAAAAAATTGCCTATACTAATATAAATTACTAATCTAGTTATATATTTAATGAAAAGATATACTTATTACTAAATAGTGGGGCGCATCTGCGCGGAGTGTACTTGAGGTTAACTGTTGTGACGGTTGCCTTTTTTTATGCTCAAAATTTCAAAAACTCTTAAATTATGCCCTTTAACTGCCCTTTTTCTAAAATTTAAAGCACAAAAATAACCCCGTAAGCCTATGCCTACGGGGTTTAACAATAAACTATATATTATTGTTCTTCTTTTACATATGGTAATAAAGCCATATGACGAGCACGTTTAATAGCTGTAGTCAACATACGTTGATATTTGGCTGAAGTGCCTGTTACACGACGTGGTAAGATTTTACCGCGTTCAGAGATAAAACGTTTTAATAATTCAGTGTCTTTATAGTCGATGTGTGTAATACCATTTGCTGTGAAATAGCAAACTTTTTTACGACGACGTCCGCCTCTTCTTGGTCCACCTGCCATGGTTAACTGCCTCCTTTGACTTATTTTTCGTTTTTATACGTTCATTTTAGAATGGTAAATCATCATCACTAATATCGATTGGGCCATTAGCATTTGCAAATGGGTTGTCTGATTGATTAGCGTTTGATGAATTATTGTTATTGTAAGACGTATTTTGTCCTGATTGTTGACCACCGAATCCTTGACCATAGTCTTGGAAATCGTTGTTTTGTGAACGTTGGCCACCTTGTTGTGAATTCTTAGGTTCAAGGAATTGAACACTATCACACACAACTTCAGTAACAAAAATACGACGACCTTCTTGATTTTCATAACTACGCGACTGTATGCGACCATCAACGCCAGCTAAACTACCTTTAGATAAGTAGTTATTAACATTTTCAGCTTGTCTTCTAAAGACAACACAGTTAATGAAATCAGCTTCGCGTTCCCCTTGAGCATTCGTGAAAGTACGATTAACTGCTAGAGTAAATGTCGCTACACTTACGCCTGAGGGAGTGGTTCTGTATTCTGGATCTTTCGTTAAACGACCTACTAATACAACTCTATTTAACATTTAAACGCCCCCGTCTAATTATTACTTATCTTGGTCTTCGCGAATAACGATGTAACGGATGATATCGTCATTGATTTTAGCTAGACGTTGGAATTCGTCTGTAGCTTTATTGTTATCTGTTTTAATACGTACGATGTTATAGAAACCTTCTTTGAAATCATTGATTTCATAAGCTAGGCGACGTTTACCCCAGTCTTTTTCTTCTAAAACTTCTGATCCTTCTGAAGCTAAGATACCGTTAAAACGCTCAACTACAGCTTTTTTAGCATCTTCTTCAATGTTAGGACGTACGATATACATAATTTCATATGTTCTCATAGTTTATTTGCACCTCCTTATGGTCTATGCGGCTTATCAACATTTATGTGATAAGCAAGGAATAATTTTCATTACTCACAATCCAGAATTATAGCACAGAGTATTACTTTTTACAATTCATTTTATAATGATTCTCTCGTTAAGTTCTTTAACTAATGTGATTAAATCCTCCATATTACATCCTAGTCTATCTAATCTCCAAAAGATAATAGTATCTCTTGATCTCGCAATTTCAATTGCTTTATCTAAACTAGGTCTTTTACTTTTTGAACCACTCACAAGTTTTTTTGTGAACATAGATTCTTTGTTGAGTTTTTGAACACACAAATATATATAATTCTTACTTATTTCGATATAGAAAGAGAGTGTATAGAAAATGGTTATTTTCAGTATACTCCTTTTTTATATGATACTAGTTATTAATTGTAAAATCTTTATATTCATCATTAAGGAGCTTTTTTAGTAGAACTTCTATATTATCTTCGCAACCACAAAGACCATTCTTTTTATATAATTCTGTATCTTTATCAGAATTAGTTAACCAAATGGCAGCCATATTAACATCTAATGCTCCCAAGATGTCATTTTTAAAAGAATCTCCTATAAACAAGCACTCTTCAGGATTGACGTTTAGATTAGACGTGACATTTAAAAATGCTTTAGGGTCCGGCTTTTCATAACCTATATTCTGAGATATAAAAATATTCTTTTCGAATATTGATCTAATATCGAGGTTATCAATTTTAGTGTTCTGTTCTTTAAGCTTACCATTGGTAAGGATGGCGATGTTTACATTTTCTTTCAAGGACAAAAGCAAATCATTTATTTTTCTATTAACAGTTATACTAGACAGCAATTTAGTAAAAAAGGATTGGAAATACTTATTAGCTTCTGCATGAGAAATATCTATATCAAAATGTTTTAAAGTTTTAATTAATCTTAACTCTCGCAATTCATCTAAGGTAATAATCCCTTCATCATGCTGTTTCCAAAAATATAAATCATATTTCTTATATAATTTCATAAAGTCACTATACTCTATGTCTTTAAATAACGTATATTCTTCAAAAGTATCTTTATTAGCTTTTATCCATAAATTATTAAAAGAAAATAGCGTATTATCTAAATCAAAAATAACCAATTTCACTTTTCTAGCCATTACTCACACGCCTTTTAAAATGTATGAAGATTGTTTTAAAATATGGTATAAATTACCATTGCCTGCAAAAATATCAAGATCATTAAAGTTGCTTTGAAGGTCTATCCAATAAAGTGATTGTTCATAATTTGCAGGTGGTATATAGTTTTTATTTAGTATACCAGAATAAACATATATCTGCTGTTTGTCTTGATAATATGTTATATCCATTATTGGATGCAATATCACATCATCGCATGTTAGGGATATCTCTTCTAACATTTCCCTATATACACTAGACTTAAGACTTTCACTTTCTTCAACCTTTCCGCCTATCAAATTATACATATTTTTAAAAGGTGGATTAATTCTTTTACACATTAAGATATTTTTGAAGTTTCTATCAAAAATTGGAATTAGATTGGTCTTTTGCAATATCATCCATTCTTTTTATTAATTGAATATTCTTCATATACTAACCAAATGATTGATACTAGAGTAATGATAAGGCCTAAAATTTTCATGAAATTGGGAAGTGGTCCCCAGAGAATCCATGAAATTATCATAGCTACAGGTAACTCTATAGTAGTTAAAGTTGCCATACTAATTGAACTGACTCTTTTTGTTGAAAACATAAGTAATTCAAATGTTATAATCTGACCTAATATAGCTATTGTAGTACCATAAAAAATGACGTTGGTTTTTAAAAGAGAGAGCTCCTGAATATAAAAAATACTACAAAATAAAGCTGTAATTACTGCTATTGCAAATATATATACCTTTATAAATCCATGATTGGTTGTTTTAGGTAATGTAAACATATTTGTTGCAAATGATACTCCAGCAAACAAGCCCCATAAGCACCCTAGGAAACTTATTTGTGTAATATTAGCACCAATTAAAATAAAGGAGCCAATCCAAAGCATTATAATAGAAAGAATGTGTTTATAATTAAATCTTTCTTTGTTAAAGATCACACCTAACAAAAATAATATCCATGGAAATTGGAATAAACCTAGTGATGCTATGCTTGGATTAGTTAATTTGATCGATGAATAATAGCAAATACCTGTTAGCGCTGTAGTAATACCAGCAATATAGTTAAATGGATTTTTTAAAATATTAGGTGTAAAACTTTTATAAGTTGGATTAGAAACTAAATATCGGATTATAAAATATACTAAACCTATTACTAATTGATATAGTATTATATTGATAGTTTCTACACCATTTACATTAGCCATTTTGACTATATTAGAATTAAAACCAAATGAAATTCCAACGAACAAAGCAGCTATTCCACCGATAACAGAAGGTTTTTTAGACATTAAAACTCGCCTCTTAATTTTGGAATTACAAATTTAGCAATGCCACTACCTATTTCAGTGTTACAGTTTGCATGAATAGGTATCCATTTCACATTATGAATCTCATTATCTGGATATGGTTCGCCGTTTATTTCAGTGATATATGTTCTTAAAAATAACTTTTCATTTTCTAACATAGAAATATCTTCATAATCACCAAAAAATTCCATTTTTGAAATAGTTACATTTAGCTCTTCTCTCAATTCCCTTGATAACGCTTCAATGTCATTTTCTGTCCCTTCATATTTACCGCCAGGTAACATATAAAAATTGGGTGCTTTCTTTTTACTAACGGATAAAATACAATCATTTTTTATAATGACAGCAGCAACTTTTTTAATCATAAAAAAGACTCCTTAATATTGGTAATTTTGCATTAAATCTTTTGTTTTTGTCATAAAATGCACGTGTTCTTCACATATATCTAATTTATCTTTAATGTACTCTCCTACTACTTCTTCCGTTGGTTCACTGAAAGCATCACCAAATATAGAAACACCTTCTAAAGATTTAGAAGATAATCCAAATGTCATAAGAGCATATTTAACATCGTCTTGATTTCCAAAGTTATAAATAGGACACTCGTAATCAATACCATATTTAGCTTCAAATTCTCTAAATAATTCTATTGCAACATTCTTTTGCTCAGCTAAATCTTCTTGATAACCTACACAACCATCAACTATTTTTTTAATACCGTGTTCTAAACAATATACTGTCGCAGCTGCATGTATAGCTAATTTATCGCCTAAAAGCACTAGATTTATACCCCATCTTTTGAAATCGGCTTCTAAATTTTTTATTGCAATACTTCTAAACAGTCCATATGTAGGTAAAATTGTTCTCCCTACAATATTATTTGGAAATCTTTCAATCAATTCTTTAACCCTCATTTCTGAAAGTTCACTTTTTATGCCAATACCACTATTACAAGTTATTAAATGTACTTCTTTATCTTGTAGGGATTCCAAACAAGCAACTAAAGAAGAATCTCTTCCACCAGTAAATAAAATAGCAACTTTTTCTCTTTCCATTATTCATTCCTCCATATATTCTTTAATTTTTTTTAGTAAAAATTGAATGTCCTCTTCATTATTTATAAAACTTAAAGATACCCTTATGGCATTAATATCTACGATATCTTTAGTGAAAATAGAAAAAAACTCTAAATGCTCTTTCAATGCCTTACAGTTAATGTTTTCTGGGAAAGTTAAAGTACAAATATTATAATTGTTGTCTGTAACAATACTTATATTAGCAATATCGGAAACTAAACATTTCATATAATTATTTAAACTTTGCGTTTTTATGTAAACGCTTTCAATTTTTCTCGAACCAGTTAAATATTTTAAAACATCGTTCATACCATAAACACTAGGTCTAAACATAGTTCCTAATTCCCATCTTTGTCCATTGTCTTGAATGCTATAATCGTTATAATCATTAAAGTATTCAAAGGTTGAAATTCCAGAAAATATAATATCTAAATCTTTTTGGATATTTTTCCGAACAAATAAAAAACCTAATCCTTCAGGCCCATAAAGCCATTTATGAGCAGGAAAACAATAAAAATCTGCATTAATATTATGTAGATTTACAGGATATGATCCTGCAGCTTGAGCACCATCTACTAGTACTTTCATCCCTCTACTATGTGCAATATCTATAACTTCTTTAATAGGTACTACTTCTCCTGTCTTCCAAAATATGTGAGATATAACTATCATTTTAGTTTTACAGGTAATTAGGTCTTCTAGTTCCTTGATATTAAATCTTTGCTTTACTTTATACTCTTTGATTACTACGCTTTTTTTGTTTTTCAAATTTATTAAAGGAGATATACTTGCAAGATGTTCCATAGAAGTTGTTATTATTTCATCTCCAGTATTAAATTTCATACCATTAAGAACTATATTAAGGCCAAACGTAGTATTATCAGTAATGGTTATTTCCTCACTATAAGCACCAATTAAATCGTCTATCTGTTCTCGTAAATGAGATAATTGTACATTAAACTTTTTTCTTGATCCTTTTCTTGATCGTCCGTAATAAAATTCATTTTTTATTTCTTTTATCATTTTACATTTTAATTCTTTAATTACTATAGATAATTCACCTGTATTAAAATAAAGATTATTTTTTATAAAATTTCCTCCTTTTAAAATAAATAATAACACAAAAAGAAATTTTTTACACATTTTCTAGAAATAGTTCATTTTGTGTTCACTTTTATGTCAACAAGTATTAGAAACATTAATATGATAAATCGATGTATGTAAGAAATTTATTTGTCATTTTACTCATTTATCGCATTATTAACTTTTAAGTATAAAAATTAATTTATAAAGATACTGAAATGAGTAAGAATTTATCTAATTTTAGTGAAGAGGTATGTAAAAAAGCTATGCATAGATATTATAAAATTGAACCTTATTTTAAAAGATTAGAATCAGTGAAAGAAATTAGTGAGTCAACTAAAGTCCCTATTCGTGCGCTTTATAATTGGATTAATAGATACAATAGCGATGGGGTTACAGGTCTCATAGATAAAGCAAGAAGTAATAAGTATCGAATAAATACAGATGAAGATATTAAGAATGAATATTTCAGTACATCCCCTTTACATCCCTGCTCATTTCGAATAATAAATTTTTATAAAATTAAGAACTTTTTATGTTCCGTATAACTTAATATTTAAACATTACAAATCGTACTAAATGCGTTGTTGCGAATTGAGTTTAATTGTTATAGCATAAAAATTACATTTTACATATAATTGTACGTAATTTCTAAATTCTCAATAAAAAAGGAGCACATTTATGTTAAAGAAGGTTACATACTCGATAATTTCATTTTCAATGTTAGCGACAAGTTTGGGCATGGTTAACGCAAATGCAGAGGAATCTTCTAAAAGTCAGTCAACAAGTGAAAAAGGAACAATGGGTTATGGCTACCAACAATATTTAAAGAAACATCCTAATCAAAAAAGTAACGCAACACAAAATCGTTCAACGTTCTCAACTAAATCTAGATCAGCTGTAACTAACACTGGAGAGAGAGTATTAGATATTTCAGAATGGCAAGGTAATTTAACTGACGCTCAAGTTAAAAAACTCAAGAAAAATTATGACTTCATCATTATACGCGGCCAGTATGGTTCAGAATATGTAGATCAATGTTTAGAGCACAATTCAGCTTTATTAGACAAAAATAATATGAAATTCGGTGTTTATTCTTATAGTATGTATGAGAATGCTGATGACGCGCGTTATGAAGCAAGAACTTTATACAATCGTGCTCCAAAAGCTTCATTCTATATTAATGACTATGAACAATCTTCAGTAACGAGCGGCGATGAGAATACAGCTACTCAAGCTTGGGCAAATCAAATGAGACAACTTGCAGGAAACAAAAAAATACTCTTCTATTCTTATGAAAACTTTATGGTAAATCACGTTGCAAATGCAGTGAGTTCGTATGATGGCTACTGGTTAGCATCATATCAAGCTGAAGAACCTACACGTGAAAAAGTTTTATGGCAATATACTGATAGTTATTATTCACCTGAGTTAGACCAAAATGTAGATGCCAATTACCTTGATAGCAATGTTGATGCTTCTTGGTTCACATCTTAAAATTAATACGAACACAATCGAACAAAAACACTTCACTTTTACGAACATTCGTTCTATAATATAGGTGAGGTGTTTAGCATGAAATTAAATTTAGATTGGAATAAAGATTTCCAAGAATTTCAAGATATCTTAAATTGTGGTATTCACCCTGAATGGCTTTATTGTGCTAAGGCAAATATGGTCCTTGAACCTGCATACACTGGCGAAGGAAAGCAATTCTTTAGCACTCAAGATATAATCGAAGCAAGTGAAGTAATTCCATTTTTTTAAGAATTTGGAAATTCAAATATAAAAGCAATGTAGTTGAGTCACTTAGCCACTTTGAGCATACTAAACTACATTGCTTCTTTTTTATAAAAAAGAGCCATCTCCTAATGAGATAGCTCCATAATATTTATTCAATTATACATTAAAGCGGAAGTGTACGATGTCTCCATCCTTCATAATGTACTCTTTACCTTCTAAGCGTTGTTTACCCGCTTCTTTAGCGCCATTTTCGCCACCGTGTTCAACATAATCTTCATAACTAGTAACTTCGGCACGTATAAATCCACGCTCAAAGTCAGTATGAATAATACCTGCACATTGTGGTGCTGTCATACCTTGTCTAAATGTCCATGCACGAACTTCTTGGACACCAGCTGTAAAGTAAGTAGATAAGCCTAATAAGTCATAAGTAGTTCGAATTAAACGATCTAAACCAGGTTCTTCAATACCTAGATCTTCTAAGAACATTTCTTTATCTTCATCATCTAATGTTGCGATTTCTTCTTCAATTTTGGCACTAATCACAATGACTTCAGAATCTTCTTTTTCAGCATATTCGCGAATTGCTTTAACTTTATCGTTATCTTCATCGCCAATTTCATCTTCACCAACATTAGCGATATATAACATTTTCTTAGAAGTTAATAATTGTGCTTGATTTACCCATTTTTGGTCATCTTCATTGAAATCAATACTTCTAACAGGTTTACCATCTTCTAACGCTTCTTTAATTCTAGTCAAGATGCGCAACTCCATCTCAGCTGTTTTATCCTTTTGACGAGCCATTTTTTCAATTTTAGGTAAGCGTTTATCAACAGATTCTAAATCTGCTAATACCAATTCCATATTGATTACTTCAATGTCATCTAGAGGATTCACTCGACCAGATACATGCGTTACATTTTCATCGTCAAATGCACGAACAACCTGGCATATCGCATCTACTTCACGGATATGGGATAAGAATTTATTTCCTAACCCTTCGCCTTTAGAGGCACCTTTCACGATACCTGCAATATCTGTAAATTCAAATGTAGTAGGAATTGTTTTTTTAGGTTGTACCATTTCTTCTAATTTAAATAAACGTGAATCTGGTACTTCTACGATTCCCACGTTCGGATCAATCGTAGCAAATGGATAGTTTGCTGCTAATGCACCAGCTTTAGTAATTGCATTAAATAGGGTAGATTTACCTACGTTAGGTAAGCCTACGATACCTGCTGTTAAAGCCATTAATCATTCTCCTAACTTTCTTTGTCTTGATGAGATTCAAGAACTTTTTTCAATTTTTTATTAAACGTCTGACGTGGAATCATAATGCTACGCTGACAATTTTCACATTTAATTCTTATATCAGCACCCATTCTTATAATTTTAAAGCGATTTGTTCCACATGCATGTTGTTTTTTCATTTCTACTATATCATTTATTCCGTAATTTGACGTCATAAAATGACCTCCAATGATAATTAGCTTTTACTTTGCTCTTCACTATACTGAGTGAATAGAGGTTGTGGCATGCGTATGCCTTCTTGAATAAACATTTTTTGTGCTTCTTTTCTAATAATACGTGCACCTGAGGCACCTTCGCCAGGAATTGTCTCGGCAGAAATACGAATCGTTGCTTTATTATTCTCTAATGCATCAATACCTTCAACCACTGGATCACTAACAAATAAATAGTACTTACTACGTAATGAAGTAAATAATTTATTTAATTTCTTCTCAACTTGGTCTAAATTCTCATCAACTGAGACTGGAAGTTCCACAATAGATGTGCCGTTAGTAATTGAGAAATTAGTTATCTCTCCCATGCTACCATTTGGCAAAATCGTCAATTCACCAGAAATAGTGTTGATACGCGTAGATCTCAAACCAATAGACTTAACTGTACCTTCTGCTACAGTTGTTCCACCGCTATTGATTTTAACATAATCTCCAACATCAAATTGATTCTCAAATATAATAAAGAAACCTGTAATGATGTCTTTGACAATCGTTTGAGCACCGAAACCTACTGCAACTCCGACCACACCAGCACTGGCGATAATTCCTTCAACACTTATACCAAATTCACTTAAAATGGTAGTAATCACAATAAACCATACGATATATTTTACTACGTTTTGTACTAGTGACACGAGTGTCTTAGAACGTTTCTTGTTTCCTTTTTTACTTTTATTTTGTATTTTAAAAGCTTGTTCAATGACTTTATTTAAAATCGCTATAACGATGAGTGCGACAATGATATAAATCAAAATCATAATAATTTTTATGACAAGATTTTCATAAGTCTCTACTTTAGTTAAAGGTTCAAATAAAGAAGATAAAATATGCTTTACTTGGTTCATAAATGTATTACCTCCTTTTCAAATTTTCCATAATTCCCATATTATAACTTAAAAAAATACAGTTTTAATCAGTCTACAGTTTTAAAAATAACTTTATAACTTCACTACTTTCTATTCAATTGCTGAATAATTCTTTTAAACTCGTCTTCTGATTTAAATTCAAACGTGATTTTTCCAATATTTTTAGACGTGGAAATTTCAACTTTGGAACCATACTGCTCTTTAAGTAACCTTTCCTGTTGTTGAATAAATTTCGGTTTTTTATTGTTCGCTTGCTTTGATTTTGCATTCGACTCGCCTTCTTTTAAATGTGTATTTACATATTGCTCAAGTTGTCGTACGCTCCAAGACTCCCGGACGGCTTCTTTACCTACCTTTTTCATTAAAGCTTCGTCCTTTAAGGATAATAAGGTGCGGCCATGTGCACCAGAGAGCTCTCCCTCTCTAACCATCTTCATAATGGCGGATGGAAGATGGAGTAATCTAAGCATATTCGCAATATAAGGACGTGATTTACCTAATCTACGAGCAACTTCTTGCTGCGTAATCTTTAAATCCGACATTAATTTTTTATAACTTTCAGCCTCCTCAATCGCATTTAAATCTTCACGTTGTAAATTTTCAATAATTGCGAGCTCCATCATATCTTCATCAGATAACTTTTTAACTATCGCAGGAATACTTTCTAACCCAACGATTTGTGAAGCTCTAAAGCGTCGCTCGCCCACTACAATATAATATCCTTGTATGGTTTCTCTTATTACAATAGGTTGAAGGATTCCATGTTGTTGAATGGATTTAGCTAAATCTTGCAATTTATCCTCATCAAAGGTCTTACGCGGTTGGTAAGGATTAGGCTTGATTAAACCTATAGCTACATGTTGAACTTGCTCATCTCTCTCGAGTTGCAAGCGCTGATCATCATTCTGTGTCATATTTTCACATCTTTCTATAAATGATTAACAATTTTTTGCAACACATCATTTCTTAACACTTATTATTTTAAAAATTTCACTCTTGTAGTACAAGCTTTAGTAAATGATTATACTAACTCAAATGAAATTTTTTCAATAACGCGAAACTCTATGTTAAAAGTATTCGTCGCACTTCTAAGTAAACTGTTTAATCTAAATTTTCAGAAAAGTTGTTGACAAATCATTTCCTACTCTGTAATCTAAGTATTAACAATTACAAAACGAAACATTTTACACACTATAAAAAGGAAAGTAGAACTTACACTGCTTTTACAGAGAGTCTTCGTTAGCTGAGAGAAGGTATTGAAAGAAAGTTTGAAAATGGCCTTGGAGTGTTGATGCCAATATGAGGTATCAACGGGTTCGCCCGTTATAGCGATACAGTATTAACATTGTAGTTGAATGGCGTACTGGAATTCATTACCATCGTCACAACATATCGTTAATACTCATTTATTCTTCCTAAGACTAAATGAGTTTTTTATTTGGCTCAATGATTTAACATAACGATAATGCTTGTGATTAAAGTTAACACTTCCATAAATAGACGTTGTTCAAATATAATGGCGTACTGGTAGAGGTCACTTTAGCAATAAAGTGACAAACAAAGGTGGTACCGCGAAACTTAAGCTTTCGTCCTTTACATCCGAATGAATCGGGTTTAAAGGACGGAAGCTTTTTTTATTTATTTAATTAGGAGGGTCTAGAAATGAAGGATACTGAATTAGCTCAAATTGCTCTAACAAAGGATCATACCGGCGCTATTGCCAATCCAATTTATTTATCTACTGCATATCAACATCCTCATCTAGGTCAATCAACAGGATATGATTATACACGCACTAAGAACCCAACTCGCACAGCGTTCGAAGAATCATTTGCCAAACTGGAAAAAGGCATTGCATCTTTTGCCACTTCTAGTGGAATGGCAGCAATCCAACTCGTTTGTAACATCTTCAAACCTGGGGATGAAGTGCTCGTAGCATTTGATTTATACGGAGGCACTTTCCGTTTATTCGATTTCTACGAACAACAATATGGCGTGAAATTTAAATACGTTGATTTCTTAGATTATGAAGATGTTGAAAAAAATATAACTCCACAAACAAAAGCTTTATTTATTGAACCGATTTCCAATCCACAAATGATAGAAATTGATGTCGAGCCGTATTATGTTCTAAGTAAAAAACACAATTTATTAACAATCATTGATAATACGTTCTTAACGCCCTATCTATCAACACCTCTTGAAGAAGGTGCAGATATCGTTTTACATTCAGCAACGAAATATATTGGTGGACATAACGATGTATTAGCCGGCGTCGTAACTGTGAAAGATGAACGCTTGGCTGAACAACTTGGACAATTCCATAATATGATTGGCGCAACGTTATCACCTTTAGACAGTTATCTACTTCAAAGAGGACTTAAGACATTACATCTTCGTATCGATCGCTCTCAAGAGAATGCACAACGACTGGCTGAACGTTGTCGTCATTCAGAATCCATAGACGAAGTCCTCTATAGTGGCCGTACAGGAATGCTTAGTTTAAGACTCAATAAGGCTTTTAGCGTCGCTAAGTTTTTGGAAAATTTAGACATTTGCATATTCGCAGAAAGTTTAGGAGGTACAGAAACATTTATCACCTTCCCATATACACAAACACATGTAGATATGCCTGATGCTGAAAAAGATAAACGAGGAATAGACGAACACCTGATTCGACTATCAGTTGGCATTGAAGATTATCAAGATATTGAAGCAGATATTATTCAAGCATTAGAAAATTCTAAAGTAGGAGTGATTTCATGAGTTTATCTAGAGAGACAGAAGTAATCTTTGATTCACGTAGAGGACAGGATTATCACTCAGCAAATCCACCCTTATATGATTCTTCAACATTTCACCAAACAGTACTTGGTGGGAATGCACAATACGACTACGCAAGAAGTGGAAACCCAAACCGTACACTTTTGGAAGAAAAATTAGCACGTTTAGAAGGTGGAAAATATGCTTTCGCATATGCCTCAGGTATAGCAGCCATAACTGCTGTCTTACTTACACTCAAATCAGACGATCATGTAATTCTTCCTGATGACGTTTATGGTGGCACATTTCGTCTTACTGAACAAATATTAAATCGTTTTAACATTAAATTTACGACGGTAAATACGACAAACATTCTAGAAATTAAAAATGCAATTCAATCAAATACAAAACTCATATATGTGGAAACGCCATCGAACCCACTTTTCAAAATTACGGATATTCGTGCAGTAGCCAGAATAGCCAAACAAAACAACTTACTCTTAGCGGTAGATAATACCTTTATGACACCCCTTGGTCAATCTCCTTTAGCTCTAGGAGCAGATATTGTAGTACATAGTGCTACTAAATTTTTAGGTGGTCATAGTGATCTTATTGCTGGAGCAGCGATCACTAATCGTAAAGATATTGCAGATGCCCTTTACCTCTTACAAAACGGTACTGGTACGGCGCTTTCAGCTCATGATAGTTGGACGTTAGCAAAGCATCTTAAAACATTACCTGTAAGATTTAAACAATCTGTAGAAAATGCCGAACGTTTAGTTAAGTTCTTAAGTCAAAGTAACGAAATTGCTGAAGTATATTACCCAGGAAATAATCCAACACATTTAAGACAGGCTTCAACCGGTGGTGCTGTCATTGGCTTCAGACTTAAAGACGAATCAAAGGCACAAACCTTTGTAGAGTCTCTAACTTTACCACTTGTGTCTGTCAGTCTTGGCGGAGTTGAAACAATCCTTTCCCACCCAGCCACAATGTCTCACGCAGCTGTTCCTGAGGCAATAAGAAATAAGAGAGGCATTACTTTCGGTTTATTTCGCTTAAGTGTAGGACTAGAGGACCCAGAAGAAATCATTGCAGATATTAACTACGCTTTAAAGGAGGCTTTCAATGAGTCAATTTCTGAACCAATTGCAGAACAACGTTTTGGTAGCTGATGGAGCTATCGGAACAATATTTTATTCAGAAGGGCTCGACACTTGCCCTGAAGCATATAACTTAACCCACCCTGATAAGGTAGAACGTATTCATCGCTCTTATATTGAAGCAGGTGCAAACGTCATTCAAACCAATACGTATGGTGCTAACTTTGAAAAGTTAAAAACTTTCGGCTTAGAACATCGTGTCAAAGAAATTCATAAAGCAGCAGTTCAAATTGCAAAACGTGCAGCGCATCATGACACATTCATCTTAGGAACTGTAGGTGGCTTTAGAGGTGTCAGACAAGATGACATCAGTTTGTCTACGATTCAATATCACACCGAATTACAAATTGATACTTTGATTGACGAGGGCGTAGATGCGCTACTATTTGAAACCTACTACGATTTAGACGAATTAAAAAGTATTGTTGTCGCCACACGTCGAAAGTATGAGATTCCTATCATCGCACAGTTGACCGCTTCAAATACGAACTATCTTGTTGATGGTACTGAAATCAATGACGCTCTTAAACAACTGGTTGCATGTGGGGCTAATGTCGTAGGTCTCAATTGTCACCATGGTCCACACCATATGCAGCGTTCATTTTCACATATAGAACTTCCGGATAATGCCTATTTATCGTGTTATCCAAACGCGAGTCTCTTAGATATTGAAAACAGTGAATTTAAATACAGTGATAATGCCCAATATTTCGGAGATGTAGCACAAGAATTAATTAATGAAGGTGTGAGATTAATTGGCGGATGTTGCGGCACGACACCTGAGCACATTCGTTACATTAAGACTGCTGTTCAAGGTTTAACACCTATAAAAGACAAGAAGGTCGTTCCAATCACGAAGAAATCTAATCACAAACCTACGAAAGTGGTTAAACAGAATCTGACTTCTAAAGTTAAGAATGGTCCAACGGTCATTGTGGAACTTGATACTCCTAAGCACTTAGATACAGATACCTTCTTTGAAAATGTAGGCAAACTCGATGAAGCAGGTATCGATGCCGTCACATTAGCTGACAATTCACTTGCAACGGTTCGAGTAAGCAATATTGCAGCCGCAAGTCTTATTAAACAACAATATGATATCGAACCACTCGTTCACGTGACATGTCGCGACCGAAACCTTATCGGCCTGCAATCTCACCTTCTAGGATTATCACTCATTGGTGTAAACGAAATTCTAGCAATTACAGGAGATCCTTCTAAAGTAGGTCACTTACCAGGAGCAACCAATGTCTACGATGTAAATTCAAAAGGTTTAACGGAACTCGCATTGAGATTTAACCAAGGTATTAATACAGATGGTGATGCGCTGAAGAAACATACAAACTTCAACATCGCAGGTGCGTTCGATCCAAACGTACGTAAACTAGACGGCGCCGTAAAGCGTCTTGAGAAAAAAGTCGCAAGTGGCATGAGCTATTTCATTACACAACCCGTTTACAGCAAAGAAAAAATTAAACAAGTTTATGAAGAAACGAAACATTTAAATACACCGTTCTTCATTGGCATTATGCCTATCGCTAGTTATAATAATGCACTTTTCTTACATAACGAAGTGCCAGGCATAAAGATGTCAGAAGATGTATTGAACCAATTCAAAGCTGTTAAAGATGATAAAGAAAAAACGAAAGAGTTAAGTTTACGACTTTCAAAAGAATTAATCGATACAGTGCATGAATATTTTAATGGTTTATACATTATTACACCATTCCAGAAGGTGGATTACTCACTAGAACTCGCAGCATACTCTAAATCAATTACTGCTAATAAGGAGGCAATATTATGACAACAATTAAAACTTCAAACTTAGGATTCCCAAGATTAGGTAGAAAAAGAGAATGGAAAAAAGCTATCGAAAGTTACTGGGCTAAAAAAATTAATAAAGCTGAATTAGATCAAACACTTACTGATTTACACAAAGAAAACCTATTACTTCAAAAGAATTATCATTTAGATAGTATTCCAGTTGGAGACTTCTCATTATATGACCATATTCTTGATACATCTCTACTATTCAATATTATTCCTAAACGTTTCCAAGGTCGTGAAGTCGATGACGATTTATTGTTTGATATCGCCCGCGGTAATAAGGAACATGTAGCGAGTGCACTAATTAAATGGTTTAATACAAACTATCATTACATCGTACCGGAATGGGACAATGTAGAACCAAAAGTTGAGAAAAATACATTATTAGAACGATTCAAATATGCTCAATCTATTAATGTGAATGCTCACCCTGTGATTGTTGGACCTATCACATTCGTCAAACTCTCTAAAGGTGGCAACCAATCATTTGAAGAAAAAGTTCAAACATTGCTTCCACTTTATAAAGAAGTTTTATCATCATTGATTCAAGCTGGTGCTGAATACATTCAAATTGATGAACCTATTTTAGTAACTGACGATAGCGAGAGCTATGAGGATATTACAAAAGAAGCTTATGAATATTTTGCTCAAGCGGGCTTAGGTGAAAAGTTAGTCATCCAAACTTACTTCGAACGTGTGCATTTAAAATTCTTAAGTTCATTACCAGTTGGCGGATTAGGTTTAGACTTTGTTCATGACAATGGTTATAACTTAAAACAAATTGAATCAGGAGATTTCGACTCAAGCAAGTCACTTTATGCTGGTATTATTGATGGTCGTAACGTGTGGGCTGCAGATATTGAAGCTAAAAAGCAATTAATTGAAACGTTGCAACAATATACTAATCAATTAGTAATTCAACCATCGTCCTCTCTCCTACATGTGCCAGTCTCATTAGATGACGAAACGTTAGATGAATCTATTGCCGAAGGTTTGAGTTTTGCTACTGAAAAGTTAGACGAATTAGATGCATTACGTCGTTTATTCAACAATAATGATAGCGCAAAATATGACGAGCTCAAAGCACGTTACGAACGTTTCCAAAGCCAATCATTCAAAAACCTTGAGTATGACTTTGATAGCGTTCCTACAAGTCGTAAATCACCATTCTCAGAACGTAAACAAAAACAATATGCACGTCTAAATTTACCAGATTTACCAACTACAACAATCGGGTCATTCCCTCAAACACGTGAAGTACGTAAATATCGTGCAGATTGGAAGAACCGTCGCATTACAGATGCTGAATATCAAGAGTTCCTACAAAATGAAATTGCACGTTGGATTAAAATCCAAGAAGACATCGGTTTAGACGTCCTCGTGCATGGTGAATTCGAACGTAATGACATGGTTGAATTCTTTGGTGAAAAACTTCAAGGCTTCTTAGTAACTAAGTTTGGTTGGGTGCAATCATATGGCTCTCGTGCAGTTAAACCACCTGTGATTTACGGGGATGTAAAATGGACTGAACCTTTAACTGTTAAAGAAACAGTCTATGCACAAAGCTTAACTGATAAGCCAGTCAAAGGTATGTTAACTGGACCAGTAACAATTCTTAACTGGTCATTCGAACGTGTAGATGTATCACGTAAAGTTGTTCAAGATCAAATTGCATTAGCTATTGATGAAGAAGTCTTAGCGCTTGAAGAAGCAGGCATTAAAGTTATTCAAGTAGACGAACCAGCATTACGTGAAGGCTTACCATTACGTTCTGAATATCATAATCAATACTTGAAAGATGCCGTCAACTCATTCAAGTTAGCAACATCGTCCGTTCATGATGAAACACAAATTCATACACATATGTGCTATTCTCAATTCGGACAAATCATTCATGCTATTCACGACTTAGATGCTGATGTTATATCAATTGAAACATCACGTAGTCATGGTGATTTAATCAAAGACTTTGAAGATATCAATTATGATTTAGGTATCGGATTAGGTGTTTATGATATTCATAGTCCACGTATTCCGACTGAAGAAGAAATTACAACAGCAATTAATCGTTCTTTACAGCAAATCGATCGTTCATTATTCTGGGTAAATCCAGATTGTGGTCTTAAAACGCGTAAAGAAGACGAAGTGAAAGATGCCTTAACAGTTTTAGTTAATGCCGTTAAGAAGAAACGCCAAGACAACGATGCAACAATAGCTTAATATCATTCAGAGGTGATGGTTATGACAAACTATCCTTTATGGGAGCAACTCAATCAACTTAAAGAGGCCCAATGGGTCGACTTAACTCATACGTTCGATCCAGACATTCCTCGCTTTAGTGAGTTTGAAAAAGGCGAAGTTTCAACACTCTTTAACGTCAAAGATCATGGTTTTTACGTTCAACGATGGAATATCGTTACTCAATATGGTACACATATCGATGCGCCTATTCATTTTGTGGAAAATAAGAGATATTTAGAAGAGTTAGACTTGAAAGAACTAGTATTACCACTTATTGTCTTAGATTACTCTAAAGAGGTTGCAGAGAATGCAGATTTCATCGTGACACGACAACACCTTGAAGAATGGGAAAGTCAGCACGGCAAAATTGAAGCCGGTACCTTCGTCGCACTCCGTACAGATTGGTCTAAACGTTGGCCAGATATAGATCAGTTTGAAAATAAGGACTCCGACGGCAACCAACATTTACCTGGTTGGGGTTTAGATGCGTTAAAATTTCTTATTGAAGAACGTGGCGTAAAATCTATAGGCCATGAAACGTTTGATACCGATGCCTCAGTTGATACTGCTAAAAATGGGGATATTGTAGGAGAACGTTATATTCTAGGTAAAGATACATTCCAACTTGAATTATTAACAAACTTAGATCAACTTCCTACAAGAGGGGCCATTATTTACGCAATAAGTCCTAAACCTAAAAATGCACCCGGCTTCCCTGTCAGAGCATTCGCAATCAAACCATAAAAGTAAAAAGATTTGAGCGATTCTATTTAAAACAATCAACTATCGAGTATATCAATCATCTAAAGTAACATACTCAAACACTTTGGTAAGCTTTGAGCCGGCTTGCCAAAGATTCATAACTCAAGGTGCAACACAGCCTTAACAAAAATTAAGATCGCACATCACCTTTTGCCATGAGTTACATGCGCGAATCGTAATGAAAGAGCCATTCATTACGTCATCGCCCAATCTAACCTTCCTATTTTAATAAATATAATAAAGCTTTAAGTGATATCGTAGTAGAGTATCACTTAAAGCTTTTATAATGTAGCTATTAATTTTTCAAATCAGTATTAAAATGATGAAAACCAGAAAGAGAGGCGTCTTAATTAAACTTCCCCTTCACAGTCGCATTTACTTCAAACAATTCACAAAGTGTGCTTCTGTTTTATCTTCAACTTCTTTAAGTGTCACACCATCTTGTAACTCAACCAAACGCATCTGACCATCAATAAAATCAAATACGGCTAAATCGGTAATTAATCTAGATACAACACCCGCACCAGTTAATGGTAAATCACATTGCTTTTTCACCTTTGACGCACCATGTTTATTGGTATGGAACTTAATCACCACAACCTTTTTAGCACCAACAACTAAATCCATTGCGCCTCCCATACCTTTGACGAGTTTGCCAGGAATCATGTAATTCGCTAAATCGCCTGTTTCAGAAACCTCCATGCCGCCTAAAATTGCTAAATCTATATGTCCACCTCGAATCATCGCAAATGACTCCGCATTATCGAAGTAACTCGCCCCTTTTGCGACTGTCACTGTTTCTTTGCCTGCATTGATCAAGTCTGGATCTAGCTCGTCTTCAGTCGGATAAGGGCCTATACCTAGTAAACCATTTTCCGATTGAAAATAAACATTATCTACACTTTCAGGCATCGCATTCGCTACCAATGTTGGCATACCAATACCTAAATTAATGTACATATCACTTTTAATTTCACGTCCTGCACGTAGCAAGATTTTCTCTTTAGGTGTTAATTCAGTCATGCGTTTAACCCTCCCTTAGCGTTCTTTTTTCGATGCGTTTTTCAAAATTTTCACCTTCGAAAATATAATCTACATAGATACCTGGGAGATGCACCTGATTAGGATCAATTTCACCAACATCAACAATTTTCTCTACTTCAACAACGGTTGTCTGAGCAGCCATCGCACATAATGGATTAAAATTACGTGCTGTTTTATTAAATATTAAATTTCCAGCTGTATCCGCTATATCAGCTTTTACGATGGCAAAGTCTCCTTGAATCGCTTCTTCCATGACATACTCACGGCCATTAAATACGCGTGTTTCTTTACCTTCAGCAATCTCAGTACCTACACCTGTGGCAGTGTAAAATGCGGGAATCCCCGCCCCTCCTGCACGTAATTTTTCTGCTAATGTCCCTTGAGGCGTAAGCTCTACGTCTAACTCACCTGAGATAAATTGCTGTTCGAATAATTTATTTTCACCTACATAAGAACTAATCATCTTGTCCACTTGTTTATCCTGAAGTAACACACCAAGGCCAAAGTCGTCTACACCACAATTGTTACTAACAACAGTGAGTCTCTTAGTACCACGTGCTTGAATAGCTGCAATACTGTGTTCGGGAATGCCGCATAGACCAAACCCACCAGCAAGTATAGTCATGCCGTCTTCTAAATGTTCAAAGGCAGATTCAATATTCGTAATGACTTTACCCATGCATTATCCCTCCTCATAGTGAGAGACAACAGTAGCGATACCTTGTCCTCCACCAATACATAATGAAGCGATACCCGTTTTTGTGGTTTCGTTCAATTGATGTAATAACGTTACAAGTATACGCGCACCTGATGCACCGATAGGATGACCTAGCGCAATTGCGCCACCTTTCACATTTACTTTATCTTGTGGTAGTTGAAGTTCGCGATCAACTGCCAATGATTGAGAGGCAAAGGCTTCATTTAATTCGAAAACATCAATATCTGAAACTGATTTATTCGAGCGCTTCAATGCTTGACGAACCGCTTCAACAGGACCAATACCCATGATTGATGGATCCACGCCACTCGTGCCGAAACTATCAAGAATTGCAATCGGCTTAACACCTAAGGCTTTTGCTTTCTCTTCAGTCATCACTAACATCGCAGCCGCACCATCGTTAATACCGGACGCATTACCAGCTGTCACTGAACCATCTTTTTTAAACGCAGGACGTAACTTACCTAACTTATCTGCTGTTGTGCCTTGGCGGATACCTTCATCTTGCGAAACAATAATAGGATCACCTTTACGTTGAGGTACCTCAACCGGTACAATTTCAGCGTCAAATCCACCAGTTTCTTGTGCATGCGCCGCCTTTTGTTGTGATTGGGCTGCGAATTGGTCTTGTTCCTCTCTACTGATGCCATATTTTTCAACTAGATTCTCTGCAGTAATTCCCATATGGTAATCATTGAATTTATCAGTTAAACCATCACTTACCATGCTATCTTCTAATGCTTGATTGCCCATTTTAAAGCCAAAGCGACCATTTTTTAATAACATAGGTGATTGCGACATACTCTCCATGCCACCTGCAATAACAACCTCATTATCACCAGCTACGATAGATTGATATGCAAGTTGAATTGCTTTCAACCCAGAACCACACACTTTATTCAGAGTAAATGCCGGCGTTGCTTCAGATAATCCTCCTTTAATAGAAGCAATACGAGCAGGATTTTGTCCTTGTCCTGCTTGTAAGACATTGCCCATAATCACTTCATTGATTTCATTTGAATCTATACCTGTATTTTTAACGATGTGCTTGATGACTGTTGCACCTAAATCATATGCAGGTACATCTTTGAATGCGCCTCCAAATACGCCAATAGGTGTACGATATGCTTCTGCTAGAACTACTCGTGTCATGTATTATTCATCTCCTTATTATTTATCTTTTTATTCTGAAAATGGGGGTCGAACCACATGTCAGTCTCATGTAATTTTCCCTAATCTATAAAACAGTAAAACGTCTATATATTAAATATGAATTTCACCTGAATTACTGTTCTTTAAGGTACGATTTAAGTATGTATTCATACATCGCGCGTTCCCACTCATTACTGACAATAGTACCAAAATTTAGCTTTAATTTTCCAGAAACAATACATCTCTAAATAGATAAAAATGATTTAACATGATTAAAACGTTTAACTTGTCATTTTAAGACTGACCTTTCATGAAATATTACCTTAATTAATCATCCAATATTATGTATAACACAAAAAATATAAGGGAATTATTTAAAAAGTAGATAAAGGGGGAGAAATATATGGATATTATTGCAAATAGTATATTCGTTGAAAATCAAGAAGAAGCATTACAATTTTATACAAACGTGTTAGGCTTTAAGAAAAAACGCGATGAACCTGTCGGAGAGGGATTTCGCTGGTTAACACTTGTCTCTCCAACACATCAAGATGGTACAGAATTAATTCTAGAACCAAACGGCAATCCCATTTCTAAAGACTATCAAGAGCGCCTATATGAAGCTGGGATTCCAATTACAATGTTTGGTGTTAAAGATGTACAACAAACATATGAAACGTTATTAGAATCAAATGTTAACTTTAAAGTTACACCTACCACGATGGGTAGCGTCAGAATGGCTATCTTTGATGATACTTGTGGTAATTTAATTCAAATTATTGAAAATTAAATAAAAAATTAAGAAGAAATAGCAGAGTTTAACACGGCCGGGTAGACTGACCGCATTATTATAAACTCATATAGCTATTTCTTCTCGATTTTACATATCATGTTATGAATATAAGGTGAGAACTATTGTTGATTATTATGAATTGAGAAGTATATACTTACTTTCCTTTACATTTGCCTTATTACTTATTAATTGAAACATCATCAACTGAATCTTTTAGCTTTTTCATTTCACTATCTAAAAACTCTTGATGAGGTACAAGTGCATCTTCCATTTTGGGTTCGTTCTTACCATTTTCCCATTCCCAAATATGATGAACTTCATATTTAGTACCAAATTTCTTGTTTAAGTCTTCTACAAGCTCTTTAATTTCTAAATTATTTTTTTCTCGAATATTGTGTAAATTATTCATACTCAACACTCCCTGAAAGTCTTTTATACACATCACTTAAATACTTTGTTAAGTCTCTTTACTTTTAGAGAATTCATTTTCAATAAATATTAATAGTGATGATAAAAACTAATTACTTCTGTTGATACGTTTCAATAGCCTGATGAATTGTATCATGTAAACTTGGTTCTTCAAGCCAATGATGAAATCTTTCAATGATGTCTCTAGGGGTAGAGATATCTTCAGGAAAATCAATATCTTTCATACCTTCAAATAAATCGCCAAAATGACTTTTCTCACCTTCATAGTTTTTCATGAAGTTATAAAAACTCACCACTTGCACCTCCTGCATTTCATAACAATAGATATATATTAACAAAATATATACATTTCCAAAATACATTTGTTTTAATTTATTAGCGAAAAAATGTAACAGCAATATTCCTTTAACAATCGCTCGTTTAGTTCGAGTAAAGACAATCCCTTTCCCTCTTAAACCTTTAGCAGACATTTAAATTAACTTAAATGTTTTGACATTAATGCGCGTCAATTTGACTAATATACTTGTCAAATTGACTAAAGTAATATATGTTATTGATGTAAGGAGTTGATAGAAATTGCGAAATCGACTTAAAGAATTACGTGCAAGAGACGGATATAACCAAACGCAACTTGCTAAGAAAGCAGGGATTTCAAGACAAACCGTTTCTTTAATTGAACGTAATGATTTCACACCTTCTATTTTGACAGCAATCAAAATAGCTAGAATTTTTAATGAACCAGTAGAAAACATTTTTATCATCGAGGAGGGAGATTTATGAAAGTAGGAAGATACATATTATTAACACTTATCGGAGGAATAATTGGAGGATTGATAGGTCTTTCTTTCGGCGGAATTAAAATTTTAAGTCTGACACCATTCACTCATTTTGCCAAAACTAACGTCGTTATCATAATTGCAACTATATCTTCAATAATCAATATACTTCTAACTTTATATTTATTTAAAGTACACAAAGATGCACTCAATTTAAAAGTTAAAACTAGGAATCACATTGATGATGAGTCTGCAGATTTATATGAGAAAAAGGCATATCTAAAATCGATGAAAAGTGACTTTATCTATTCAATACAAATACTAATCAGTCTACTAACTATTTTAATCGTTGTTTTAGGTAATGCGTCAGCAAAAAATATAATGTTTGTGATAATACCTTACGTTATTACAATTATTCCAGCTTTGATGATAGGATTTTTCATCCGAAAATTTGATCCTAGATATCCTAAACTAGGAGAGAAAAACTATATCGAAAAAACATTAAATTTATTCGATGAAGGTGAACGTCATATCACTTTAATTGCTATGTATAAATTGTATAGAGTTAACATCTCATTGATAATTGGAGGGTGTTTAATCGTTGGTCTATTCTCAATTTCCACAGGCATTAACCAAACATTGAGCTTAATCATATTAATTATTCTTTTTGTTTATAACACATTTGGTTACTTAACTAAAATCAATAAATTTTATAAATAATACTAAACATGTTTAATTTTTCAGGAGGATAGTCTTATGGAAAAGTTTTTAGATATTCAAAATCTTAATAAGTCGTATACAAATTCAGAATTTCGACTTTCAAATATTTCTTTTTCAATTGGACAGGGTGAAGTGATTGGCTTAATCGGTAAGAACGGATCAGGGAAGTCTACCCTCATTAATACAATTGTAGGAAATAGACATAAAGATAGTGGTTCAATTCGCTTTTTCGATGAAGAAGTGAGCGAAGAAGACGTTCAATACAAAGAGCATATTGGTGTAGTGTTTGATGATTTAAGAGTACCTAATAAATTGACTTTAACATCTATAGACAAAGTATTCACTAATATTTATAACACTTGGAATAGTGATAAATTCTTTTCATTGGTAAAGGAATTTGAATTACCAACACATAATCAAATCACTACCTTCTCAAGAGGTATGAGAATGAAAACAGCATTATCCATTTCAATGGCACATGACTCAAAGTTACTCATTCTTGACGAAGCAACTGCTGGGATGGATGTATCAGGCCGAGAACAAGTGATTGAAATTCTTGAAGATTTTGTGGCACAAGGTAACAGCATTCTAATTTCTTCTCATATTTCAGAAGATATAGAACAACTCGCTAATCAATTAGTATTTATGAGAGACGGCGAAATCATTTTAAAGGAAAGTAAAGAAGAACTACTCAAAAATTATGGCATTGTTGACCAACCTGTTGAATCATTTAATATTTCTAACGACTATTTGGTCGCGTCACGTCAAAGAAATCATAATAGAATTAGTCTTGTGAACAATCATCATGAGGTTCCCGAAGCCAAACAAATTAACAACATTGATGATGCAACTAAAATTATTATGAGAGGTGATAAATAATGAAAGGTTTAGTATTGAGTACTTTATATGCAACTAAAAAACCATTAATTATATATTTCATTGTTGGAATCATAACAGCTATAATTATGACTTTTTTAAACCCAACTATGAGCGGTTTCATGGTAGTAGTATTATTGGTTTCATCTATTGCAGATAATTTCAAACGCGAAAAAGATTCTAAATGGATGTATTACGTCTCTACATTGCCTGTAAAACGTGCTGATTATGTAAAGAGTTACTATTTACTTTTTGGCGCTATCACAGTCATCTCTTTTGTGATTAGTTTCCCAATTGTATTGATAATTACACACAGCATAAATATGGCGTTGATTGCCTTTTTAGTTTGTGTTGGTTGTACAGGGTTATATTCCGCACTATTCCCATTAACATTTAAATTCGGCCCTGAAAATTCAAACACAATCATCATGATTACCGTTTTCTTTATGATTATTATATATTTCGTATTCTATATTTTAGCACTTGCTCTAGGTGCACATCATGATAGTTCAATGATTAATATGTTAAGTAGTACAAATAGTTTACTTGTGTTTATTGTCTTTGGCATATTGGGGTTAGTGACTTTTGCCTTAACTTATATTTTATCTATAAAAATTTTTAATAAAAAAGAACTATAATAAGTTTCATATATCCCCTCACTATTACAATAGTGAGGGTTTTTTAGTATGGCTAAGATCATCCATTAATAACCTACTTTTTTATTTAATATGATTAAAAGCAATTATGCTTTAGATAATAGACTTTAATAAGGGATAAGAATATTTTTAAAATTAAATTCTAAATCTAAACAAATAGATTTTTCGTACAATTCTGGATATTATCAACATGTTATTATATGATGTGGATAACTTGAAGTTTATCTCTAAATGTTGCTATACAGGTGTTTGGGTTTAGTTATCCATAAAGTTATCCACAATTATTAAATAAATATGTTAGTAATGTTAATAAAATTTTAATCTCAAGTTAATTGTTACTTAATGACACTCAATTACGCTTAAAAAGACAAATAATTTAAGGGAATGATAATATGGAAATCGTAAAAAATAAAAATGATTTATTTAGAATTATCGACCATGCAGACCAGAAACATACATCTAAAATTCTTCTTTTTATGATATTAGGCACGATTTTTTTAGATGCGTATGACATTACCATTTTAGGTACAATGACAGACCAGCTAACGAAAGAATTCCACCTATCTCCAACAATGCTTTCAGTGGTTATGACTTCCTTACCTATTGGAGCACTTTTTGGAGCCATACTAGGGGGTTCACTTGCATATAAATTCGGGCGTAAGCGTATATTATCTGTCTCATTACTTATCCTTGTAATCACTTCTTTAGGCGCAGCACTTGCTCCTCATTTAGCTATTTTACTTATCTGCCGCTTCATTATGGGCTTCGCTATCGGTATGGATAGTCCTGTTGCATTCACTTTCATTGCTGAAATTAGTAATAAATGGCAGAAAGGTCGTAATGTTAACTATTGGCAGGTTGTATGGTATGTAGCAATCGTTGCCTCAGCTTTAGTAGTTATCGCCTTCTTTTTAATGGGTACAGGTGAACACTTATGGAGATTCGCAGTTGGCTTTGGTGCTTTGATTGCTTTAGTACTCTACATTTTACGTATTAATTATTTAAAAGAGAGCCCAACTTGGATGATTAATCACCACTCTCTTAAAGAAGCTACCGAGTATGTACGAAATAATTATGATGTGGATTTAAAACTTGAAGGTACTGGGGAGTCATTTTCCGAGAATAAATCTTCAAAGTCTTCTGGCACTGAAATATTTAAACCTAAATATTTGAAAAGGATTGTACTAGCAACAGCCATTTCAACATTACAGGGAATGCAGTACTATGGAGTAGGATTATATATCCCAATAATTGCAACTTACATAATTAGTAAAGATAAATTAGGCGTGCTATTAGGTACAGCTATCGTGAATATAGCAGGTATTATTGGTGCTTATGTAGGATCGCAACTGACATATAAGGTAGGTACACGCCGACTCACAATGATTGGTTTCAGTCTTGTGTTAATCGCGATGGTTATGACGGGCTTGTTCTATCATAGTCTACCAATGATTATCAATACATTCTTGATCGCATTGTTCTTATTTGGACATTCTGGTGGACCTGGTACACAAGGTAAGACGATTGCGGCTTTATCATTCCTAACATATTTACGCTCACAAGCTACTGGTTTCGTAGAATCAGTAAGTCGTACGGGAAGTATTATCGGTACATTTGTATTTCCGATTATACTTGCAGCTGTGGGATTAACAAATACGATGCTTATCTTAGCCATCGTTCCTTTAGTTGGTCTAATTATCACGACTGCATTGAGATGGGAAGCTGTTGGAAAGAATGTAGAGGACGAGTAAATATTATATAAAGAAAGCCTCTTAGCTAGACCTCCCTTAATTGAGGGTAGTCTAAATTGCTAAGAGGCAATTTTTTATTAATTAGGGAAAGTACCTGGATTAAATCCGCCTTTCCATTTATTTAACGGCCAATATCTAAATAATACTTTACCAACAAGTTGATCTTTATCGACTAATCCTACATCGTAACGACTATCAACACTATTTTGACGATTATCCCCTAATACTAAGTATTTATTTTTAGGGATTTTCATATGTCCATTAGCGCCTCTAACTGTTTTAGATTTAAAATTCTCAGTTAAATACTTTCCGACTTTATGTTTCTTATTATAATTTAAATATGGTTCCGACACTTTCTTATTATTTAAATATAATTGGTCTTTCTTGTACTCTACAGTATCTCCAGGTTTACCTATTAAACGTTTAATATAGTCATCTTTTTTAGTTGCATGAAAAATAACTACGTCGCCAGAATTAATATGATTCAATGTTTTAGAAATACGGCTAACCATCACTCTATCCCTGTCTTCAAAAGTAGGATGCATAGACTCACCTGAGACGGTATAGGAAGTAAACAAGAATTTCTGTACTAATCCAACAATGATAAGCGCTACTGCAATTGCAATAATCCATTCTAATATCTCTTTTTTCATGGTTTAGGCTCCTTGATTCTTTAAATTATTCTTCTTCAGTTGTGTGGATAAGGTAACCAACACCTAACGCTGCAGGTATACCAATAAATGGTGTGAACATTGAACTAAATAATAAACCAAATACTAAGGTACATAAGATACCTAAATATCCACTTTTTTGTTCATTCTCAATAAATTTTTTTATCAAAGATTTAATTCTCCTTTAATGCTCACTATTGTACTATACCATTTTTAATTTTCACATTCTTACCGGTTTTAATTTTATCGTATTGTTTCTTTGGTACAACAATGACGCGTTTACCTTTATTCGTTTGTATAGTAACAGTGTATAATTTTTCATGAGGTTTCATTTGATTTTTTAACATATTCATTTGGTACTTCACACTACTTGTCTTACTCTGATTCTCTTGAGAGGCAATGATATAGAAATACAACCAATTATTATAGTATGACGTCGCCATATATTGTGAAGTATATGGCGCACCTGAGCTGTATCGTCGTCTTGGTGCCATCATTGAACGTGCTTGTTGAGATTTAGTGTGATATGCACCTTGTTTATACTTCGAAGCATTTCTACTAGAAGCTATACTACTTGTTCTAGTTGCTTGTTGCGCAGCACGTTGGCTTGATTGTTGGGCAGCTCGTGACGCATTAGCTGCACTTGAGCGACTCATTGATGAACTAGATGATGTTGAGCCTCTTGCAGCTGACGAGGAAGCACTTGATGATGAACTACTACTTGAACTACTTGAGCTAGAACTACTAGACCCTCCTGATGTTGCAGCGTCTAATTCCGTTGATAACATACCAAGTGAGGCTGTAGTGATAATAATCATTAAACTTATAAATTTTAATATTTTACCTTTCATCAACTCACCTTTTCTTATTTAGATACTTCATCTTTAGAAACTGCTTTACCTTCAACATCATCATCGCCGTATGTCATGTAAGGTGGGCGATAGACATGAATTTTACTACCATCTTTAACTATGTATGGTTTTTTATTTCCATCACTTAAAATATGTTCATAAACATGTTTTAAATCTGTTTTCTCTAAATGTGATTTACCTTTATTGTCTTTATATTTAATCTCTACATTAGGCGTGTCTTCTCCACCATCATTTAGTACTTCATAATATACGTATTCATATTTATCTGATTTTTGACTTTCCTTCGAAGGTTCTTTCTGCTTTCCAGTTCCCCCACAAGCTGTGAGGATAAATGCTAAACTTAACAAACTAATTAATAGTATTAACCTTTTCATAAACATACTCCTTTATAGTCTTTAAAGTTTCATAAAAATTATAACAATTGTTTTTTAAATTCATATTAAGATTTAACCAAACTCAATGATTTACAATGTTATTTAACTGCATCATCTCATAAATTAATTATGTAATACAAATTATTTTTTAATATCCCAAATAATTAAAAAATGTTGAGAATGAACATTAAAAATTCCCAACACTAGTTGATTACATCTATTTACTTTCTTTAAAATCTTTGATGACTATAATATTGATAATTAGCCAAATCAATTGGCAAATCAAAGGCGCAAGAAATATTCCTATAAATAGAAAGGCAAATTTATATCCTTCCATTTCATTGTTTAAGCCATTCATTAAACCTAATACTAGTAAAATAAGTGCCACCACTACCCAAAAAATTGTAGACACCACCATCAAATCCATGAAATTTTCATACTTTTACCTCACTTATAGTTATGAAATATATATTAAGTATGGCTATTGTTTCAACTTTTAAATTGATGTAATCATATCAAACAGTTCTAAAGGTTAAAAACGTTCTTAATTACACATAGAAGGATCAAATTTTATAAACCTTTCAACCGTGTAAGTTTCAATCGTTGATTTGTAAGATTAGATAAAGGCAACGTTACAATAAAGCTCCTACAATGAAATTGTAATCAATTCAAAGGAGTGTTTATTCATGAAAGCATTAAAAATTTCATTAACTACTGTAGTAGTTATTATCTTATTACTAGTAGGATTACTTTTCGGATTAAAAGTTTATGGCGATCATCATCCAAATAACAAAGATGTTAAAAGTTTAAATATGGCTAACCCCTTAGAACCAACAAAAGAATATTATGTGAAAACGACTAAACCAATGAAACATAAACCTAAGCAATATGAAGATGTTGATAACGTTTATAAGACTACTGGTTATGATGATAAAGGCAACAGTAAAAAAATCTTATACACAGGAATGAAAAAACTTAAACCAAATCATTATTTAAAAATTAAAGAAAAATTAAACACAGTGAGAAGCTATGACGAAGTTAAAAAAGATGAAATTCCTAAAAAAGCAATGAGTAAATTAGAGAAATAAATGGTGAAAGATTATGAAAGCTTTGAAGAAACTATCAATTACACTAGGCGTTTTTATTCTTCTAATTGGTGCGCTCATGCTAGTAGGTAAAATTTATAGTGAACATCATCCAAACGACCCCACAGTACGAGATTTAAATAAATATAATTTTATGATACCTAAAGAAGATTATTTTGTTAAAACTGATAAACCTGTTAAAAAAGAAAAATTCGGAACAGACTTCTATAATTATACTTATAAAACTGTTGGTTATGATAAAAAAGGTGATGGCAAGAAAATCACCTATACCGCAACTAAGAAATTAAAAACAAATCATTATCTCAAGTTAACAACAAAACAGGATCAAGTTTTAAGTTATTCAGAAGTTAAAAAAAGAGAGATTCCTGAAGACGCCAATAAAAATTTAAATTAATTTATTTCCACGATCTTTTAAAAGGTCGTGGTTTTATTTTTATAAAGATAATTAAATCTTACATACCTGTAAGTTACAACAAGCAATTTGTAAGGTTAGATAAAGGCAACAGCCATAGATTCTCTCTACAATTTAAGTATAAACACATTGAGGAGTGAGAAGATGACGATATTAAAAGTTAACAAATTATCAAAAGTATATGGAGACAAACAAAAGTACCAAGCACTTAAAGATATCAGTTTTTCAGTTGAAAAAGGAGAATTCGTAGCAATCATGGGACCTTCTGGTTCAGGTAAAACTACATTATTAAATGTTCTTAGTTCTATTGATACTATCTCAGGAGGTTCTGTAGAAGTCGATGGTAATGAAATAAACAAACTAAGTAATAAAAAGCTTGCAAATTTCCGTAAAAAACAACTTGGATTCATCTTCCAAGATTATAGTGTACTGCCTACTTTAACCGTTAAAGAAAATATTATGCTTCCACTTTCAGTCCAAAAAATTCAAAAATACGAAATGGAACAGAATTACAAAGAAGTGACAGAAGCTCTTGGTATTAATGACCTGGGAAATAAATATCCTAGTGAAATTTCAGGTGGACAACAACAACGTACGGCAGCCGCCCGTGCTTTCGTTCATAAACCAAATATTATCTTTGCCGATGAGCCTACGGGTGCTCTAGATTCGAAAAGTGCTCAAGATTTACTTAATCGATTAGAAGATATGAATAAACAATTTAATTCAACGATTATTATGGTTACTCATGACCCATCAGCAGCAAGTTTTGCTGAGAGAGTAATTATGTTGAAGGATGGTAATATTCATTCTGAAATTTATCAAGGAGACGACTCTAAACAAGACTTCTATCAAGAAATCATCAAATTGCAATCGGCATTAGGTGGTGTCACTCATGACGTTTAATCAAATTACGCTTAAAAATTTAAGACAGAACATCAAACACTATGGCATGTTCTTATTCTCTTTATTATTAAGTATCGTACTTTATTTTAGTTTCTCAACTTTGAAGCATTCACACAGTATTAATAATTCAACTTCTATGGCAATAATTCAAAAAGGATCTAGTTTCGGAGCATCAATTTTATTCATTATTATTATTATATTCTTAATGTACGCGAACCACTTATTCGTTAAAAGACGTACAAAAGAGTTTGCATTATTCCAACTTATCGGACTCACAAGAGGAAATATTCTTAGAATGTTAAGTATTGAGCAATTCGCGATATTTGTAATTACAGGTATCTTAGGCGTGCTCATTGGAATTTTCAGTTCACAACTTTTACTTGCCATTGCTTCTAAATTGATGAAGTTAAAAGTTCATCTTTCAATAGGATTTGAACCCCAAGCACTAATCATTACTATCATAATGTTAGTCATTGCTTTTGTTTTAATACTTGTTCAGAATTACCTTTTCCTAAAAAGAAGAAGCATCTTAACAATGATGAAAGATAGTTCTCAATCTGAAGCAACTAAAGCACGTATTTCAGTTCCTGAAATTATTGGTGGTATCCTAGGTATCTTAATGATAGCTTTAGGGTATTATATGGCAACTGAAATGTTTGGTGTATTTAAATCACTTACTATAGCATTAGTTACACCATTCATTATTTTATTCTTAACAATTGTCGGTGCTTACTTATTCTTTAGAAGTTCAGTGTCACTCATTTTTAAAACGATAAAACGTTCAAAGAATGGTCGTGTTTCAATCACAGATGTGGTGTGTACATCTTCTATCATGCATAGAATGAAGAAAAATGCGATGTCATTAACAGTCATCGCCATCATTTCAGCGTTAACTGTTACAATTCTTTGTTTTACAGCTATTACTAAAGCAAATTCGGATTATAATATTGAATCATCAACACCACAAGACTTTGACTTCTCAAAAGGTAAGCAAGCGCATAAATTTGAACAGCAATTAGATAAAAATAATATTAAACACGATAAACATACTTATGAGTCAATTAATCCTAAAACAGTTAAAGATAACGTTATGACATTACAAGATGATTCTGAAGGTTTCTCACAGAATACGTCAATGATTGTTAATAAAGATCTTAAAGGTAGTAACGCTCGATTAACAAACACTAAAACCGCTATCGGAATGATGAAATTTAATATGAATCAAAGTATCACAGTTAAAGGTAAGTCTAAAACAACTGTAAAAGTAACAGATAAAGACGATTCCAAAGTTTATCCATCTGAATTATCATATGCAGCTCCTATAGTAGAAGTAAGTCCTAAAGTATACAACTCATTAAAAACAGATAAAAATACTGCGCACGTTTATGGATTTAATATTAAACATCATAGCGATATGAAAAAAGCTGAACGTATCGCGTCGAAAGTTGATCCAAATGTAACTTCTAAAGATGAATTGAAAAAAGTGGTGGACGCAACAAATGGTATTTTCATATTTGTAACTTCATTCTTAGGATTAGCGTTCTTAATCGCAGCTGGATGTATTATTTACATTAAACAAATGGATGAAACTGAAGATGAAATCGATAATTTTAAAGTCTTACGACGAATCGGATTTACTAATTCTGATATGTCTAAAGGGTTATTATTAAAGATTTTATTCAACTTTGGATTACCTTTAATTATAGCTCTACTACATGCGTTATTTGCGGCACTAGCCTTTATGCATGTTATGGGCAATGTAACAATGGTACCTGTATTCCTAGTAATGATTGTTTACACAGTCATCTACCTCATCTTTGCTCTTATAGCATTTATACACTCAAATCGTGTCATTAAGCGCTCAATTTAAAAAGGATTTTTCAAATAATTAAAAAAGGATGGTATTTATTATGAAAATTAAAGATTTAATCAAACAATCATATGAGGATTTAAAAAATTTAACTATTAACTGGTTCAATATCTTAATGTTAGTTGTCATTGTATTTGTTTTAAGTAATATTATTACGCCTATCGCAGGTATTCCTGTTGGACTATTAGGAGGCGCATATTTCTTAAAACGTCGTGAAGAAAAAGAAGATCAATAACTTAATCATAAAAAAATAACACCCTCATTGGAGATGTCAGTACAGTTCGACACATCCTTTGAGGGTGTTTTTACTATGTGAAGTTATTATTTTTTAGTTAGACCATCTAATTCCTCAACTCTCATCATATTATTTATCATACCTAAATAATATTTTCCTAATTCAGCACCAGTACGTTTGAAATCAGGGAGATCAAGGCCGATTAAATCTGCATGATCCCAACCGTTTTGTACAGGTCTGACTTGCCAAACCCCTTTACTTGTAGCTGGGTTCAAGAAGCCTACTTTTTTGAATGCTTGAGCAGTAGGATATATTGACGATGATACAGGTACTAGACCGTCATTCACTCTTACATTTTTATTTTTATCTCTACCAATGATACGACTCGTTATATCCATTGCGAATAACTGTCTTACGTCTGGTATTTGAAATCCTAGAGGGCCAGTATGCGTAGCTGCACCTGTATAAGTTGTGTATACAATATTAGGGTTTAAGTTTGTCATTTTATTTAACTTTTCAGCACCAGCAGTTGTTAAATCATTAATTGCTTGGTCTTCAGTATCCCAAATTCTACTATTTGCAACGCGTTCAGCATATTCTATATAGCTTTCATTTGGTTTTTGTTTAAAGCCCCATTGAGAAAAGCCTAAATTTAAATCTAGCAATCTACTACCACTTAGACGTCCTATACGATTCATTGCATCTTTAACAATTTTACGTGTACCTAATTTATCGGCAGCAGGCGTACCATTATGTGGTGTTCCTACAGTAGTGATAGTTGATATCATATTATCTTTTCCACCTTTGAAGAGATCTGATACCGTACCACCATGTTGACGTTGATAGTCTATTTCTTCTTGATTTCCATTTCTTAAGAAATGCTCCATCAAACGAATCGTTTGACCACCCATACTATGACCAACTAAATGAATTTTTTTACCAGGTGCCCAATCCGGCATAATACCTTCATATGTTCTACCATAACGATGATGACCATATTTAGCCGCATGAGCTGCACCGTAGTCTACGCGACCGCCTTTAATGTAGTAGTACAAGTCAACCGCACGATCATAGTTACTGCTAAATGCACCAATATTTGCTTCATGTACACGGTAACCTTGTTTAGTCAATTCACTTTTAATATTATATTTACCTCCACCCCAATAATTTGGGTAAAGTGTAAACGCATCTTCACCGACTAAACCAGCAAAACCATGAACGAACACGACAGGATATTGATTTTTATATTGAGCTTGTAGCGTTTGTTTAGAAAGTTTGTTCGGTTGATGAGATTGTAGTGTTTTTGGTTCTGTGGAAGTCGGTCTTTCTGTTTTATCTGTTTTAACTGATTGTTTCGTAGTATTTTTATTTTCTTGTTTCATGGATGGAGTTTTCTTAGTTGGTTGGTCTACTTCTTTTTCATTATTTTGTTCCCGAGTATCTTGTTCTTTATTTGAAGATTTTAATTGAGTTGAGTCTTTCGGGTCATCATTGTTTTCAGTAGATCGAAGTTGAGTATTTTGTGATGATTGATGGGCACCCTTAGACTGAGGATTATCATTGTCAGTTTCGTCTTTGTTGTTTCGAGACTCTTGCGTTGTTTCTTGAGGTTGTGAAGATGAGGAATTTTGTTTAGATTCTTTTGGGTATGTAGTATCACGAGTTGATAAATTATCCTCAGATTTTTGTGAGTGCTGTGAATCTGGTTTATCTTGAGGGTCTTGTTGATCTTGCGACTTAGTTGATTCTTGAGATTCAGAAGGATTATCGCTTGAGTTACTTTGAGTTACTTTATCATTTTCTGATTTGGTTTCTGTTGGTTTACTTTCTGATTCATATTGCTTGTTATCAGTAGATGTTGCGTTGTCTTGCGTAGAAGTGTTATCAGCTTTTCTTTCACTATTATTTGTTTTTTTAGACGGAAGGACGTCTTGATTATCTAATTCTTCCTTCTTAGTATCAATCGCTTCTGATGTGTCTGGAGTATCGTTATGATTAGTTGCTTCTTTCGTGCTTTCTAATGATTGATTTTGAGAGTTTTCTTTATCTTGAGGATGTTGAGTTGGATTCGTTTGTTGTGTTTGAGTAGATTGAGTTGATTCGGTTTGTTGAGGTTGAGAATGTTGCGTTGATTCGGATTGCTGTGGTTGAGAAGTTTTTGAAGATGATAACTCAGACTCACTTGGCCGTGATTCATTTTCTTTTAAATTCTTTTGAGCAGTTTGAGTTGTTTCATTTGAATGTGAAGGTGTATTAATTTGTTGGTTTGTCTCTTCTGCGGCATGTGCTTGTTGTCCCCCAATAAAAATCGTTATACCTGTGACAATAGACACGACTCCGACAGCGTACTTTCTAATACTAAATCTTTTCTTTTCATTATAATTTTTCAAAATAATCACCTCTATAAGTTTTTTCCCTTATAAAGATTGAAAATATAACTGCTATCTTTAAATTAACATACAAACGTTTAAATTTTTTAACTTTTTTTATTAAAGTTTTGTTAAAATTTTCATTTTTATATTTTGCTTTCTTCTATATTTTCAATTTAACAAATAATTATTATAATTCGATAGATTACCTGTAATTTGATATATTAAGTACTAAATAATATGTGTGAGGTTATTTTTAATGGAGAGTTACCAACAATTTCTAAACAGCCCTAATACATTTATATGGATAGCTTTTATTTTATATTTAATTAGTAGTTTAGTCTTTTTTAGTGTCACAGTTTTCGTGGGTTTACGTCATGTGTCTCTTAAAGAAAGAATCATTACTACCTTTGTTTTAAGTATCGTTTTAACACTTACGTTGACTACACTTACTTATTGCATCGTCTCTAAATAAAGAACTGGAAAGTCTGAATTAAATAACAACTTTCCAGCTTCACTATGTTAAACTCTATAATCTTCTACATTTATTATTTCATCACATTGTTTTGCTATTAATTGATCATGTGTGGCTATTATAATAACACGGTCTTTAGCTTTTAGACTGAGGAGTGCTTTAATAATTTTCTGACAATAGTCAATTATATATTTCATTATAAAACCCACCTGCAATAAACAAGTGGGACATGTTTCTCATAAAAATTAGTAAGATTCTCTTTTGAAGTTATTTAAAATCTTTTTCACATAAATCTATCTTGTTGATAAGTATTTGTTTTAAGATAAATTGCATAAAAATATTTCTTTATGAAAATAAATAGTCTCTTTGAGTAAAAAAGAAGCTGAGACGTAATTCATTGTCTCAACCTCACTCAATATGTTGGCAGTAGATGTCTGAATTGAAAGTGCGCTTATATCAAGCTTCTTTCAATCCTAGTCATCCTTGTCGCGGGACCCCAACATAGAGAATTTCTTTAGGAAGAAATTCTACAAACAATGAAAGTTGGGGTGGGACGACGAAAATAATTTTGACAAATTATGTTTTCTGTCCCACTCTCTTTTCGATGAGTTAATATAATGATGTATTATGAGTAGTACTTTCGTATATTTTATACATTTAATACCTTAATCATTTTAACCTCTTGTATATATCCGAACCGGTTTTGACTTGATATACCGATGGAGAGCATATGGATAAATAATGAATTGTGGTTGAGAGAAAGGGCGAACTGAGGATGGTCCGGCACCATAATAATAAGATTGCCAAACAAGTTTCGAACAATATGTAGCTCCTTTTGAATATGGATTCGGCGTTATATTATAGGGCACATGATTAAAATGAGATTTCGCATAGTTTCTAGCTTTGCCTCTATATTTTTTTGATGCTCGATATACACTGATATAACGATGTTTGGGGTGTCCTTTTTTCTTTTTTAAAGTACTATATTTCCATTTTCGAAAGCTTTTTGTCCTTGTAGATTTTCCATATCCACGAGCTTCTTTAATGTATCCATTCCCTACGTAAATCGCAGCATGACCTGTGAGCCCTTTGGCGCTTACACCATTTGTGATGAAATAGTCACCTTTTTTCAAATGAAATTTCTTTTTTCTTTTACGATTTTCTCGATCTATTTGGTCTTGTTTTTGTTGTTTCTGCCATTGTTCTTCAGCTGTTCTCTCAAACTTTGCTTCTTCTTCACGATTTTTAGCTTGAATTTGCTTCCATTGTTCTTCAGTAATTGATTTAGACACAACACCTTCATCTTGAAGTTCTTTCAACGAATTAGAGTTAGTTGAGCTCTCAACTTGAGCGTCTATACTTCCTGTAGTTAAAACTGTGCCACATATTGTAGTACATAATAAACTAGTTATTAACTTTTTCATTGATTTCCTCCTATGACTTGACTGTGTTTCATTAAAAAACATATCATATAATTGTATTATTTCTTTAAATTTTACAAAATATTAACAGAATAAAAATACTTAGTTAAGGAGATTAAATATGAAAAAAGAATATACATTAAATTATATTATTCCAATAAGTATTCTTATTGCTTTAATTGTTGTCCCTATATTAATTTTCACTTTAGGTAAACATATTTATTTAAATTATCAAAAACATGAAGAAGATAAACTCGAAGCAAAAGTTCACAGTGTACTTAAGCAAAAAGGTTGGGAAAACAAAATTAAAACAGAGAAACCCAATTTCACGTTGAATACTGGAGAACGTGACGTAGTTGTTACTTTTAAAGATGAGCCCTATAATACATATCAATATGAGGTTAATGATGATGGTAAAGTAACGGGAGATGCAGAGTTAAAAATGAAATATCAAGAGCGTTTTGATAATGATAAAAAATACAGAGAATATAGAAAGCGTCATCATTTTGAGGAAAAGTATGATTTAAAATAAAAAGACCTACTCTAATATCATTAGATAAAGTAACTTCAATTAAATCAATTTTTTAATAACAATTATTAAAATTTAAGCGTGAGTAGTCAACATTAAAGTAACTACTCACGCTTTTAAGATAATTATATAGAAGCAATCGTTATTTAATAATATCAATTAATTCTTTCTTAGATGCGGCACGTGCAGGTATCCAACCGAACACAATACCGATTAGGGTAGATACACCAACAGCTAAGATTACGGATCCTAGACTGACGGAACTTTTAACCATTTCTGGCGTCACAGCATCAATTAGTGTCGCTATGATAATACCGAGTATTAATCCAATAATACCACCAATAAGACATAGGACCACACTCTCGACTAAGAATTGTATTTCTATATCTCGACCTTTAGCGCCAAATGCACGTCGGATCGCAATTTCTTCTGTACGCTCAGTAACTGAAATGTACATCACATTCATCACACCAATACCAGCAATAAAGAGTGAAATACCTGCAACTGCTGCAACAAAGTAAGTAATGGTATCTAATACTTTTCCGATACCTTTCATCATTTCTTCATTGTCTTGATAACTATATTGCCCCTCAGATGTGCCAGTACCTTTTTTATTCAGTTCTTTTTCAACTTTTTTACCAACGTCTTTTTTAGCAGAACTCTTATCCACAGTAACTAATAATTGAGGCATACCCTGAGACAAGTTACCCATATATTTATTGAATGTCTTTGTAGGGAGTTGTACTGTTGATTCTTCAGGCATACCCATACCGCCAGCGTCAATTCCTGAACCTTCAGATACACCAACAACTTTAAATCCTTCGCCATTCACATAGATAGACTTACCTATCGCATTATTATTAAACACTTTTTTCGCAAGTTTACTATCAATGACAGCGACTTTCTCTTCAGTGTCATTATCATCTTTAGTAAAACCTTTCCCTTTGTCTACATCGGTAAGCTCGTTTTGTTTTTTAAGACTGACATCACCGCCACCATGTGAATTGGTGATTTTAGCTGAATACGTGCTATCATCGTCTTCTTTTATTTTGGCATTCTTAACACCTTTAACTTGTTCTACTACACTTATATCTTCTTGTTTAAACGGATTATTCTTAGGTGCCTCCATATTCTCAGTCATAAATGAAATAGAAGCTTGATCTTTACCCGCACCCGCTTCATCAAATTGTTCATTTGTTGATTTCTTAAATCCATTACCTAAAGACATAATAGTAATGACAGCTGCGATACCGATGATAATCCCAATCATCGTAAAGATGTTTCGACGTTTATTCTTTAAAATTGAGCGAAAGGCGACAGCAATAACATTAGAAAAGTTATTCATGCGTCAACACCTCTTCCTCTCGCACACGACCATCTAAAATATGAATAATACGATCAGCTTTATCCGCTACATCACGGTCATGTGTAACCATAATCATCGTCGTTCTTTTTTCTTTATTTAGTTTAACGAAGAGTTCCATAATATCTTGAGACGTCTTAGAATCAAGCGCACCTGTAGGTTCATCAGCGATAATAAACTTCGGATTATTGATAATCGCTCTAGCGATGGCCACACGTTGTTGTTGACCACCTGATAATTTATTCGGCAATAAATCTTCTTTACCTTTAAGACCGACGTCTTGAAGACCGTCTAAAACTTTATTTTTACGCTCTTTACTCCCTATTCCATTATAAATAAGAGGGATACTAACATTCTCAAGAATGGTATTATTTTGAATCAATTTAAAGTTTTGAAAGACAAACCCTACAGTATGATTTCGAATTTCAGCAAGCTTGTTGTCTGAACTTTTTTGATAATTTTCTTTATTGAAAAGGTATTCCCCTTCATATCCGCGATCGATAAATCCTAATATGTTGATGAGCGTACTTTTACCTGAGCCTGAAGGACCCATGATAGCGATAAACTCTCCTTCATCAATATGAATATCAATATCCTTTAAAATATGATTAGATTCATTACCATTTTTAAAGTGTCGATTGATTTTTTTCAACTCAATCATGATGACACCTCAACTTTTTCTCCATCATTTAAATTACCTTTAGGATTTTTAATGACTTTATCACCTGATTTAAGACCTTTTTTAACGATAATTTGACCATTGTTTCGTTCAATTTTGATATCACGTTTATGAACTTTATGATTTTCATCAACCACGAACACATCGTTATCTTTAGTTAATACATTGTCAGGTAATTTCTTAGTATTTAAAGGAATCTTCGCATCCATAGAGAAACCTGATCTAACTGGGATATCTAAATCTCCAATAACTACTCTGTATTTAGATGTGTCGCCTTCTTTACCTCCAGAAGGATTATTCACAGTTGGATTAGAAGCTTGAGCGCCTGAACCTTCACCTTCTTCACCGCCTGCTTGAGCACCACCAGCTGCTTCACCCTCACTACCGGAATCATAACTAGTAGGAAGCTCATCAATTTTGATAATCTTACCTTCGCCTTTTTTACCTGTACTATTTACAGTAACGTCGACTTTATCCCCCTCTTTAATTTTATTAATATCAAATTCTGTAACGGTCGCATTAATTTGAGGGTTATCTGAAATTAATTGTAAAATCGGTTGTCCATCACCAACATCTGAATCATTTTTGATATTTACTTTACCATCAAATGAAGCATACATACTGTCATTCACTTGTCTGTCGTGTTGTGCTAATGACTGTTGTGCTTCGTTTAATGAGCTTTGATCTTGAGTAAGTTTAGATTGCAATTGGCTATTATTAGGGCTTTGATTAATCTTTTGATAATCATCATTCACTTGACTTTGTGCTTGGTTCACCTTATTCGCTAATTGTTCACGTTTACTAGCATTCGTGTCATAATTAATTAAACGATCCCCTTGTTTAACCTTCTGTCCATCGTCTACAGATGTACTTAAAAATGTCCCAATTGAACTGTTATTATTATATGTCTTTACAGATTTAGGAGAAGCTTTCCCCTCTAAACTGATAGGTGTTTCTTTTTTAACTGTATATGTATCGTAACCTTCACTATCTTTCTTACCTGATCCATTTACCTGTTTCACGATAAAAGCAGCGATAATTAATAATAGAATGATTGCAATTCCTATGATGATCCACAATATTTTCTTTTTCATATCTATTTCTCCTTAATAATTGATTGCAATTGAAATGATAACACAAATGTAAAATTAGTAATATTTTATATATATAAAATTTACAAAATCTTAGAAATGTTAATATTGAAAAAACATTCATTCTCTAAAATTATTATGTATAGGCAATGAAATTTAACTAAAATTTTAAATTGCTTATTTTATAAAATAGATTTAAATGTTAACATTTAAGTGATATTAATAAACAAAGGAGATATACATATTATGGAAAATCAAAATATCGATACTAAACAACTAGAAAATTCTAGCATTCCATTTGTAAATCATTTTAGTAAGTTAAGAGAAAATCCAAAATGGTTAGTGAAGTTGTTAATTTTAATAGTTTTAGCCATAATAACTGCATTCGTAAGTTACTTTGCTACAAAAGATTCTTTATTATCACAAACTAATGGTCAGATGAATTCTGGAGTTTACTTGATAATAACAATAATAACTGGTTTCTTTGGCATGCTTTTTAATGCAGGAATAGTTTTTGTGATTTTCTTAGTTATTTCTAAAATATTTAAATCTGATGCTAAAGGTAGCAGTATCTTTTCTGCTGCACTTTCATACTCAATTATAATTAATGCTTTCTCTCTTATTATCATTATTATCCAACTATTATTTGGATTAAGTATTCTTGAATATAAATTAGACAGTTTAAACATCTTCGCTAAAGGCAACAAATTTTTAATGGCATTAAACTTAACTAACTTATTAAAAGCATTTTTAACAGGCGTAGTTTATTACTCAACGAGTCGCTTATCTAAGAAAACATCTATTATATTAGGTATCGTTGCTCTAGTTTTATTAGTTGGATTTGGTTTAATAAGTGGAGCTTCTGGTCAATCAATGCCAAATATGAACACTAAATAATCACAAGAGGTACAAAAATGAATTCAGGATTAATATTATTGATAATCATTTGTTGTGGTATGTTACCAATTATTATTAGCTTGAATGAGAAAAAGAAAAAATAAGTGATATCAACCATAACCTAAAAAATCCCCTCACTATCTCGAGTAGTGAGGGGATTGGTAATATTAATGCATGAACTCTTATTAATTTAATTATACTAGATTACATAGAAATGCATAGTAGATTAATTAATTATTTTTTATTTAAAGCTCGCTTTCATTAGATGCTATTATTTTTTTGGAGGAGGATTTTGATGATTACTATACTAATAGTTTTTTTACTACTTCATTTGTTACCTGCCATATATCTTGGAATAAAATACTTTAAATTAAAAAACAATAATGCCTCAGATAAAGAATTTAAAAATCTTTCTAAATCAATGATGAGAGCAGAAAGTATCATTATTCCGATTTCAATATTATTAATGTTATTACTATATTTTATTAAATAAAAAGTTGTCTGATCATTAGATTTTAATAAACTGCATACAAATAAGAAACTAACACTTCGTTCAGTCTACCCTCTACATAAAGAACGTTCCTTATTTAAGGAACGTTTACTCTTTCGTTTCTGGGTCATACGCTTCGATAATTCTATTCAACATCTTTTCAATGTAATTTTCATCTAATGAGTCGGGTTTGATTAATATATTGAAGTAAATAGGCGAGAAGATAAGATCTATAAATAAGTCTTGCTCTTCATCTTTAATATGCTTGCTGATAATCTTTTTTAATGTTCTTCGATTACTATTAAAATAATCTGTCATAAACGTTTCTCGTGCTTCGATCTGTTGATGACTGATTAAAATTTCAATCACTGCACTACCTAATTTCGTCTTATAAATATCTTTGATTTTCACTAAAAAATGATACAAATCTTCATATAAATTGTCGCTCTCATGGATAAATATCTTTTGTGATTGTTCAACAAACATATCCATAATAATTGACGATTTATCTTTCCATCTGCGATAAATCGTCGCTTTAGAGATACCAGTATTTTCCGAAATCTGATCAATTGTTATGTCTCTAAAATGTATTGTTTCTAATAAACGGTTAATTTCTTCATAAATTTTCTTATTTATTGTTGGATCTTTCGGTCTTCCAGCCATGTTTAACCCTTCTTTTATGCGTAATAAATTCAACAATTTCAAATATAACCACTGCACTTACAAACCATACAATAAATCCACCAATAATACTAATTAACCACATTTGTGTTGATTGTAAAAGTCCCCAAGTAGCTAAAATACTAAATAATACGCCTATCATACCAAAGACTGCGCCTCTACTCACATGCATTGCCATCTTATCACCAAATTGCATGCCTGTGATAAACATTGAAACTAAGAACACTGCTGGAAAAGTTGCAAAGATACCTCCGAACTCTTTCCAAGGTAATACCATTGATACAATGTAACTCACTAATACTGCTAATCCACCAACGAGAAATTTTATTAATACTAATTTCATTATTACAATGCCTCCATCATTAAATGTGTCTAACTACAAATATTGCTATAGAAATGACAAGCCAACATACAATTGAAAATATAGTCCCACTCTTGTAATTTCTTTTACCTATAAATAGTGAGGTAAAGAATACAGTAACTATACAAGATATAATTCCTACAATTGCACCTGTACTAAGATGTATAGACATTTGAATCAGTTGTTGACCTCGATGATCTATAGCTAAAGCAATCACTGCAGCAAGGTAGACTGCCGGCATAGTGGCTATAATACCACCTAACTTACCACCGACTTTATCTGCCATTACTGATGCGAGCGCAACTGCAAGACCACCTATTACAAAATGGAGAATAGCACTTGAAATCGATATACCAAACACAATAACCCTTCTTATCAATTTTAATTATTAAACGAAACGTTTCGTTTACTTTTAGTGTAAATCGATTATAGTGCGTTGTAAACATTTCCACTAAAATACCTAATTTTCTAAAAATAGTAATAGTATGTGTTTCACGTAAAACAATTATTAAAGTTTTTGCATTATCTAAAATAACTTATTTATAGTTTAGTTTGTTGCTTGATAGATTTATGTTAAAGTTTTTATAAAATCATTTTCTAATTAAGTGAGGTTAGACATTCATGTACAAAAATTTAATCTTTGATTTCGATGGTACAATTGCAGATTCTAAAGAATGTAGTATAGTTGCTACTCAAAAATCTTTTAAAGAAAGAGGGCTAGAAGAACCGACAGTAAATCTGATTGAGTATTATATGGGAATACCAATAGAAAAGTCATTCAGTTTAATGAGTTCCGTTGATTTAGATGACCATCAGTTAGAAGCGCTTATCAAAACCTTTAGGCAAAATTATAAAGAGGTTGAATCATCTTATTTAAAACTTTATAAACATATGACTGAACAACTCCAATCACTCTCAAAAGATAAACAGTTATTTGTAGTATCAAGTAAGAAAACAGATGTGCTCATTCGTAACTTAGAGATCTTAGACATAGATCACTTATTTACAGAAGTAATAGGGTCAGACAAAGTTAATCATTATAAACCTTCACCTGATGGCATCAACTATATCTTGAATAAATACCAATTAGAAAATGAAGAAACTATTTATATCGGGGACGCTATATTTGATATGCAAATGGCAAATAGCGCAAAAGTGGCATCATGTGCAGTCACTTGGGGTACACACAGTATTGAGGAATTAAAATCTGAGAATCCAACATATATCATTCATGAGGTAACTGAATTAAATTTCTAATCTTTTTTAAATTCTCGAAAATTCAATTAACATCCCTTCATCAAACATATAAAGGAGAAAATCACTTTGAGTAAAAAAGTTTTAATTACAGGTGCGAATAAAGGCATAGGCTTTGAAACAGCGAGACAACTTGGAGAGCAAGATTGGTACATATTACTCGGGGCTAGAAATGAGCAAAGAGGGATGGAAGCAGTTAATACGCTTCAACGAGAAGGAATTAACGTAAAATGGGTTAGAATAGATTTAAATCACGATGAAACAATAGATTCAGCTGCACAATACATTAGAGCACATCACAGTGATATTAACGTCTTAATAAATAATGCAGGTGTTTCAGGAAATATGCAGGCTAAGCCATTAGATGTGGATGTTGATGAGTTAAGATCTTTAACAGAGGTTAATTTCTTCGGTAATTTCCAAATGATTAAAGCTTTCACACCAATCTTAGCCCGTAATAAAGGTAGAATAGTGAATTTAACCATCCCTTTGAAACCATCAAGTTTCTTCGAACCATTTAGTTACATTGCAACGAAAGAACCACTTAACTCAATGATTAAGCTCTTTGCAAGACAATTCAAGAAAAGTAAAATACCAGTCGAAATTTTCGGTATTATGCCAGGTGGAGTGACGACTGATTTAAACAATCATCAAAAAGGTCTACTCATGCGTACCGTCAGTGAAGCTGCCCAATCCATTGTAAAAGTGGTCACAGACAACCGTAATCACAATGGTAAAATCTTACTTAGAGTCACGCCTTTTAAACTATTTAAAAAGTAAATACTTTCAATAAAAAAAAACGAGTTAGTGCAACAATATACTGCATTAACTCGTTCTTTTCTTACTATTTCTTATATATTCTAATTTTTATTTCATAATAGTCATCATGGTCTTTGTCTTTATGTTCAACACGTAAGCCAGACTGCTCGATGGCTTCAATACTTTTACCCACTTCATCTCTCGCTTGAGTCACATCTTGTGAAAATTGGAAAGTCTGAGCTTTAACTTTTTCAGGACCTGTCTTTTGACGTACTTTATCTTCAGTTTGTTTAACGTTTAATTTCTGATTAATGACTTGCTCAATTAATTCTTCTTGCTCATCTTCGGGTAAAACCAAGACAGCACGGGCGTGTCTTTCAGTTATCTTTCCTTCACGAAGTCGTTTAATCACGTTAGGAGCAAGTTTTAATAAGCGTAATTTATTAGCGATGAAACTTTGACTTTTACCTAGACTCTTCGCTAATTCACTTTGCGTCGTATCTCCTATTTCAAGCAATTTTTTATAAGCTTCCGCTTCTTCAACCACAGATAAATTCTCACGTTGAATATTCTCAATTAACGCAACTACTGCCGTTTCTTCATCATTCATGTGACGAATAATGACGTCAGCTTGTGGTTTATGCAATGATTGTAATGCTCTGAATCGACGCTCACCAGCAATAATTTCAAACATATCCTCTTCTATCGGACGTACAACGATGGGTTGCAATAACCCATGTTCTTCAATCGATTCAGCTAATTCTCTTATCTTATTTGGCTCAAATACTTGTCTTGGTTGATAACGATTGGGTACGATACGTTCAATATGAATGGATTCAACATTATTATTGCGCTCTTCTTCAGTATAACCAACGATGTCATCTTTATTTTTTAAACCAAATAATTTTGAAAAAGGTTTCTTCATTATCCATTCTCTCCCTCTCAATTATTTGTTATATCATATGTCTCTTCTTAGCTCTCAAGTAGTGGAGATTTGTTTGGCGTACCTGGTTTCCTTGGGTATTTCTTAGAAGTCTGTCTACGTTTATCAATCACTATCATTTGTCTTTCGCCAGCATCCTCAGGCAATTCAAATGAAAATGTTTCTTTCACGTTTCCACCTAAAATATTAATAGCAAAGTTCGCTTCTTGCAATTCTTCTTCGCCTTTAGATGACTTAAGTGCGATAAATTGGCCACCTTTTTTAACTAAAGGTAAGCACAATTCACTCAATACAGTAAGACGTGCAACAGCACGTGCTGTAACGATATCATAAGACTCCCTGTAGGCTCCCTTACCATAAGATTCCGCACGATCATGCACAAAACTGACATCTTGGAGGCCTAACTCTGCAGCTAAGTGATTGAGAAATTGAATTCGTTTATTAAGTGAATCCACAATCGTTACCTTCAATTCAGGAAAAATTATTTTCAAAGGAATACTTGGAAATCCTGCACCAGCTCCAACATCGCAAATGCTTAATTCTCCATCGAAGTCATAATAGAAGCTAGGTGTAATTGAATCATAGAAGTGTTTTAAGTATACATCATGTTCTTCCGTAATACTTGTTAAGTTCATCTTTTCATTCCACTCAACAAGTAATTGATAGTACGTTTGGAATTGTTCTTTTTGCGTTTCAGACAATTCAATGCCATGTTCACTTAATTTCTTAGATAGCCATTCTACACTCATTATTGATTCACCCTTTGAAGTTTCCCTTGTTCTAAATAGACAAGTAAAATTGAGATATCTGCTGGATTTACACCAGATATACGTGAAGCTTGTGCAATATTTAATGGTTTTACTTCTGCTAATTTTTCTCTAGCTTCAGAAGCTAAACTATCTACTTTATTATAATCCAAGTCTTCAGGAATTTTCTTCTCTTCCATACGTTTTACTTTTTCAACTTGTTGTAAAGATTTATTGATATAACCTTCATATTTCGTTTGTATTTCAACTTGTTCTTCAACCGCATCAGGTAGTTGGTGGTCTTCTTCTAGAATCTCTAAAATCGTATCATAAGTCATCTCAGGACGACGTAATAAATCAATTGCTAAGATACCATCTTTCAAGCGTGAGCCACCTTTAGACTCGATAACAGATTGAGTGTGATCGTTTGGTTTAATACGAATGTCAGTTAAGCGTTGAATTTCATTTTGAATTTGTTGACGTTTCTCATTAAAGCGTGCGTAGCGTTCATCAGAAATCATGCCTAACTCATAACCTACATCAGTTAAACGTAAATCTGCATTATCATGACGTAGTAATAAACGATATTCAGCACGAGAAGTTAATAATCTATATGGTTCATTAGTTCCTTTAGTCACTAAGTCATCAATTAATACACCGATATATGCATCAGAACGACTTAAGATTTTCTCTCCAGTACCTAGCACTTTACCTGCTGCGTTAATACCTGCCATGATACCTTGTCCTGCCGCTTCTTCGTACCCTGACGTACCATTAATTTGACCTGCAGTATATAAGTTCTTAATTGATTTTGTTTCAAGGGTTGGCCATAACTGTGTAGGCACAATCGCATCATATTCGATTGCATAACCTGCGCGCATCATGTCTGCCTTTTCAAGACCAGGAATTGTCTCTAACATTTGACGTTGAACATGTTCAGGAAGACTTGTAGATAAACCTTGTACATACACTTCATTCGTATTACGACCTTCAGGCTCTAAGAAAAGTTGGTGTCTAGGTTTATCGTTAAAACGAACAAATTTATCTTCAATTGATGGACAATATCTAGGACCAGTACCTTTAATCATACCTGAATACATCGCAGATAAATGAAGATTATCATCAATCACTTTGTGAGTTTCACCATTTGTATATGTTAACCAACAAGGTAATTGATCTAAAATATATTCAGTCGTTTCATAACTAAATGCACGACCTACATCATCACCGGGTTGAATTTCAGTTTTAGAATAGTCGATTGTTTTAGCATTCACACGTGGAGGCGTACCTGTCTTGAATCGAACTACATCAAATCCAAGTTGTCTCAAGTTGTCAGCTAAAGTGATAGAAGGTAATTGATGGTTTGGACCACTAGAGTATTTCATGTTACCTAAGATGATTTCACCACGTAAGAACGTACCTGTTGTAACAACTACTGCTTTAGAGCGGTATTCTGTTCCAATATTCGTACGTACGCCTTTCACTTCATTTTCTTCAATAATTAACTCATCCACCATGCCTTGCATAATATCTAAGTTATCTTCGTCCTCGATTACACGTTTCATTTCTTGTTGATATAACACTTTATCTGCTTGTGCACGTAATGCTCTTACAGCCGGCCCTTTACCAGTATTCAACATACGCATTTGGATATGTGTTTTATCAATCGTTTTAGCCATTTGTCCACCTAACGCATCGATTTCACGCACTACAATACCTTTTGCAGGGCCACCAACGGATGGATTACATGGCATAAAGGCAATATTATCTAAATTAATTGTTAACATTAACGTTTTCGCGCCACGTCTTGCAGAAGCTAAGCCCGCTTCAATTCCTGCATGACCAGCTCCAATGACAATTACATCATACTCTTGAACCACTTTTTTACCTCCTTATATTCTTAAAAACTTTTCCGGAAAATGAAGACACCCTACCGTCTTATTCCTTAAATATTAAATATCATTATTTACCTAAACAGAATTGACTAAACAGTTGATCAATTAACTCATCGCTCGCTGATTCTCCAATGATTTCACCAAGTATTTCCCAAGTACGCGTTAAATCAATTTGAACCATATCCATAGGCACACCAGATTCAGCAGCATCTATCGCATCTTGAATTGAATGTCTAGCTTGTTTTAATAAAGAAATATGACGTGAGTTAGATACATATGTCATATCCTGATTTTGAACTTCTCCACCGAAGAATAAATCTCTAATTTGAATTTCTAATTCATCTATACCTTCTTGTTTTAACATAGAAGTTTGGATTAATGGCATGTCACCAATCATTTCTTTAACTTCATTTATATCTAAACGTGGTTCTAAATCTGTTTTATTAATAATTACAATAACGTCTTCGTTCTTCACAACTTCATACAATGTTTGATCGTCTTCTGTTAGAGGTTCATTATTGTTAAGAACAAATAAGATTAGATCCGCTTCACTTAATGCTTTACGTGAACGTTCGACACCAATCTTCTCTACAATATCTTCTGTATCACGTATACCTGCTGTATCAACTAATCGTAATGGTACCCCTCGTACATTGACATATTCTTCTAAAACGTCTCTAGTCGTACCAGCTACTTCAGTAACGATCGCTTTATTATCTTGAATAAGATTATTTAACATTGAAGATTTACCTACATTAGGACGACCAACGATAACGGTTGATAATCCTTCACGCATTATCTTACCTTGAGTACCTGTTTCAAGCAGTCGATTAATTTCTTCTTTAATATTCTTAGACTGTTCAAGTAAAAACTCAGTTGTGGCATCTTCAACGTCATCATATTCAGGGTAATCAATATTAACTTCTACTTGAGCGAGAATCTCCAATATGGATTGACGTTGTTTTTTAATAAGGTCACTTAAACGACCTTCAATTTGATTCATTGCTACTTTAGAGGCGCGATCAGTTTTAGAGCGTATGAAATCCATAACTGCCTCTGCTTGAGATAAATCAATACGACCATTTAAGAAAGCACGCTTCGTATATTCACCTGGTTCAGCCATACGTGCACCATACGTCATAGTTAATTCCAGTATGCGATTAATTGTTAAAATACCGCCGTGACAATTAATTTCAATGATATCTTCTCTAGTAAATGTTTTTGGTGCACGTAGCACAGATATCATCACTTCTTCGACAGTTTCATTAGTTTCTGGATCAATAATATGACCGTAGTTAATCGTATGTGTATCTACTTCAGATAATTTTTTCTTTCCTTTATAAAGTGTATCTCCTATTTCAATGGCTTGTGGGCCTGATAAACGGACAATACCGATAGCTCCTTCGCCCATAGGTGTTGAAATACTAGTAATCGTATCAAAATCCATAAGAGTCTCGCCTCCTTATTCAAGTAAAATTTCATTATAACATTGTAAATTGTTTCTCTATAAAAAGCTAACATAGTGCTTTTAAAGTATCCGAGTTAGGCTTACGTTTGTCTGAGGTAAGACTTCGGTTAGTCTTATTTAAAGCATATCCCCTACCCTACTTTATCTTTTTATTAAATACCTTAGCTATTTTTAGTACATGTTCTAAACTACCTTGAATTTCTAAAGTTGTCATATCTCTAGATGGATGCCTCGCAATAACAACAATATCTTTAGCTATAATATCTTCTTTGTGAACTTTAAAATTTTCTCTAATAGCTCTTTTAATTCTATTTCTAGTTACAGCATTACCCAATTTCTTAGAAACACTTATACCTAAACGAAAATGTTTATTTTCTTTATTATTATAGGTATAAACCACAAATTGTCTATTCGCTACAGATTTACCTTTTTTATAAATAGTTTGGAAATCTGAATTTTTCTTTATACGATATGCTTTTTCCACATAACATCACTCGCTTATTCAATTATCCATTATATGAATGTTTTTATTTCAAATGAATCTTTTTTCCTAATTAAAACGAAAAAAAAGACCACTGATGAGTCAGTGATCTTATGCTGATAAAACTTTACGGCCTTTACGACGACGACGCGCTAAAACTTTACGGCCATTTTTAGTGCTCATGCGTTTTCTGAAACCATGAACTTTACTATGTTTACGTTTATTTGGTTGATAAGTACGTTTTACCATGCAAAACACCTCCATCTGTATTCAATTATCTAATATTTCCAATTTCATACCTTGAAACTGGCTCATATACATAGATAAATTATCAAAGTATGTTGCAGCCTATAGTACTAACATACTTCATTTGAGCAATTGCTCTCTTATTGTGTCTGCTATTAAGAAATTTCTTATTTAGCTCATTATTATCTAGTCATAATTCAAGCAACTACTACAATATAACAAAATCCCTTTTATAAAGCAAGATGATTTTATGATGTATAGCATATCTTTCAATTAAATTTTCAGTTTTAAATCATTACGATTCTTGCAGCTCAAGAATTTTATATTAGTTATACATTTTTCATACATGTGTTATAAATTATTTCCCAAACGATTATTAAGAAATAATGAAGATTATATAAAGTTATCCACTTATTCACAAAACTATTGCTTATTTCTGTGGATAAAATAGAGTTCATACACATAGTTATGCCAAATTTAAGAACATATTCACAGTCATTTGACATCTGTCTAAGTTAAAAAGTATAATTATGTGGATAAGTCGTTCAATCAATGATTTTATAAGGATTTATTTATTAAACTTTTATACATAATTACTGTGAATAAATCATAGTATTGTGATAGTTATCCACTATATGTGATTAACTTGTGGATAATTATTAACATGCTGTGATTATTTTTATCCACTAATGTTATTTATGTGTATAAGTCAAAAATTTTAAGAAAGATGGAGTTTTTATGTCAGAGAAAGAAATTTGGGACAAAGTTTTAGAACTTGCTCAAGAAAGAATTTCACATACCAGTTATCATACGTTTATTAAAGATACTCAACTCTATTCACTTAAAAATGACGAAGCCATTATTTTAACGAGCCTATCTTTTAATGCGAATTGGCTTAATCAAAAATACTCTGAAATAATGCAAGCTATTATATATGATGTCATTGGTTATGAAGTGAAACCGCTATTTATTACTGAAGATGAACTCGCCGACTATAACAATGGTGCATCTAATGAACCTCAAGAACCACAAACGTCAACATCTACAATTGAAGATAATGATGGTGGTAAAGAACAATTTAATATTCATAACACATTCGATACATTTGTTATTGGTCCAGGGAACCGCTTCCCACATGCTGCAAGTTTAGCTGTAGCTGAAGCACCAGCTGAAGCTTATAACCCATTATTCATTTATGGGGGCGTAGGTTTAGGTAAAACACACTTGATGCATGCGATTGGTCATCATGTTCTTAGTAATCAACCTAGTGCTAAAGTGATTTACACATCTAGTGAGAAATTTACTAACGAATTTATCAAATCTATTCGTGATAATGAGACTGAAGCTTTCCGTGAGAAGTATCGAAACATCGATGTATTACTTATAGATGATATTCAATTCATTCAAAATAAAGAACAGACGCAAGAAGAATTCTTCCATACATTTAATGAATTACATCAAAACAATAAACAAATAGTTATTTCAAGTGATCGTCCACCTAAAGAAATTGCTAAATTAGAAGATCGATTACGTTCACGTTTCGAGTGGGGATTAATCGTTGACATTACACCACCTGATTACGAAACAAGAATGGCGATATTACAAAAGAAAATTGAAGAAGAAAACCTTGATATACCACCAGAAGCGCTTAATTATATTGCCAATCAAATCCAGTCAAATATTCGTGAACTTGAAGGTGCACTCACTAGACTTTTAGCTTATTCCAAACTTCAAGGCAAACCGATAACTACAGAATTAGCTGCTGAAGCTCTAAAAGATATTATTCAAGCACCTAAATCCAAAAAGATTACAATTCAAGATATTCAAAAAGTCGTTGGTCAATATTATAGTGTACGCATTGAGGATTTCAGTGCTAAAAAACGTACTAAATCTATTGCATATCCGCGTCAAATTGCTATGTATCTATCCCGTGAATTGACTGATTTCTCACTACCAAAAATTGGAGAAGAATTTGGTGGACGAGATCATACAACTGTCATTCATGCACATGAAAAGATAGCTAACGACATCAAAGCAGATCCTACTTTTAAACAAGAAATCGAAAACTTAGAAAAAGAAATTAGAAATCAGTAACGGGAAATAACAAGATAAGTCTTATACTCTAAGCAACCAGATTTAAAAAGATAAATTTCGGGAATAATTACAATGAAAATGAAGTAAATAATTTTCTCAAAATATGAGAGTTAAGAAATGGATAAAGCAAAGAATTGTGGATAATGTTTAAAAGTAGTACACAGCATACACAGTTTATCCACATGTGCATAACTTTGCTATTTCGGACATTTATGGACTTATCCACCAATCCACAGTCCCTACTACTATTACTATGAATTTAAAACCTATATAATTATATATAAACGACTGGAAGGAGTTTAGAAATTAATGATGGAATTCACAATTAAAAGAGATTATTTTATTAATCAACTTAATGACACATTAAAAGCAATTTCACCTAGAACAACATTACCAATTTTAACTGGTATCAAAATTGATGCTAAAGATAATGAAGTGATTTTAACTGGTTCAGATTCAGAAATCTCAATTGAAATTACAATTCCTAAACAAGTTGACGGTGAGGACATCGTTGAAATCTCAGAAACAGGATCAGTAGTACTCCCTGGTCGTTTCTTCGTAGATATCATCAAAAAGTTACCTGGTAAAGATGTTAAATTATCTACAAATGAACAGTTCCAAACATTGATTACTTCAGGACATTCAGAATTTAACTTAAGTGGATTAGATCCAGATCAATATCCATTATTACCTGAAGTATCAAGAGATGACGCAATTCAATTATCAGTTAAAGTACTTAAAAACATCATTGCTCAAACAAATTTTGCAGTGTCCACCTCAGAAACACGCCCAGTGTTAACTGGTGTGAACTGGCTTATACAAGATAATGAATTAATATGCACTGCCACTGACTCACACCGCTTGGCTGTAAGAAAGTTACAATTGGAAGATACTTCTGAAAATAAAAATGTCATCATTCCAGGTAAAGCTTTATCAGAATTAAATAAAATTATGAGTGATAGTGACGAAGATATTGATATCTTCTTTGCATCAAACCAAGTTCTATTTAGAGTAGGAAACGTTAACTTTATCTCTCGTTTACTTGAAGGTCATTATCCAGATACAACGCGTTTATTCCCAGAAAACTATGAAATTAAGTTAGGCATCAATAACGGTGATTTCTATCACGCTATCGATCGTGCATCTCTTTTAGCACGTGAAGGTGGAAATAATGTTATTAAATTGAGCATTGGAAATGAGTTAGTAGAATTATCCTCAACATCACCAGAAATTGGTACAGTAAAAGAAGAAGTAACTGCAAATGATGTTGAAGGTGGAAACTTAAAAATTTCATTCAACTCTAAATACATGATGGATGCTTTAAAAGCCATCGATAATGACGAAGTTGAAGTAGAATTCTTTGGAACAATGAAACCATTTATTTTGAAACCGAAAGATGACGATTCAGTAACTCAATTGATTTTACCAATTAGAACTTATTAGTTAGACCATATGGATTAAAACATAAAAATTTAATAATGCTATAATGAGTTTAGAGATTGTCACTTAGACAATCTCTTTTTAGTTACTTTAAATTCATTTTAAAGATACTGAGAGGTATTTTAAGAAACATCAATAAATTTTTTAGGGTAAACCTCCTATTTGTTAAAATTAAGTAAAATACCCCTTTAAATTTAAATTAGAGAAGCATACACAATTAAAATATGATGTCTCTTAAAACTAAAAAAATTTACCAAGTAGATTGCAGATTTTGAAAAATAAAAATATATATCAAAGTAAACGATTTCATTCTTTATTTTAAATGAAATCTAAGGCAAAAAAAGGTATAATATATTAATGACACATAAAGAAATGGAGTGATAATTTTGGTTCAAGAAGTTGTTGTAGAAGGAAACATAACTTTAGGTCAATTTCTTAAAACTGAAGGCATTATTGAATCTGGTGGACAAGCTAAATGGTTCCTCCAAGATTTCGAAGTTTTAATAAACGGCCAACGTGAGACACGTCGCGGGAAGAAATTAGAACATAACGACCGAATTGATATCACAGAATTACCTGAAGATACTGGTTCTTTTCTAATCATCCATCAAGGTGAACAATGAAACTTAATACACTCCAATTAGAGAATTATCGTAACTATGAAGAGGTTACATTAGATTGTCATCCTGAAGTGAATATCCTCATAGGAGAAAACGCGCAAGGAAAGACAAATTTACTTGAATCAATTTATACGCTAGCGCTAGCTAAAAGTCATCGTACTTCGAATGACAAGGAACTCATACGTTTTAAAGCTGACTATGCTAAAATAGAAGGTGAGCTGAGTTATAGACATGGCACAATGCCACTTACAATGTTTATAACTAAAAAAGGTAAACAAGTTAAAGTCAATCACCTTGAACAAAGTAAACTGACTCAATATGTGGGACACTTGAATGTCGTTTTATTTGCTCCTGAAGATTTGAATATTGTTAAAGGTTCACCACAGATACGACGACGTTTCATAGACATGGAGTTAGGACAAATTTCAGCCGTTTACTTAAATGATTTAGCTCAATACCAACGTATTCTTAAACAAAAGAATAACTATTTGAAGCAATTACAAATTGGGCAGAAGACAGATACGACAATGTTAGAAGTGTTAAATCAACAATTTGCTCAATATGCTTTAAAGGTAACGTTACGTCGTGAGCATTTTATAAAAGAACTGGAAGAACTTGCGCAACCGATTCATTCAGGGATTACGAATGAGCGTGAGAAGTTAGGACTTAAATATTTACCAAGTTTAAAGTTAAGTGATTATGAGAAGGAAGAGTCAGAATTGCTCGAGGAGGTCATCGAATTATTAAACGATAACCTTCAAAGAGAGAAAGAAAGAGGTGTGTGTCTTTATGGACCACATCGAGATGATTTAGGATTCAATGTTAATGACATGGATGCACAAACATATGGATCACAAGGACAACAAAGAACTACAGCATTGTCGATCAAATTGGCAGAGATTGAATTAATGAACATCGAAGTTGGAGAGTATCCAATATTATTACTGGACGATGTACTCAGTGAACTTGATGATTCACGTCAAACGCATCTTCTAAGTACAATCCAACATAAAGTACAGACATTTGTGACTACAACCTCTGTTGACGGTATAGACCATGAAATTATGAATAATGCTAAGTTATACCGTATAAGTCAAGGCGAATTACTAAAGTAATAAGAAAGTGATGGTGAATACATTGTCAGATGTAAACAACACAGATAATTATGGTGCTGGACAGATACAAGTATTAGAAGGTCTTGAAGCGGTGCGTAAAAGACCAGGTATGTATATTGGTTCAACTTCTGAAAGAGGCTTGCACCATTTAGTATGGGAAATTGTTGATAATAGTATTGACGAAGCATTAGCAGGTTATGCTAATCAAATAGAAGTCGTAATTGAGAAAGACAATTGGATAAAAGTTACTGACAATGGCCGTGGAATTCCAGTTGATATTCAGGAGAAAATGGGACGTCCTGCTGTCGAAGTTATCTTAACGGTATTACATGCTGGAGGTAAATTCGGCGGTGGCGGATATAAAGTATCAGGTGGGCTTCATGGTGTTGGTTCATCAGTAGTTAACGCGCTTTCCCAAGACTTAGAAGTATATGTGTACAGAAATGATACTATTTACCACCAAGCGTATAAAAAAGGTGTACCTCAATTTGACTTAAAAGAAATCGGTGAAACAGATCAAACAGGTACGGCAATTCGTTTTAAAGCTGATGGCGAAATTTTTACAGAGACAACTGTGTATAATTATGAAACATTACAACAACGTATACGCGAACTTGCTTTCTTAAACAAAGGTATCCAAATTACGTTAAGAGATGAGCGTGAAGAGGAAGGCCGTGAGGATTCTTATCACTATGAAGGCGGTATTAAATCTTACGTAGAATTATTAAATGAAAATAAAGAGCCACTTCATGAAGAACCTATCTACATACATCAAACAAAAGATGATATTGAGGTTGAAATCGCTCTTCAATATAACAGTGGATATGCGACTAACTTATTAACATATGCCAATAACATTCATACGTACGAAGGTGGTACGCACGAAGATGGCTTCAAACGTGCGTTAACACGTATTCTTAATAGTTACGGTATTCAAAGTAAGATTATTAAAGAAGACAAAGATAAACTTTCAGGTGAGGATACACGTGAAGGTCTAACAGCTATTATTTCAATTAAACACGGCGATCCTCAATTCGAAGGACAAACTAAAACGAAATTAGGTAACTCTGAAGTACGTCAAGTAGTGGATAAATTATTCGCTGAATACTTCGAGCGTTTCTTATTCGAGCATCCTGCCGTAGGTCGAATTATCGTTGAAAAAGGTATCATGGCGTCTAGAGCACGAGTAGCAGCTAAAAAAGCACGTGAGGTTACACGTCGTAAATCAGCATTAGATGTATCAAGTTTACCTGGTAAATTAGCGGATTGCTCTAGTAAAAATCCTGAAGAGAGTGAGATTTTCTTAGTAGAGGGTGACTCTGCCGGGGGGTCTACAAAATCAGGTCGTGATTCAAGAACTCAAGCGATTTTACCATTAAGAGGTAAAATCTTGAACGTGGAAAAAGCACGTTTAGACCGTATCTTAAATAACAATGAAATTCGCCAAATGATCACTGCTTTTGGTACAGGTATTGGTGGAGAATTTGATATTTCAAAAGCACGCTATCATAAAATCGTAATCATGACTGATGCGGACGTTGATGGTGCGCATATCAGAACACTATTACTCACATTCTTCTATCGCTTTATGAGACCGTTAATTGAAGCGGGCTATGTTTACATTGCACAGCCACCTTTATACAAATTAACGCAAGGTAAACAAAAGTATTATGTATTTAACGATAGAGAGTTAGACAAGCTTAAAGCTGAATTAAACCCTACTCCTAAATGGTCAATCTCTCGTTACAAAGGTCTTGGTGAGATGAATGCAGACCAATTATGGGAAACGACTATGAATCCAGAACATCGTTCAATGTTACAAGTAAGACTTGAAGATGCAATTGATGCAGACCAAACATTTGAAATGTTAATGGGTGATGTTGTTGAAAATCGTAGACAATTTATAGAAGATAATGCAGTTTACGCCAACTTAGATTTCTAAGCATTATGAATTGAACTTTTGAAGGAGGATATCTTGATGGCTGAATTACCTCAATCAAGAATTAATGAACGAAATATAACCAGTGAAATGCGTGAATCATTCTTAGACTATGCCATGAGTGTTATCGTGTCACGTGCATTACCTGATGTTAGAGATGGTTTAAAGCCAGTGCACCGTCGTATATTATATGGTCTGAATGAACAAGGTATGACACCAGATAAACCATATAAGAAATCTGCACGTATTGTTGGGGACGTTATGGGTAAATATCACCCACATGGTGACTCTTCAATATACGAAGCCATGGTAAGAATGGCACAAGACTTCAGTTACCGTTATCCTCTTGTAGATGGTCAAGGTAACTTTGGTTCAATGGATGGTGATGGCGCAGCAGCAATGCGTTATACCGAAGCACGTATGACTAAGATTACGTTAGAACTTTTACGTGATATCAACAAAGATACAATTGATTTTATCGACAACTATGATGGTAATGAAAGAGAGCCGTCAGTCTTACCTGCACGCTTCCCAAACCTTTTAGTTAACGGTGCTGCAGGGATTGCCGTAGGTATGGCTACTAATATTCCTCCTCACAATTTAACAGAAGTCATTGATGGTGTATTAAGTTTAAGTAAGAATCCTGATATCACGATCAATGAATTGATGGAAGATATTCAAGGTCCTGACTTTCCGACTGCAGGTCTTATTTTAGGAAAAAGTGGTATCCGCCGTGCATATGAAACAGGTCGTGGTTCTATCCAAATGCGTTCACGTGCAGAGATTGAAGAACGCGGTGGTGGACGTCAACGTATCGTAGTAACTGAAATACCATTCCAAGTTAATAAAGCACGTATGATTGAGAAAATTGCTGAACTTGTTAGAGATAAAAAAATCGATGGTATTACCGACTTACGAGATGAAACAAGTTTACGTACAGGTGTTAGAATCGTTATTGACGTACGTAAAGATGCGAATGCAAGCGTTATTCTTAACAACTTATACAAACAAACACCGTTACAAACATCATTCGGTGTAAATATGATTGCCTTAGTTAATGGCAGACCTAAGTTAATTAACTTAAAAGAAGCATTAATTCACTACTTAGAGCATCAAAAAACAGTTGTAAGACGACGCACTGAGTACAATTTAAGAAAAGCTAAAGACCGTGCGCATATTCTAGAAGGTTTAAGAATAGCTCTAGATCATATTGATGAAATTATCACGACAATTCGTGAATCAGAAACAGATAAAATCGCGATGGAAAGCTTACAAGAACGCTTTAAGCTATCTGAACGTCAAGCACAAGCTATCTTAGATATGCGTTTAAGACGTTTAACAGGTTTAGAACGCGATAAGATTGAATCTGAATATAATGAATTACTTGAATACATTAAAGAATTAGAAGAAATTCTAGCTGATGAAGAAGTATTATTACAATTGGTTCGTGATGAACTCTCTGAAATCAAAGAACGATTTGGAGATGAACGTCGTACTGAAATTCAATTAGGTGGATTAGACGATATTGAAGATGAAGATTTAATCCCAGAAGAACAAATTGTAATTACTTTAAGTCATAATAATTATATTAAACGATTACCTGTTTCTACATATCGTTCACAAAACCGTGGCGGACGTGGTGTACAAGGTATGAACACACTTGAAGAAGATTTCGTGAGTCAGTTAGTTACTTTAAGTACACATGATAACGTGCTCTTCTTCACGAATAAAGGTCGAGTATATAAACTTAAAGGTTATGAAGTTCCTGAGCTGTCTCGTCAATCTAAAGGTATCCCAGTCGTTAACGCGATAGAACTTGAGAATGACGAAACGATAAGTACGATGATTGCGGTTAAAGATCTTGAAAGTGAAGAACATTACCTTGTATTTGCTACAAAACGAGGTATTGTTAAACGTTCAGCGTTAAGTAATTTCTCACGTATTAATAAGAACGGTAAAATCGCAATAGGCTTCAAAGAAGACGATGAACTAATAGCCGTACGCTTAACAACTGGTAATGAAGATATACTTATCGGTACATCGCACGCATCACTTATTCGCTTCCCTGAATCTGCCTTACGTCCTCTAGGTCGTACAGCAGCAGGTGTGAAAGGTATCACACTACGTGAAGGCGACGTGGTTGTAGGTTTAGATGTGGCTCACGCAGAAAGTGAAGATGAAGTTCTAGTTGTTACTGAAAATGGCTACGGTAAACGTACACCAGTAGATGAATACCGATTATCTAATCGTGGTGGTAAAGGTATTAAAACAGCAACTATTACTGAACGTAACGGTAATATCGTTTGTATCACAACAGTCACTGGTGAAGAAGACTTAATGGTTGTTACCAATGCAGGTGTGATTATTCGCTTAGATGTGGAAGATATCTCTCAAAATGGTCGTGCTGCACAAGGTGTACGTCTAATGAGATTAGGCGAAGGTCAATTTGTTTCAACAGTTGCTAAAGTTAAAGAGGAAGAAGATAATCAAGCAGACTCAGATGATACTGATGCGAGCGAGACAGCAACTGAAGAAGTTATTGATGACCAAACACCTGGTAATGCTATTCATACAGAAGAAGCCGAAGATGTAACTAATGAAGAAACAGATGATAACGCTAATGATGATAGAATCGATGTTCGACAAGACTTTATGGATCGTGTAAATGAAGATATTGAAAGTGCTTCAGACGACGATGATGACAACGAATAATAGATATTAAAGCAGGTTCTCGCTATATAGTGAGAACCTGTTAATTTTTAGACTACCCTGCTTGAGGGTAGTCTTTTTTATTATAAAAAAAGCACACCAGCAATAGGTATTCACAATAAGTGAACAACTTTGAGGTGTGCATCGTAAATAGTATTTAATATATAACGTGTCTATAACTTAACCTTCCAATTGTTTCATAACATAAGGAATTTCACTGATTAAACGAGAAGGTGGTACGACATACATAGACTCAGATAATTTCTCTCCAATATAACTATGTGTGTAAGTCGCACTTGTAACGGCATCTTTAAGACTATCAAATTGACCAACGAAGCTTGTAATCATACCAGCAAGTGTATCTCCCATACCACCAGTAGCCATTGCTGGTGTACCGATAGATAATTTGTAAGCATCATCTTTAAAGTAAATTTCAGTACCATGTTGTTTTAAAACGACAGTAGCACCTAAGTTATTAACAGCTTCACGATTACGTTCATATGTTTGTTCTTCGATAGGAATCCCACTTAAACGTTCCCATTCTTTTTGATGAGGAGTGAAAATCACACGACATGTAGGAATTTGAGGTTTCAATTTACTAAATATGATGATTGCATCTCCATCTACAATAAGATTTTGGTGTGGTTGAATATTTTGTAGTAAAAACGTAATCGCATTATTACCTTTGAAGTCCACACCTAATCCAGGCCCGATTAAGATACTATCGGTAGCTTCGATCATTTTAGTTAGCATCTTCGTATCATTGATATCAATTACCATTGCTTCTGGGCAACGTGAATGTAATGCTGCATGATTATTAGGATGTGTTGCGACTGTAATTAATCCACTACCACTATAGACGCATGCGCGCGCAGCAAGCATAATTGCGCCACCCATATTGGCAGAACCACCAATTAATAAAATCTTACCATAATCGCCTTTATGCGTTTCATCTTTTCTTATAGGAATGTTAACTGTATCTAACGTTTCCATAATGACATAACCTCCGTTAAAAAACTCACTTCTCGCATCTCGTACACAAGACATCCGACCGTCTTAAATTTCACTTTATAAATTGTTGTGTACATCCATTTTTAAGAAATTAAAGTCCTTTAAAATTGCCCAATCTCTTTTAAATACAATAGAAAATACTATACCTGTAATACTCTTTAGTCAATAGCTATTTTAGAAATTTAATAATGAATACCTCTATCCGCACAAAATATCAAAAATACCATTTCCATCTACCTTATTAAAATAATAAATAATAATATTCCTATTTCTTTAACCTGTTAAATTATTACATTGATAATGCATTATAAAAAGTGCAAAAAGTGTTGTTAATATAAAAATGAAAACGTATACTTTCCTGTAATGGGGTTAAAATTTAAACAAAGGGGTTGTTTATATGACATTAATTTTAGATGGAGAGGCTTTGACTATTAAGGAAATTAAGACGTTTTTAAGCCAAGACTTACAAATTGATATTTCAGAGGATGCCATTGAACGAGTGACGAAAAGTCGCCAAGTCGTTGAACGTATCATACAGAATAAAGAAACAATCTATGGTATCACAACTGGCTTCGGTCTATTTAGTGATGTTTTAATCGATCCAGGTCAATATAACGAATTACAAGTCAATCTCATTCGTTCACATGCATGTGGTATCGGGAAACCATTTTCAGAAGAAGTGGCATTAGTCATGATGGTGTTGCGCTTAAATACATTATTGAAGGGGCATTCAGGTGCGACACTTGAGTTAGTTGAACAATTAAAATTCTTCATTAACGAACGTATTATTCCAGTGATTCCGCAACAAGGTTCATTAGGGGCATCAGGGGATTTAGCGCCTCTATCACATCTTGCACTTGCACTCATTGGTGAGGGTGACGTTTATTATAACAATGAACAAGTCGACAGTCGCTACGTCCTTAATGAGTTAGGACGTGAACCGTTAAAACTACAAGCTAAAGAAGGCTTGGCACTTATCAATGGGACACAAGCAATGACAGCTCAAGGTGTGATTAATTTCATTGAGGCAGAGGATTTAGGTTATCAAGTGGAATGGATTGCTTCACTCACGCATCAAGCTTTAAATGGTATTACAGATGCGTATAATCATAACGTGCACAAAGTCCGGAATATTAAAGAACAAGTAGATGTGGCAGCACGCATGCTTAACTGGCTTGAAGATTCACAGCTTACGACACGCCAAGCTGAATTACGAGTGCAGGACGCTTATAGTTTACGTTGTATTCCTCAAATCCATGGTGCAAGTTTCCAAGTGTTCAATTATGTAAGAGAAAAATTAGAATTTGAGATGAATGCAGCTAATGATAATCCTCTTATCTTCGATGAGGATGATGAAACATTAGTGATTTCAGGTGGTAACTTCCACGGTCAACCAGTCGCACTTGCATTAGACCATCTAAAATTAGGCGTGAGTGAATTAGCCAACGTTGCAGAGCGACGTCTAGAACGTTTGATTAATCCTCAATTAAATGGAGATTTACCTGCATTTTTAAGTCCTGAGCCAGGGTTACAAAGTGGCGCTATGATTATGCAATATGCTGCTGCAAGCCTTGTCTCTGAAAATAAAACCCTCGCACACCCAGCGAGTGTAGATTCAATTCCATCTTCAGCAAACCAAGAAGATCATGTATCAATGGGCACAATCGCTTCAAGACATGGTTACCAAATGATTGAGAATACACGTCGTGTGATTGCGATTGAATGTGTCATCGCATTGCAAGCTGTGGAATTAAAAGGTGTAGATAAATTATCTCCTAAAACACGTGAGAAATATGAAGAATATCGTAAAATCGTGCCTTCAATCAATCAAGATCGACAATTCCACAAAGATATCGAAGCGGTAGCGCAGTATCTAAAAGATGATGCTTATCACAGAGCATAAATACGAGGTAGTTTACACACATTTACATTTACTTGAAAAGTTAAAAAGACTTTGCTATATTAAAAATAACTTAATAAAACATTGTTCGTAGGCTAAGTAGCATTAACCGGACGATTTCAGAGAACTTGTGGTTAGTGAGAACAAGCAATCGACTTTGATGTGAATCTACCTACTTTATGAGAGCAATCGGTAATAACCGTTATTTTAGTTAAGTGCAGTTTAGAATAAGTGATTCAACGTTTATTTTAAATTGTTAAATAGGGTGGCAACGCGTAGACCACGTCCCTTGTCTGGGATGTGGTCTTTTTTTATGATTTTATACATACGTGCCCCCATTAAATCTATATTTTATTTGGGAAAGGATGAAGGTTACATGTTAGATATTCGTTTATTTAGAAATGAACCAGAAAAAGTTAAGAGCAAAATTGAATTAAGAGGAGACGATCCTAAGGTCGTTGACGAAGTTTTAGAATTAGATGAACAACGACGTCAATTAATCAGTAAAACTGAAGAAATGAAAGCAAGACGTAATAAAGTCAGTGAAGAAATCGCTCAGAAGAAACGTAATAAAGAAGATGCTGATGACGTTATTGCAGAAATGCGTAACTTAGGTGATGAAATTAAAGAAAACGATGCTAAATTAAATGAAGTTGATAATAAAGTAAGAGATATTTTAATCCGTATTCCAAACTTAATTAACGACGATGTACCTCAAGGGGATTCAGATGAAGAAAACGTTGAATTGAAAAAATGGGGTACACCACGTGAATTTGATTTCGAACCAAAAGCACATTGGGACTTAGTTGAAGAACTAAAAATGGCAGACTTCGAACGTGCTGCTAAAGTATCTGGTGCGCGTTTCGTTTACTTAACTAAAGATGGTGCATTATTAGAACGTGCATTAATGAACTATATGATTACGAAACATACAACTCAACATGGTTACACAGAAATGATGACACCTCAATTAGTGAATGCAGATACTATGTTTGGTACAGGTCAACTTCCTAAATTCGAAGAAGATTTATTTAAAGTTGAAAAAGAAGGCCTATACACAATTCCAACAGCAGAAGTACCTTTAACAAACTTCTACAGAGATGAAATCATTCAACCAGGAGTGTTACCTGAAAAATTCACTGGGCAAACGGCATGTTTCCGTAGTGAAGCGGGTTCAGCTGGTAGAGATACAAGAGGATTAATTCGTTTACACCAATTCGATAAAGTTGAAATGGTTCGTATCGAAAAACCTGAAGATTCTTGGGATGCTTTAGAAGATATGACTAAAAATGCTGAATCAATTTTAGAAGAATTAGGATTACCATATCGTCGAGTTATCTTATGTACAGGCGACATTGGCTTCAGCGCTAGTAAAACATATGACCTAGAGGTATGGTTACCAAGCTACAATGATTATAAAGAAATTAGTTCTTGCTCAAACTGTACTGATTTCCAAGCACGTCGTGCTAACATTCGCTTTAAACGTGATAACTCAGCTAAACCAGAATTAGCTCATACATTAAATGGTAGTGGTTTAGCCGTAGGTCGTACATTTGCAGCTATCGTTGAAAATTATCAAAATGAAGACGGTACAATCACAATTCCTGAAGCATTAGTTCCATTCATGGGTGGAAAAACTAAAATTTCTAAACCTACAAAATAATAACTTAGAATAGGCTAAATAATTACTACAATACAACGATGAATGACTCAATTAATTATTTGAACTGTCGATAAGATCTTAACGATTTTGTCGACAGTTTTTTTGTTGAACAGGGTAGGGGAAGAGAAATGATTCAACTTCAAATCTTCAAAAATGAGAGGGATGTCTAAAAGAAGAAACAAAATTCTGAAATTTTATAATCGTTGTAGTTACAACTATTTGACTATGATGTTTGTCTTACTTCACACAAACCGAAGTCTAAAAATATTGAACAACTTTTCCAAATATAATAGACTTATTTTACTATTTTAGAAAGTGGAATGGAGGCTGATCAAATGACCCATCTTTCATTTAAGCAAGGGGTAAAAGAATGTATTCCTACTTTATTTGGATACGCCGGAGTAGGTTTATCATTTGGTATCGTTGCAGCCTCTCAAAACTTTAGTATCTTAGAAATTATTTTATTATGTCTCATTATTTACGCCGGTGCCGCACAATTTATTGTTTGCGCTTTAGCGATTACAGGTACTCCAATATCTGCTATCGTGTTGACCACACTTATCGTTAACTCACGTATGTTTCTATTAAGTATGACTTTGGCGCCTAATTATAAACAATATGGATTATGGAATAGGGTAGGTCTCGGTACATTATTAACCGATGAAACCTTCGGAGTTGCCATTACGCCATATATTAAAGGTGAAAAGATTAATGATCGTTGGCTTCATGGTCTTAATATCACAGCATATCTTTTTTGGACTATTTCGTGTGTGGCCGGCGCCCTTTTCGGCAAATATATTTCTAATCCTAATGCACTTGGATTAGACTATGCGATTACTGCAATGTTCATTTTCCTAGGTATATCTCAATTTGAGTCAGTGAAGAAATCAAGATTTCGTATATATATAATTTTAATTATCTGTGTAATCACAATGATGCTTCTTTTAAGTTTAGTGATGCCTTCATATGTAGCAATATTAATAGCCGCAACATTCGCTGCAGCCTTAGGGGTGGTGATGGATAAATGACAACAGATTTACACACACTGATACTTATTATTTTATGTGGAATTGTAACGTTACTCGTTCGAATTATTCCCTTTATGATGATATCTAGAGTTCATTTACCTGAAATTGTCGTTAAATGGCTTTCATTTATTCCTATCACATTATTTACCGCACTTGTCATTGATGGCGTCATACAACAACACGATAACACCTTTGGATATACGCTCAATTTGTCATATATTATTGCGATTATACCAACAGTACTCCTTGCCATTTTCACACGTAGCCTTACTATCACAATAATTGGAGGTATTATTACTATCGCTTGTTTACGTTTAATCTTTTAACTCCTGAAAATGACAGCAAAGTATTGAAGTCATAAACCATTTTAGTTAATATTATATTAATTAGAAAATTCAGACTATTTAAGATTGAAATTTAATCAACATCAATATACAAATCAATTCAACAAATCTTATTTCGAGAAGCTGAGGGAATTGGCCCGACGATGCTTCAGCAACCGACTAATGATAGCACGGTGCTACAACCAACGAGAATCTCGAATGATAAGTACTGACCAGCTTCCTACTTTTTCATTTGAGTAGGAAGCTTTTTTGTAAGAGGAGGTAGCGTTAACGATGACGAATTACAGAGTAGATACGTTAGAATTAGGGACATTTACAACTGAATCAGGAGAAACCATTAATAATTTAAAATTACGCTATGAACACGTTGGATATAAAGGTCAACCATTAGTTGTTGTTTGTCACGCATTAACAGGTAATCACTTAACTTATGGAACAGACGAGAAACATGGATGGTGGCGTGAAATTATAGATGGTGGTTATATTCCACGTCATGATTATCAATTTCTAACTTTCAACGTTATTGGTAGTCCCTTTGGTTCAAGTTCCAAACTTAATGACCCTAATTTTCCACAGCATCTTACATTACGAGATATTGTTAAAGCGATTGAAAAAGGTATCAAAGCACTAGACTTCGATAAGATAAACATCCTAATTGGAGCAAGTCTAGGTGGTATGCAAGCAATGGAATTGCTGTATAATAATCAATTTCAAATCGACAAAGCCATTATTCTCGCAGCAACTGGTAAAACGTCATCATACAGTCGTGCTTTCAACGAGATCGCCCGACAAGCAATTCATCTTGGTGGGAAGGAAGGCTTAAGTATCGCTCGACAACTTGGCTTCTTAACATACCGCTCCTCTAAAAGTTATGACCAACGATTTACACCAGATGAAGTTGTAACGTATCAACAATATCAAGGAAATAAATTCAAGAAAAACTTTGATTTACAATGTTATTTAACACTGCTCGACGTCTTAGATAGTCACAATATTGATAGAGGACGAGATGATGTTGATGAAGTCTATCAATCATTAGATACAAAAGTTCTAACGATGGGGTTTATAGATGATTTACTTTATCCAGATGATCAAGTAAGAGCAGTCGGAGAGAGATTTAAATATCATCGCCATTTCTTTGTGCCAGATAATGTAGGACATGACGGCTTCCTTCTAAACTTTAACGATTGGGCTCCAAACCTCTACCATTTCTTGAACTTAAAACAATTTAAAAGGAAATAAACACAGCTATATTTAGACATACTAAACTTTGGCTAAGCAAAGTAAGTATGTCTTTAGCATAAGTGCTACTAATTAATGACGAAGTCATTAAAAGTAGCGCTTTATTGTTAATTTTTGGCAAAGAGGTTAAAATAGAAGTTATAGTCAAAAAGTATGGGAGTGGCGTGTGTGTTTTCAAAAATACAACCTAAAGCAACTATTATTGCAACTATTTCATTACTGATAGTCGCTTTAGTAACACATGTATTACCTATTCTCGGCTTAATTTTATGTTTATTTGCAACGATTCCTGGCATCGTGCTATGGAACCGCTCTGTACAATCATTTGGAATTAGCGCTTTAGTAACAGTGATTCTGACAACGTTATTAGGTAATACATTTGTCTTAAGTATGATGGTACTTATCTTAATTTTAAGTTTTATCATCGGTCAATTACTTAAGGAAAGAACTTCAAAAGAAAGAATTCTTTATGTTTCAACGGTTTCATTGAGTTTAATAACATTGATTGGATTCATGTTATTACAAACATTCGAAAAAATTCCAAAAGCAGCCGTATTAATTAAGCCATTTAAAGATGCGATGTATGATGCCATCTTAACAAGTGGATTAAATTCTAACTATAGACAGATTCTTGAGGAAGGTTTCCGACAATCAACGGTCCAACTCCCTAGTTATCTTATTATAGTCATTTTCCTTTTAATCTTAATTAATCTGATTATTACATTTCCTATCTTACGTAAGTTTAAGGTCGCAACTCCGATCTTTAAGCCATTATTCGCATGGCAAATGAATCGTGTACTATTATGGATTTATCTTATAGTTCTTATTTGTGTAATGTTTGCGAACCAACCAAGTATATTCCAAAGTATCGTCTTGAACTTTGAGGTTGTGTTATCATTAGTGATGTATATCCAAGGTTTAAGCGTTATACATTTCTTCGGTAAAGCTAAGAGATGGCCGAATGCTGTAACGATTTTATTAATGGTGGTGGGGACATTACTTACACCGATGACACATATCGTTGGTTTACTTGGAGTTATTGATTTATGTATTAATTTAAAACGAATTATTAAAAAATGATTATTAACTAAGTGATTAGAGGTGGAAGAATGAACCGTCAATCCACTAAAAAAGCATTGCTCATACCTTTTATACTCATGGTACTTACAGCCATTGCATTAGTCATCGTATGGTTTATTTTCAACCAAATCGTCGCTGGCATTGCTGCAGCAATCCTCGTCGTGATGATTATTATTAGTGGCGTGTTATTGAGACAAGCTTTTCTTAAAATGGATAATTATGTGGATGATTTAAGTGGTCACATCTCGGCAAGTAGCAATAAAGCAATCAAACATTTGCCGATTGGGATGATTGTGTTAGATGAAGATAACCACATTGAATGGATGAACCAATTCATGACAGAACACGTTGAAACTAATGTGATTTCTGAAAATGTAAACGAAGTCTTTCCTAACATATTGAAACAATTAGAAAAAGTACAAGAAGTAGAAATTGAACATAACAATTATCATTACCATGTGCGATATTCAGAGAATGAACATTGTTTATATTTCTTTGATATCACAGAAAGCGTACATACCAACGAGTTGTATGAAGATTCAAAGCCAATTATCGCAACGTTGTTCTTAGACAACTATGACGAGATTACGCAGAATATGAACGATACACAACGTTCAGAAATCAACTCAATGGTTACACGTGTCATTAGCAGATGGGCACAAGAATACAATATTTATTTCAAACGTTATAATTCTGATCAATTCGTTGCATATCTTAACCAAAAGATATTAGCAGAACTTGAAGATTCAAACTTTGGAATTTTAAGTCAGTTGAGAGAGAAAAGTGTCGGTTACCGTGCACAACTCACTTTAAGTATCGGTGTCGGTGAAGGTACAGAGAACCTTATTGACCTAGGGGATTTATCTCAATCTGGTTTAGACTTAGCACTCGGTCGAGGAGGCGACCAAGTAGCCATTAAAAATATGAATGGTAACGTTCGCTTCTACGGTGGTAAGACTGACCCTATGGAGAAACGTACGCGTGTACGTGCCCGAGTAATTTCTCACGCACTTAAAGATATATTAACTGAAGGCGACAAGGTAATTATTATGGGACATAAACGCCCTGATTTAGATGCAATTGGTGCAGCAATTGGTGTCTCACGTTTTGCATTAATGAATAATTTAGAAGCCTTTGTTGTTCTCAATGATTCAGATATTGATCCGACTTTACGTCGTGTCATGGACGAAATTGATAAGAAACCAGAATTGAAAGAACGCTTTGTCACTTCAGATGAAGCTTGGGATATGATGACGTCTAAGACGACAGTCGTTGTCGTGGATACGCACAAGCCTGAAATGGTCTTAGATGAAAATGTCTTAAATAAAGCAAACCGTAAAGTCGTTATTGACCACCACAGACGTGGCGAAAGCTTTATTTCAAACCCACTATTGGTATATATGGAGCCATATGCAAGTTCAACTGCAGAGCTTGTTACTGAATTATTAGAATATCAACCAACTGAACAAAGATTGACACGTTTAGAATCAACAGTCATGTATGCAGGTATTATAGTAGATACTAGAAACTTCACATTAAGAACAGGTTCAAGAACATTTGATGCTGCAAGTTATTTACGTGCGCATGGTGCAGATACAATCTTAACGCAACACTTCTTAAAAGATGATGTAGATACTTATATTAATCGTTCAGAACTTATTAGAACGGTTCAATTACAAGATCATGGCGTAGCAATCGCTCATGGTTCAAATGATAAAATCTACCATCCTGTTACGGTTGCACAAGCAGCCGACGAGTTGTTAAGTTTAGAAGGTATCGAGGCATCTTATGTTGTGGCTAAACGTGAAGATAACCTCATCGGTATCTCTGCACGTTCACTAGGTTCTATCAACGTTCAATTAACGATGGAAGCATTAGGTGGTGGTGGACACCTTACAAATGCTGCCACACAAATTAAAGGTGTCACTATAGAAGATGCTATAGAACAATTACAGCAAGCAATTACAGAACAAATGAGTAGGAGTGAAGATGCATGAAAGTAATTTTCAAACAAGATGTTAAAGGTAAAGGTAAAAAAGGCGAAGTAAAAGACGTACCAGTAGGTTACGCAAACAACTTCTTACTTAAAAACAACTATGCTGTAGAAGCAACTCCTGGTAACTTAAAACAATTAGAACAACAAAATAAACGTGCTGAAGCAGACAGACAACAAGAAATTGATGATGCGAAAGCACTTAAAGAAAAATTAGAAAACATCGAAGTTGAAGTATCAGCTAAAACAGGTGAAGGCGGTAAATTGTTTGGTTCAATCAGTACTAAACAAATTGCCGAAGCATTAAATAAACAACATGATATTAAAATTGATAAACGCAAAATGGACTTACCACATGGTATCCACGCGTTAGGTTATACAAATGTGCCAGTTAAATTAGATAAAGAAGTTGAAGGTACAATTAGAGTACACACAGTAGAACAGTAATTTCGAAAATAACAAAGATGGATTGAAATAAGAGGTGTAAAGCAAACAATGGATGGAATGTATGAGCAAAATCAAATGCCGCATAGCAATGAAGCTGAACAATCTGTCTTAGGTGCCATTATTATAGATCCAGAATTGATTAATACAACTCAGGAAGTCCTCCTTCCTGAGTCGTTTTATAGAGGCGCCCATCAACATATCTTCCGAGCAATGATGCATCTTAATGAAGATAACAAAGAAATCGACGTTGTCACACTTATGGATCAACTATCTAGTGATGGAAGCTTAAGTGAAGCGGGTGGCCCTCAATATCTCGCAGAGCTATCGACTAACGTTCCAACAACGCGAAACGTTCAATATTATACAGATATCGTCTTTAAACACGCGTTAAAACGTAAGTTAATTCAAACGGCAGATAGTATTGCAAATGATGGCTATAATGATGAATTAGAACTAGATACAATCCTAAGTGATGCCGAAAGACGTATCCTTGAACTTTCTTCTACAAGAGAAAGTGACGGGTTTAAAGATATTAGAGATGTCTTAGGACAAGTGTATGAGACTGCCGAAGAACTCGACCAAAATAGTGGTCAAACGCCTGGTATTCCAACAGGTTATCGAGATCTCGACCAAATGACTGCTGGGTTTAACCGTAATGATTTAATCATCTTAGCGGCTCGTCCTTCCGTGGGTAAGACTGCCTTCGCTCTTAATATTGCCCAAAAAGTTGCGACACATGAAGATATGTTTACAGTAGGCATATTCTCGCTTGAGATGGGTGCAGACCAGTTAGCAACGCGTATGATTTGTAGTTCAGGTAACGTAGATTCAAACCGCTTAAGAACTGGTACGATGACAGAAGAAGACTGGAGTCGTTTTACGATTGCAGTTGGTAAATTATCAAAAACTAAGATTTTTATCGATGATACACCAGGTATTCGTATTAATGACTTACGATCTAAATGTCGCCGTCTTAAACAAGAACACGGCTTAGATATGATAGTGATTGACTATCTACAATTAATTCAAGGTAGCGGTTCTCGATTCTCAGACAACCGTCAACAAGAAGTATCAGAAATCTCACGTACACTTAAAGCCATTGCCCGTGAACTAGAATGCCCAGTTATCGCACTGAGTCAGCTTTCACGTGGTGTTGAACAACGTCAGGATAAACGTCCAATGATGAGTGATATTCGTGAATCTGGGTCTATCGAGCAAGACGCTGATATCGTTGCTTTCTTATACCGTGATGATTACTACAATCGTGGCGAGGATGAAGATGATGACGATGATGCAGGCTTTGAGCCACAAACGAATGATGATAACGGTGAAATTGAAATCATAATTGCTAAACAACGTAACGGCCCAACAGGAACTGTGAAACTTCATTTTATGAAACAATATAATAAATTTACAGACATTGATTATGCTCATGCAGAAATGACATAAAATTTATTTTTCCGTACAATAAACTTATTTTTAGTTTTATTGTACGGTTTTTATTTTGTTTTCATTCTTTGCAATCACTTGAAGTATGTATATCATTTTCCGGAAAATGAATTCAAAAGCACTGATAACACAACGATGAAACTGTATAAAAAGTGAAAACAAGATGAATCAATTGCAAACAACTTAAACAAATTTAATGTTCGATTTTTATTTGCAATCTCATAGGCATATTGGTAGAATATCTAATGGTTAAACGAGAAAAACTTGGAGGTGCTCTTATGTCATCAATCGTAGTAGTTGGGACACAATGGGGAGACGAAGGTAAAGGTAAAATCACAGATTTCTTAGCAGAACAAGCAGATGTTATCGCTAGATTCTCAGGTGGTAATAATGCAGGACACACAATTCAATTTGGTGGAGAAACTTACAAATTACATTTGGTACCATCAGGTATCTTTTATAAAGATAAATTAGCAGTTATCGGTAACGGTGTAGTTGTAGATCCAGTAGCATTATTGAAAGAATTAGACGGTTTAAATGAACGTGGTATTTCAACTAACAACTTACGTATCTCTAACCGTGCACAAGTCATCTTACCTTATCACCTAGCTCAAGACGAATATGAAGAACGTCGTCGTGGAGATAATAAAATCGGTACAACTAAAAAAGGTATCGGCCCAGCATACGTAGATAAAGCACAACGTATCGGTATTCGAGTAGCAGACTTATTAGAGAAAGAAACATTCGAACGTCGTCTTAAAGAAAACATTGAATATAAAAATGCTTATTTCAAAGGAATGTTCAACGAAACATGCCCTACGTTTGATGAAATCTTTGACGAGTACTATGCAGCAGGTCAACGCTTAAAAGAATATGTCACTGACACAGCTAAAATCTTAGATGATGCTAACGTTGCAGACGACAAAGTATTATTCGAAGGTGCCCAAGGTGTCATGTTAGACATCGATCACGGTACTTACCCATTCGTTACGTCAAGTAACCCAGTTGCTGGTAATGTCACAGTAGGTACAGGTGTAGGTCCTACATCAGTTTCTAAAGTCATCGGTGTATGTAAATCTTATACGTCACGTGTAGGTGACGGTCCATTCCCTACAGAATTATTCGATGAAGACGGCCATCACATTAGAGAAGTAGGTCGTGAATATGGTACAACAACAGGACGTCCACGCCGTGTAGGTTGGTTCGACTCAGTAGTACTACGTCATTCACGTCGCGTAAGTGGTATTACAGACCTTTCAATCAACTCTATCGACGTTTTAACAGGTTTAGATACAGTTAAGATTTGTACAGCATATGAGTTAGATGGCGAAGAAATCACTGAATACCCAGCTAACTTAGATCAATTAAGACGTTGTAAACCAATCTTCGAAGAACTTCCAGGTTGGACAGAAGATATCACAGGCTGCCGCAGTTTAGAAGAACTCCCTGAAAATGCACGCAAATACTTAGAGCGTATTTCAGAATTATGTGGCGTACACATTTCAATCTTCTCTGTAGGCCCAGACCGTGAACAAACAAACCTATTAGAACAATTATGGTAAAACAAAGGTGTAAAAGAAAGCTGAGATCATTAATGATATCCCAGCTTCAAAGAAGACCGACTTGTTTCATTACAACGAGTCGGTCTTACTTTATTTATATAGAAGAAAGTAGTTGAATACGCGATATGCAATCCCGTTTTAAACGGCGCCATCAACACTTTTATAGCAATATTTCTCATTTATTAACCCTTAAAAAATATTGTTAAATTTATGTAAAAAATAGCTTGTCATGAAAAGATGAGCTATGCTATAATCTATTTTGTGCTTAAGAACGGCTCCTTGGTCAAGCGGTTAAGACACCGCCCTTTCACGGCGGTAACACGGGTTCGAGTCCCGTAGGAGTCATACAAACAGAAGTGAAATATCGCTTCTGTTTTTTTATATCTTAAATAAAATTCAATAGTGGAGAGTTGTCCGAGTTGGCCGAAGGAGCACGCCTGGAAAGTGTGTAGGCGTCACAAGCGTCTCGAGGGTTCGAATCCCTCACTCTCCGTACAAACGCGCTTATAATGGTTTAAATCCATTATAAGCGTTAATTTTTTGCATTCTTTTAAATCCTTTTGTATCAACACTTTGGATGTGTTTTGTAAAATTCTACTTCTGAATAGTTTTTATTCATTTTAAATTTTTAGTCAAATTGTGACTATGAGTATGATAATTAAGCTTTATTATAGTCACAACATTTTCTAATTTAGTCACAGAAAATCTCATTTAAATATTTAACTACTTCTTAATCTTCTTTGTTCTCAAATTCTTTTATTAAGAATCACTTTCTGTGGCGACAGGAAACATCATTTCTTATCTTTACTAAAATACATCATTGTTATAACAAGCGAGTAAACAAAAAGAAAAATCATTATAAACGTTACCATATATGAGTTCCTCCTTTTATCTGTATGAATTTATTTTAATTATATATTTATATATTAATTCAACATAGTAAATCTTATTTAATATTATAACATTCATAAAGGTATAATTAATATATGCTTATCAAAAATAACGTGTTAACCCCCTATATATTTTAAGCTAAAGTACTGATAATTATGCAGTGAATCGTTATAATGAGTATTGTATTTAATTTTGGAGGAATGCGTTGTGGGTTATTGGTTAAAAGAACAATCACAATTAAATAAAGATAAAATTGCAGTGGCCACTGATGAACAATCGTTAACGTTTAGTGAGCTGTATGAGAAGGCTTATGATTTGGCACGCTACATTCAGTCACTTCATAAGAAAAGAGTAGGTTTATTTATTAAAAATGATTTAGATTCGGTCATTCTTATACATGCTTGTTGGATTGCTCAAATCGAAATAGCGATGCTCAACACGCGTTTAACTGAGCAAGAAATGAGAAATCAGATGAAATCAGTTCGTGTTGATACCATATTACATACGATGCCTCTAACAATGGAGGATTTTAAATTATACAACATTGAAGGTCTTAGAAATTTTGCACCTCAACAACTCCAATCTAAGCAATTCAATTTAGAAGATATTGCATCTATTATGTTCACTTCTGGAACGACAGGCCCACAGAAAGCTGTGCCACAAACGTTCCATAATCATTTAGCAAGTGCCACAGGTTGTAAACAAAGTTTAGGATTTGATCAACATACAAAGTGGCTATCAGTTTTACCTATTTATCATATTTCTGGTCTGAGCGTTATTTTAAGATCAGTCATTGAGGGATTCACGGTTCGCTTAGTTGGTAAATTTAATACTGATAAGATGCTTAATATTATTAAAGATGAAAACATGACGCATGTCTCACTTGTTCCTCAAACATTAAAATGGTTGATGGATGGTGGTCTTACACAACCATTCTCAATAGAAAAAATTTTACTTGGAGGAGCAAAACTTTCTTCTAATCTGATAGAGCAAGCACTTGCCAATCAGTTACCAATTTATAACTCTTTCGGTATGACAGAAACATGTTCGCAATTTCTAACAGCTTCACCTGAAATGTTAGCTCAAAAACATGATACAGTTGGTAAACCGAGTGATAATGTAAAAGTAAAAATTAAGAATCCTAATCAAGATGGTCATGGTGAACTTCTTATCAAAGGTGAAAATGTGATGAATGGTTACTTGTATCCTGAGAATTTGACTAATACATTTGAAGACGACTTTTTCAAAACTGGAGATATTGCTGAGATAGATGAAGAAGGTTTCGTAATGGTTTATGATCGTCGTAAAGATTTAATTATAAGTGGGGGAGAGAACATTTATCCATACCAAATAGAAACAGTTGCTAAACAATTTAATGAAATTTCTGATGCAGTATGTGTAGGTGTTGCTGATGATACTTGGGGACAAATTCCTGTGCTTTATTTTGTTTCTGAAAATGAAGTCAATAGAGAAGAATTGTTAAACCATTTTCAACAGAATTTAGCAAAATATAAAGTGCCTAAAGCCTTCTATCAAGTAGAGAATTTACCGTATACCTCTACAGGAAAACTACAACGTAGCAAAGTATCATATAAAGGAAACCAATTATGATTATTAAAGCTATTCAATTATACACGTATAAACAACCTTTCAAATCTCCCATTATTACACCTAAAGTTAAACTTTATGAACGTGAAAGTTTAATTGTTGAAATAGTAACCCAAGATAGTCAATCTTTTTATGGTGAGTGTAATGCGTTTACGACGAATTGGTATGATGATGAAACGATAGATATAGCAGTCCATACGCTCAATGAGTGGATACCTCAGCTTATTGACAAAGAATTTAATTCATTTAGAGAGTGGTCTGTTTATTTAGAGCAACTTGAGGAGACCCCAGCGACTCGTTCAGCTATCGTTATGGCAGTTTATCAAATGTATCATGAGTTATCATCTTTCTCAGTAACCTATGGTGCGACAATAAGTGGTTTAACAAATGAAAAGTTACATAAGCTTTATGAAACACAGCCACGTCGTGTTAAACTTAAGTGGTCTTCACAACTTGTTGAAGATATCAATGCTATACATCAAAATGATATTCATTGTGATTTAGCACTTGATGCGAATGAATCGCTGAATGTTGAATCATTTTCAAAGATTAGTGAGGTTAATCAAGCGAATATCATATATATTGAAGAACCGTTTAAATCATTAGAGAATTTAAATGCAATGAATGTGAGCGAATATCCACCTATAGCTATCGATGAGAAGGCGACTTCTATCAAAGATATTGTTTCAATTATTGAAAAATTTCCTATTCAATTAGTTGTTTTAAAGCCGTATAGATTAGGTGGTATTGATAAAGTTTTAGAGGCAATAGATATTTTAAAAGAAAAAAATATTAAATTTGTAGTCGGTGGCATGTATGAATTTGGATTAAGTAGATATTTTACAGCAATGTTAGCTAAAGAGGGAGATTATCCAGGTGATGTTACACCTTCCGGATATTACTTTGAAGAAGATTTAGTGAGAGATTCAGGCATTTTAAAAGAGGGAATGATTCATTTTATTCCCCCTAAAGTACAAAAAACTAAACTAACAAAACTTTAATGTTTATGTTCTGATGTCGATTGTTTATCTTTTTTTAATGGTACTGGATCGAAACCGCCTTTATGAAATGGATGACATTTCAAAATGCGGCGTATACCTAAATAAAGCCCTTTAAATGCACCATGATATTGGATTGCTTCTCTCGTATATTCCGAACATGTTGGATAAAATCGACAAGTAGGTGGTGTCAACGGTGATATAAAACGTTGATAAAATACAACTAGCGCTAGAAAAATCTTTTTTATCATGGTATTGCGCCTCCAACAAATTATTTAATAGATTTATTTTAACATAGTAAGAGGGGATGTGTGGATTGTGGAGTTTCGTGATAAAGACAATCGAACAGTCACTTTAAATTTTAAAACGAATAAGGATACGCCTAATGGTAATCACGTACTCACGATTCCAATATATAATCATCAACTCTTATTTACTCGACACAAAGTCCGTGGAATTGAATTCCCTGGGGGTAAAGTTGAGTGCGGTGAAACACCATTAGATGCGGTTTTAAGGGAATTATATGAAGAGACAGGCGCAATTGCCGAGAAATGTATTTATTTTGCGCAATATAAAGTTAACACAAATGATCATAGTACATTTCTTAAAGATGTATTTTTCATTGAAGTAAGTCATTTCATTGAAACTTCAACTTATTATGAGACAAATGGTCCATGTCTATTTGAAAATGTTTCCAACATACCTAAGGATAAGCAAAGTTTTTTAATACAAGATGCGACGATATTGAAATGTTTAGAAAGGGTGAGAGCGCTTGGATTTTACAAAAATTAAGAAAATGCCAATAGACGCTCATACGCATCATTTTGATGAAGTAACCTATAAAGTAGATGGATTAAATGTCAAAGCTTTAATGATGACACCAGTAGAACAAAATGTAATTCAACGTATAGTTATATATCTTCGCGGTGGAAAAGGACAAGTAGGTCGTGTAAGAGCTGCAAGATTAATGCAGTTTGCAAATGAACATACGCTAGTTATAGGGCCATATTATAGAGGTAATAATGGTAGTGAAGGTAAAGATGAATTTTATCGAGGAGATTTGAATGATGTAATACAATTAATTCGACTTTTACATGATAAGTATCCCTCAGCATATATTCATATGATAGGATTCTCACGTGGTGGACTACAAGGTTTATTAACCTTTCAAGACTTACCTGTAAATAGCTTCATCATATGGGGAGGCGTCTCAGATATTCATTTAATGTATGAGGAACGTGTTGATTTAAGAGGGATGTTAAGACGAATGGTGGGCCATCCTAAAAAAGATAAAGACGCTTATGAACAAAGAAACGCGATGAAAACCATTGATTCTACCAGCCCTCCTATATTAATTGTTCATGGAGGTAAAGATAAGCAAGTTGGCATTCACCAAGCTTATGATTTAGAAGAAAAGTTGACAGCTAAGAGGGTGTACTACGAAACGTTTTATCAACTAGATGAAGGTCATGTGCCACGACCTCCAGCAATGAAAGAAACATTATCTAAAATTCAACAATGGATGACCAATATTGAAGAAACTAAAAATAATTTGTGATATCAAATTTTAAATCAAGATAGAGATATATTAAAAAGGGTGAGACAAACGTCTCACCCTTTAATAATTGGAAATATTTATTTATTGAATGCACCTTTTTCAGCAATATGTTCTACTTCTGAACCAAACTTTTTAAAGTTTTCCTCAAATTGATTAATTAAGTCTTGAGCTTGTTCATGATATTTATTTGCATCACTCCAAGCGTTCACTGGGTCTAAAATAGTTTTTGGCACATCTTTAATTTCAACTGGGATATTTAAACCAAATGTTTCATCTTTTTTATATTCAGCATCTTTTAACTTTCCTGAAATAGCTTGGTTTACCATCTGACGCGTATAGTGTAAGCTGATTCGGCGTCCTACACCATATTTTCCACCAGTCCATCCTGTATTAACTAAATAAACGTCAACATCATGTTTATCGATTAATTCACCTAATAAATCAGCGTAAACAGTTGGATTTAATGGTAAGAATGGTGCTCCAAAACATGTTGAGAACGATGGTTCAGGCTCAGTTACTCCACGTTCTGTACCGGCTAACTTAGAAGTGAATCCACTTAAGAAATGATACATTGCTTGATCTTTGGTTAGTTTGGAAATAGGAGGGATCACACCAAAGGCATCAGCAGTTAAGAAAATGATTGTATTAGGATGAGCTGCTTTTGAGGGTAACACGATATTATCAATATGTTCGATAGGGTAAGCAGCACGAGTATTTTCAGTGAACTTATTGTCATCGAAGTCTACTGTACCATCCTCTTTTACGACTGTGTTCTCTAATATAGTGCCGTATTTAATTGCATCATAAATTTGAGGTTCTTTTTCTTTAGAAAGGTTGATTGCTTTGGCATAGCATCCACCTTCAATGTTAAATACACCATTTTTGTTCCAGCCATGTTCATCATCCCCAATAAGTTTTCGTTCTGGATCAGCTGAAAGGGTTGTTTTACCAGTGCCTGATAGTCCAAAGAATAAAGCGACATCACCTTTTTCACCTACATTAGCTGAACAATGCATGCTCATGATATCTTGCATTGGTAAAAGGTAATTCATTACTGAGAAAATACCTTTTTTCATTTCTCCGGCATATTCAGTGCCACCAATTAAAATGACTTTGTGCTTGAAAGAAATGATGACAAATGTTTCTGATTTAGTGCCATCTACTTCTGGATCAGCTTTAAAGTGAGGTGCTGATACAATTGTGAAATTAGGTTTGATATTTTTAGCTTCATCTTTAGATTCTGGACGAATAAACATATTATGCGCGAATAAATTATGCCAAGCCAATTCATTAATCACAGTTAATTTTAAACGTGAATCTTTGTCGCTTCCTGCATAACCATTAAATACGTATAATTCATCTTTTTTACCTAAATAATCTAGAACTTTATTATAAAGTTTTAAAAAAGTTTCCTCATCAATAGGTTGGTTAATGTCTCCCCAATCGACATTATCTCTGTAAGAAGGTTCAGTTACGATAAATTTATCTTTAGGTGAGCGCCCCGTATATTTCCCAGTACTTGCATTCACTGCACCTAATTCAGTTAATTTCCCTTCGTTATTATCTAAAATTTTATTGTATAGCTGAGTTGTTGAGAGTTGAAACTGTGTTGATGGTTTCTCTAGTAAATTTTTTATTTTTATTGTTTCTGTGTATGTGTCTACTGACATACTCAATCCCTCCAAAGCAATAGTAGTTATGTAAGCCTTTACATTTAAATAGTATAACACATTAATTTTATTAATCCACCGTTAACATAAGCATTTAATGAAAATCATAAATTGACATTGAACCTTGAATTCGGTACTATTATTCTTAACGGATTCTCTTATCCTGAGTGGTGGAGGGACATGGACCCAATGAAACCCAGCAACCTCTTTTATGATAAAGAAAGGTGCCAAACCGTTTGCAGACATATATCGTCTGAACGATAAGAGCGAATGGACGTTTAAGGGCCTTCTCTCTATCTTGATAGTGATGAAGGCTCTTTTATTTAGCTCTCAAATAAAAGAGAATTTTCGTAATTTATATTAAAGGAGCAAAACATGACTTATAATAAACGATTATTTACTTCAGAATCAGTAACTGAAGGTCATCCCGATAAAATTGCAGATCAGGTATCAGATGCAATTCTAGACGAAATTTTAAAAGACGACCCAAATGCGCGTGTCGCTTGTGAGACAACAGTAACGACTGGTATGGCGCTTATTTCTGGTGAAATTTCAACATCAACATATGTTGATATACCTAAAGTAGTGCGTGAAACAATTAAAAATATTGGTTATACAAGAGCTAAATATGGTTATGATTTCCAAACTATGGCAGTTTTAACCGCTATTGATGAACAATCTCCAGACATCGCACAAGGTGTTGATAAAGCGCTAGAATACCGTAATGAAATTTCAGAAGAAGAAATAGAAGCGACTGGTGCAGGAGATCAAGGGTTAATGTTTGGGTATGCCACTAATGAAACAGATACGTATATGCCATTACCAATTTTCTTATCACATCAACTTGCTAAACGTTTATCTGATGTGCGTAAAGATGAAATTTTAGATTACTTACGTCCTGATGGAAAAGTACAAGTAACAGTTGAATATGATGAGAACGATCAACCTAAACGTATAGATACAATTGTTGTATCTACTCAACATGCTGAAGATGTTGAATTGGAACAAATTGAAGCAGATATTAAAAAACATGTCATTTACCCTACAGTATCTGATGATTTATTAGATGCTGATACTAAATTCTTTATTAACCCTACAGGTCGTTTTGTTATCGGAGGACCACAAGGGGATGCAGGATTAACTGGGCGTAAAATCATTGTTGATACTTACGGCGGTTATGCACGTCATGGTGGCGGTTGCTTCAGTGGTAAAGACCCAACTAAAGTTGACCGCTCAGCTGCTTATGCTGCACGTTATGTTGCTAAAAATATAGTAGCTGCGGAGTTAGCTGATCAATGTGAAGTGCAATTAGCCTATGCCATTGGTGTGGCTGAGCCAGTATCTATTTCAATCGATACATTTGGTACTGGTAAAGTTTCAGAAGCTAAACTAGTTGAAGCGGTTAGAAATAATTTTGACTTAAGACCAGCTGGAATCATCAAAATGTTAGATTTAAAACATCCTATTTACAAACAAACTGCTGCATACGGTCATTTTGGCCGTACTGATGTTTTACTTCCTTGGGAAAAATTAGACAAAGTTAATTTACTTAAAGATGCGGTCGAATGATAACCATAGCTTTCAAAATTAAGAGAAATAAATATTAATTAAATGTCGAAAAATTGATTTTTTTCTATTATAATGAGAGTTATTGAAATGGTTAAAGGAGCGTTGTTGTGATGAGTTTATCTTCACCGATAGTTATAGGCTTAATCGTTGCAATTATTGTGGCAATTCTTTTCTTTATTCTCTTTTTAGTAGCGAATCACAGCAAAAAGAAAATTAAAAACCAAACAGAAGCCCAATATAAAGAAAAAGAGCAACATATGAAAGAATCTCATGAAGAAGCCTTAGAAAAAGAAAGAGTTGAAAATAAAAAGGCTGTCACAAAACAAAAAGAAGATTTTGATGCGACAGTAAGCAGTAAAGATAGAGAAATTGATGCATTAAAACTATTTTCTAAAAATCATAGTGAATATGTAACAGATATGAGATTGATTGGTATTCGTGAACGTCTTGTTAATGAGAAGAGAATTCGTCCTGAAGATATGCACATTATGGCAAATATCTTCCTACCAAGTAATGAATTTAATAATATCGAACGCATCAGTCATCTTGTTTTAACTAGAACTGGTTTATATATCATTGATTCTCAACTTTTAAAAGGTCATGTGTATAATGGTATTAGTGGTGCTCAGTTCAAAGAGTTACCAACAATGTCTCAAGTATTCCAAACACTTGATTTAGATGAATCTACACCTCAAACATTAGTATTAGATCAAAATGAAGATCAACAATCTTTATCATTTGTTAATTATTCTGAGAAGATTAAACATATTCAAAATCTTGCAGGTGATTTACAAAGTGAATTAAACACTAAATATACACCAACTTCAATTTTGTATTTTAATCCTAAAAATGATGGAGATGTTACAATTTCTAATTATAATCAGGCTTCTAATGTTAAGGTTCTAGTTGGGCCTGAACAACTCGATGAATTCTTTAATAAATTTGTATTCCATGGACGTATTCAATATAACGTGGACGAGTTACAAACTATTATGGATAAAATAGAGTCTTTTAATTAATTAATACAAACGTAAGAAATTGATTTTCTTACGTTTGTATTTTTTTATTTGAACAGGGTATAGAAATCTGAAGAGAGAAAATCATATTAATATTTTTACAGTTAAAATGAATCGTAATATGATAGACACTAAAGCATAGATGAGGAGTGAATATGATGGAAACAGTTCAATTTTATAATGGTAGAGAGATGCCTAAAGTAGGTTTGGGGACTTATAGAGTTGAGAATGGTGATCAATGTAAAGATGCTGTGAAACATGCTATTGAAAATGGTTATAGAAGTATTGATACAGCCAAAATATATGGTAATGAAGAAATGGTTGGTCAAGGGATAAAAGAAGGGCTAGCTTCTACAGGTTTAAAACGTGACGATTTATTTATAACTTCTAAATTATGGTTAGAAGATTATGGTCGTAATAATGTTGCACAAGCTTATGAAACAACCATTCATAAATTAGGTTTAGATTACTTGGATTTATATTTAATGCATTGGCCTGGAACAAATGAAGCAGTCATGATTGATACATGGCAGGGAATGGAAGATTTATACAAAGATAATAAAGTTAAAAACATCGGTGTAAGTAATTTTACTCCTGAAAATTTTGAAGCTTTACTCGCTCAGGTATCTATAAAACCTGTTATCAATCAAGTTGAATTTCATCCATATTTAATTCAAAAAGACTTACGTAAATATTTAGAAGCACAAAGCATCGTTATGGAATCTTGGTCTCCGTTAATGAATGCTAAAATTTTAGAAGATGAAACTATCAACGAAGTCGCAAATGAGATAGGTAAATCACCTGCACAAGTGATTATAAGATGGAATGTTCAACATGGGGTAGTTGTTATTCCTAAGTCAGTGACGCCGCATCGTATAGAAGAAAATTTAAATGTATTTGATTTTGAACTTTCTGATGCTCAGATGGAGAAAATTGATAGTTTAAATAAAGATGAAAGAATGGGACCGCATCCTGCCGAGTATAACGGGCATAAATAATAATGATTATAAAAAAGCACTCTGATACATGTATCAGAGTGCTTTTACTATGGTCTTTTTTTAAATAGTCAACAGTATTAAAGATGAAATCCTATATAACAAGCTATAAATCCAATTAAAAATTGCAGTAGTGAATATCCTATAAAATGACCTAGTTTAAAATTGGGTGTCATGAAATGAACTAATTCATTTGTAAGTGTAGAGAAAGTAGTTAATCCGCCTAGAACTCCTGTTATAAAAAATGGTGATATCCAGTCATTTGAAATTGAAGAACCCAATGTTATCCCGCCTAGAAAACTACCTAAAATATTAACTATTGAAGTTGCTATAGGAATAGCAGAATTGAATTTTTCATTACATATATTTGTTATAAACGCTCTAATTACAGCGCCTAAACCTCCACCTAACATAACAAGAAGGATAGCTAACTTCATAATTGACCTCCTATTTTAACTCCTAAGTAACAGAAAATGATACCTAGGATGTAACTTGTCAGTCCATATATGATAAGCATCATAAAATTGTGATGATCAAATAATTGGACGAGTTCGAATTGAAAAGTGGAGAAAGTCGTCAAGGCGCCTATAAACCCTGTTGTTATTGCTTTTTTAACTAGAGGATACTTTTTAAATAGGGTAATTGTCAAAGTGCCAATTAGTCCCATTAAAAAAGCACCTAAAAGATTGACTATAAAGGTGCCTAAGGGGAATCCCGAACTATCATTAAGCGTTGAAAAAGCGTAACGTAGTAATGCACCCAAAGCGCCACCAATAAATATATATATGTACTGCATGGGATTAACACCTCATTAACGTTTTAACATTTTAATTTTATTTTGTTACGTTTGATTAATTAAATATAAAACCAAATGTGTGTAGTGATGAAAGAATGTGTATCACAATAACTATAAATATAATTAAAGGTAGAAGTTTACTTGCTACTTTTATCCAATCTTTACTTTCTCTTGAATATTTAATTGATTTATCCGCAAAAATAATAGATAAAATTAAGATAATAATATTTACTATTGATGTAGCAACCATTAATTTCATAAATGAGCCTAAAATATGACTCAATAAAGAATTGTTAGTATTAAAGAAAAAACTAACAATAATCATAAGTATACTTAAGTAAAAGTATTTCTTAGAACGTGCCATACGTTGCCTCCTTGATTTACATCATTACAATATACTATCACATTTTATGAATATGAGAATAGTAAAAATAATTTGATCATTATTATAAAGATTAATGTCTCTTTTTAAACAGCGATTTTAAGGCATATCATTCGCTTGTGTGAACGGTGCATGTTATAAATATCTTATAAAGTTTTAATAATAACACGTGAAAGCTATAATTCTATTATAATTATAAATATACATACATATCTTGTTTTAAAATACTTATGAATTATCGTATTGAACGTATTGAGTTAAGGAGGAACAACAAATGACGAAGTTAAATGTAGAAGTATTTGCAGATGGCGCTGATATAGAGGAAATGAAAGCTGCTTATAATAATAAGTATGTTGATGGTTTTACTACTAATCCTAGTTTAATGGCTAAAGCAGGGGTGACTGATTATAAAGCATTTGCTGAAGAAGTAGTTAAAGCAATTCCAGATGCATCTATTTCTTTTGAAGTTTTTGCGGATGATTTAGAAACTATGGAAAAGGAAGCTGAAATCCTTAAACAATATGGTGATAATGTTTTTGTAAAAATACCTATTGTAACAACAACAGGGGAATCAACGCTTCCCTTAATTAAAAAATTATCAGCTGATAATGTGAGATTAAATGTCACAGCAGTTTATACCATTGAACAAGTTAGAGATATTACAAATGCTGTTACTGAAGGCGTACCTACATATGTTTCAGTGTTTGCTGGTCGAATAGCTGACACTGGTGTAGATCCACTACCTTTAATGAAGGAATCTGTTGAAGTTACTCATAGTAAAAAAGGTGTTAAGTTACTTTGGGCAAGTTGTCGCGAAGTGATTAATGTTATTCAAGCTGATGAAATAGGTGCAGATATCATCACATGTCCAGCTGATGTGGTCAAAAAAGTTAATTCAAATTTGGGTCGTAATATTGAAGAACTCTCAATTGACACAGTTAAAGGTTTCGCTAAAGATATTCAAAGCTCAGGTCTTTCTATCTTGTAAAGCTTAATTGTAGTTAATTTATAAAAGCAATCGATGAAGAAATAACACTTCATCGATTGCTTTTTCATTGAAGATTTTTAAGAGTGATTGCAACAGTATGATAAATAATTTATGATTTATAGTAATTATTAGATTTGAGGAGCGTACTCCAATTTATGGGCAAAAAGACGTTTAAAGAAAAGGTTCAAAAACAATTATGGTTTTTAAATAAAAAAGAAAAAGAACAATTGAATAAAAAGCTAAGTCAGTTAGATAGTGAAGATAATGTAGATTTTAATAAACCCATTCAGTTTTCTAATCGTTATCTCAAAAATCATATATACGAGCATAAAAGTACTACTTCAGGTAAAACCTTTATATTACTATTTAGTATTGTTGTAACATATGCTTTATTACTTGGATTATTTTTAACAGGTTTGATAACAAGTTTAACTTCAGTTCATTACTTTATTAATCCTAAAGTTGAATTATCTAGTTTATTAGTAATTATCATTTTAATAGCAGCAATCTGTATAATGATATTGAGCCTTTATTTAATTAAAATAATTACAGCATTATTTACAAAAAAATTACTAGAATTAAAATTTAATAAGCGCTAGTCTTTTCAATGATTTGAGCAAGAGTTAAACTTTCTTGCCATTTTTTGGATACCAGTGTATAGGGGATTTCAGTACGAAGTAGAGTCGTATTGTCGAAAATGATAATAGTAGAATCTACAGAAGAGTGAATTCCAATAATTTTACGTGCGTTAATAAAATATTTTATTGATGCACGTTTTTGTGTTAGTGGGAATAAAATTGTATCTCGATTGATATAGATAGGTATTAGTTTATTTATATTTAGTAATCTTTTAGCTTTTGACGATTGCACTTGTAATGAAGTGTGATTCAACTCAAGTAGATAGTGAATCATTTTCTGTGGTGTAAAGGGGACAGTGATATGATAGTCAGAGTATTGTATACGTGTTTCTGTCTCATTAGATATAGCAGTTTTTAAATAAAGTAAATGTCTCGTTGAATAAGTAGTCATGTTGTTCATTCCTTCATGGTTATTTAAGATTATTTAAACATTTTTGTTTAGTGGAGTTTTTAATTTTCTTTATAGAAGTTAGAGATAAATTCATGTGCTGGGCTATCTCATATTGTTTAAAGCCTTGAATATGAAGACGCAGCCATTGCGCTTCTTGTGGTTTGAGTTGATCAGAGAAGTCTTCTAACACTAAGTTAAAATCATTGAGGAGAATTGTAGAATCATAAGAATTGTGAAGATGGGCATCAAGAGTGATTTGATTGGATCTATTATTTTCTTTCCTAAAATGGTCTATTAAATGATATTTCAATCTCGTGAAGAGGTATGTACTTATCGAGGTTGATTTTTGTTCATCGTAATTTAGAGTGAGTTGCCACATTTTAATAAGTAAGAGTTGATAAAATTCATCATAATTATAAGTGATGTGATAGTGATTTAACAAATAATGAATAATTTTATTATAGTTTTTATAAACTTCTTCAAATTCCAAAATATGCACTCCTATTTATGTACATAAATATTATTTCCGGATAAAAAGAAGATAACTTACTTTATAAAAATTATCATTTGCGTAATTTTCCAATAAGGTGTTAAATAGTAAGCATAGACTTATTAAAACTCAAATAAAAAAGCATAAAATTGACATTAAAATGATAATTCAACATAAATAAATTTGGTATGCACTAAGGGAGGTTAATATGGATTACGCACACTTAAATTTAGAGCATTTTTTCGCACGTAACGATGATTTAGACGTAATTAGAGATCGTTCTGATTTCGTCATGATAAATAATTTTACTAATGAAATGAAGTATCGTGATGGTGAAATTGAAGGGACAATTGATTTAAATCAGTATTATTATAAAAATCGTTCACAAGCGGCTAGTTTTGTTATGATGGAATATAAAAAGTCTTAATTCATATAATATAAAAATCGAGGTTGCTTATCATCATTTAACGTTTTTTCTCATGATTAATACCCTTAATAATAGAGATTTATTGCTAGTTTTACGTTCTATTATTAGATGTAGACACTCATTTATTATCGAGTAATAAAAAATGATGAAGAAGTGAAACCTCTATTTTTATTTTTTAGTTTCATTTTTATTACTATTTATTTATGAATTTGTAACATTACCAATATAAAATTGTGAATCTGAATTAATAATGTTAAACTTTATTATCGTAATGAAACTGAATAGTTTAACAACAATGACCTAAGAGGTGTGACTATGATTAAGCACAAAAAGGGCTCTATCTTAGCTATTATAGGATTGCTAATAGTATTTGTTGTTGCTGCTGTTATTTTCTTTTCAATGATCTCTGATCAAATATTCTTTAAACATGTAAAGTCAGAAAAGAAAGTAATTAAAATCGATAAAACTCTAGATAAAGCAGCAAAGAAACAAATACATAACTATACGAGTCAACAGGTATCTAATAAAAATAATGATTCATGGCGTGATGCATCAGATGCTGAAATTAAAACAGCTATGGATAGTAGTGAATTCATTGATAATGATAAACAAAAATATCAATTTTTAGATTTATCAAAATATCAAGGTATAGATAAAAACAGAATTAAACGTATTTTATTTGATAGACCAGTATTATTAGAACATACTGATGACTTTTTAAATGCAGCTAAAGCTAAACATGTTAATGAAGTTTATCTCATCTCTCATGCGCTTTTAGAGACAGGTTCAGCTAAAAGTGAATTGTCTAAAGGTGTAGAAATCGACGGCAAAAAATATTATAACTTTTATGGTGTAGGTGCATTAGACAGTGATCCTGTTAAAACAGGTGCAGAATACGCTAAGAAACATGGTTGGGATACTCCACAGAAAGCTATATATGGTGGTGCTGATTTCATTCACAAACATTTCTTATCTCATGAAGATCAAGACACGCTGTATAGTATGAGATGGAACCCTAAGAATCCTGGTGAACATCAATATGCAACAGATATTAAATGGGCTGAAAGTAATGCAAGCATTATTGCAGATTTCTACAAGAACATGAAGACTGAAGGTAAATACTTTAAATTATATGTATACAAAGATGATAAAGAACATCAAAAATAGAATTTAAAAAAAGCATCGCTATTTTGAGAATTTTCTCGATAGCGATGCTTTTTTTGTGAGTAGTGCAAAAGTTTATAGAGGGTTTAATTTAAGTTATTTTGCTTTATTTTTACTGGATAACCATGTGAACAGAATGATAAATACAATTAATATTTTTGTTAGTAGTTTCATTATTTCACCTCGACAAAATGATTTTAGCATATCTATATAAGATTAAAAGTAATTAGTAAAGGATATGTTTATAAGGTATATATTTTTTAAGCTTTCACATTAATTGGTATAATAACTGAATACATAAATAGAAGGATGATGAATATGCGTGTGGCAATAATCGGTATGGGAACAGCTGGTGTCAGTGTTTTACGACAACTTGTTAAACATGAAGATTTTTCCAAACTTAAAGTGGATGTGTACGACGATGCAAAAAATATGGGGCAAGGTGTACCATTTCAAAATGACAGTAGTGAATTATTAATAAATATGCCCTCAAAAAAAATGAGTTTAAATCTAGATGATGATGAAGAATTTTGGAAATGGTATCAACAACAAACCGAATTTGATTTTCCGAATCCACAGTACTTACCAAGGTTTGTTTTTGGTCATTATATGAAGTCACATCTTTCTCGATACGACCAACAATACGAGAATCTAACAATTATTAATGAAAAAGTTCAGGAAATCTTTACTAACTCAAATGTAGATGATACGAAGTTAAAGTATTATGTATGTACATGTGAAGATGATAAAGAATGGCGAGAATATGATTATTTATTTTTAACGTTTGGTACGTTTAGTTATCACGATCCTTATCATTTGAAAGGTAAAAAAGGATACATCCAAACACCATATCCAACATATAATACATTAGATCATGTAGATGAATCAGATAGGATTGCAATTATAGGTACTGGGTTAGCGAGTTTAGATGCAGTGAGATATGTTGCTGCACATCATCCTAATTTGCCGATAACAATGACAAGTCGTTCAGCCTCTTTACCTAGTGTAAGAGGTAAGATGATAGATATCCAATTCACTCATTTAACTAAAGATCATTTTAATGGTATTAAGGAAAATAATTACGGTAATGTACCTCTAGATAAGGCAGTTGCTTTGTTTTTAAAAGAGTGTGAGGATTATGAAATTGATTTTCAAAAATTAGTGAATAGAAGAACTGGTCACCATATTAAAGATTTACAATTTGATTTAAATAATGAAACAGAAATGGGAGTATTTCAAAGTATCATTGAGCATTTGAAAGAGAATTTAGATTGGATTTGGAATAGTTTAAGTTTAAGAGATCAAGAATTATTTAATGAAAAATACTCAAAAATGATTCAATTAAATTCAAACCCTATGCCTCCTAGAACGGCAAAGTTACTTATACAGTTAATTGAAGAAGGATATCTTGAAATAAAGAAAGATTTAGAAGATATTCAACATGACAATAATCAATTTTATTTAAAATTTAATAATGAAGATCAAGAAACTGAATTATTTGATGTAGTGATTAATGCAACAGGATCTAAAACACACCTCGGACAATTAGATGAAGATGATCAATTGATGCTAAATCTTGAAAATCGTCAAATTGTACAAAGACATCCTATGGGTGGCATTCAAATTATTCCTGAAACCAATCAAGTCATTAGTCCAAGATATGGTACGTTGACGAACGTCATTGCCATTGGTCAAATGACAAATGGTGTTAACAAATTACGTAATGGTGTGAAGATGATTGTTGATCAAGTAGTGAATACAGTATCTCACTTATATTTGACGCAAAAAGAAATGGAAAAAAATAGGTAAATTATCGACTAACGGATAAAATTCCACTAATAAATAAAATTTGATTGATGCTATTAAATTGAGTTTTGAAATCAATTATAGTAAGATTTTATTTGTAGTTATTAACTACATCACTCAATTAACCAATAACAATTTCATATAATTCTTTCGGGGCAGGGTGTAATTCCCAACCGGCAGTAAATTAAGCCTGCGACCTGCTAATATTTAATAATATTGGTGGCTGATCTAGTGAGAATCTAGAGCCGACAGTGAAAGTCTGGATGGGAGAAAGAATATAATTACTCGACAAGCAAATTTGTAGGACTATGTCTTATAGTAAACAAATATGCTTATTTAAAGATATATTATCAATCTCCTTATGCCTAATTAAATTGGTGTAAGGTTTTTTTATTTTGTTGAGGTGATAAATTGAGTCGATTTATGAATTATGCCATTCAACTTGCTCAAATGGTTGATGGTCAAACTGGTATAAATCCGCCGGTTGGTTCTGTAGTGGTTAAAGATGGTAGAATTGTCGGTCTAAGCGCCCATTTGAAAAAGGGTGATAAACACGCAGAAGTACAAGCATTAGATATGGCGGGAGAAAATGCTAAAGATGCAACTATATACGTTTCTTTAGAACCTTGTACTCATCATGGTTCTACACCACCTTGCGTAAATAAAATTATTGAATTTGGTATTCGTAAGGTTATCTATGCGGTAAAAGATACTACCTTAGCTTCTAAGGGTGATGAAATACTTAAAGAAGCTGGTATTGAAGTTGAATTTCAATTTAATGAGAATGCCGCTGAACTTTATAAAGACTTCTTTACTGCTAAAAGAAATAGCATTCCAGAGTTAACTGTTAAAGTTTCATCAAGTTTAGATGGCAAACAAGCCACTGATTCTGATGAGAGTAAATGGATAACTAATAAAGAAGTTAAAGAAGATGTTTATAAGTTGCGTCACGAGCATGATGCTGTATTAACAGGTAGAAAAACGATAGACGCTGATGATCCATTGTATACGACTAGAGTTCAGGATGGTAAGCATCCAATTAGAGTTATTCTATCAAAGTCAGGACAAATTGATTTTGAGCAACAGCTATTTGCAGATACTGCTTCACCTATTTGGATTTATACTGAAAATGAAAATTTAAAAAATCAAAGTAATGATAAACATATAGAAATTATTTGTTTAGAAAAATGCGATAGTACAGCTATATTAAAAGATTTATATCAAAGAGGTATTGGAAAACTGCTAGTCGAGGCAGGTCCAAATGTTACTTCACAATTTCTCCAATCTCATCATTTAGATGAACTCATTCTTTATTTAGCCCCGAAATTAATAGGTGGTTCAGGTAAACATCAATTTTACAAAACTGATCAAGTCATTGATTTACCTGAAGCAACTCAATTTGAAATTGTTTATTCCAAGTTAATTAATCAAAATTTAAAATTGAAACTACGAAAGAAGTGAATGCCTATGTTTACAGGTATCGTTGAAGAAATTGGTATCGTTCAACAAGTGCGTTCTGAGAAATCAGTGAGAACTTTAGAAATTAAAGCGAATCGCATTCTTGAAGATATGCATATCGGTGATTCTATAAGTGTAAACGGCGCATGTTTAACGGTGATTGATTTTAATGATACAGCTTTCTCAGTCCAAGTGATTAAAGGTACTGAAAATAAGACCTACCTAGCCGATTTACAACGTCAGGCTGAAGTAAATCTTGAGAGAGCGATGAGTGGTAATGGCAGATTCGGTGGACATTTTGTTCTTGGACATGTTGATGAACTTGGAACGATTTCTAAAGTTAATGAATCAGCTAACTCAAAAATAATTTCAATCAAAACTTCAAAAAATGTTTTAAATCAAATGGTACAACAAGGTTCTATCACTGTTGATGGCGTAAGTTTAACAGTCTTTGATCTTCATGAAACCACATTTGATATTCATCTTATTCCAGAGACGCGTAAGTCTACCATTTTATCAGATAAAAAAGTGGGCGATGCAGTTCACTTAGAAACAGATGTACTTTTTAAATATGTGGAAAATATCATGAATCATCAAAAATCTGAACTAACAGAAGATAAATTGCGTGCATTTGGTTTTTAGGAGGAATTTATATGCAATTTGATACAGTTGAGTTAGCTATAGAAGCTTTGCGAAAAGGTGAAAGTATCATTGTAGTAGACGATGAAGACAGAGAAAATGAAGGTGACCTTATCGCAGTTACTGAATGGATGGCTGACGATACGATTAATTTTATGGCAAAAGAAGGACGTGGTCTCATATGTGCACCTTTAGATACTTCAATTGCTAAAAGGTTAGAGCTAAATGCTATGGAACCGCATAATACTGATGCTTATGGTACACATTTCACCGTGAGTGTAGATCATAAAAATACGACTACAGGTATTAGTGCCTATGAGAGAACAATGACAGCAAGAGCACTTATAGATCATCATGCTAATGCCGAAGACTTCAATCGCCCTGGTCATTTATTCCCATTAATTGCTAAAGATAATGGTGTACTAGAACGTAATGGTCACACAGAAGCGGCTGTAGACTTAGCAAAATTAACTGGAGCTAAACCAGCAGGTGTGATATGTGAAATTATGAATGATGATGGAACAATGGCTAGAGGTGAAGACTTACAAAGTTTCAAGGAACGCCATAACTTAAAAATGATTACGATTGAAAGTTTAATTGAATATCGTAAGCAATCTGAGTCACATGTGAAGTTAAATGCTAAAGTTAATATGCCGACAGATTATGGAAAATTTGATATGTACGGTTTTACAACTGACTTAAGTGATGAAGAAATTGTAGTGATTGCTAAAGGATCAATTCGTTCAAATGAAAATGTTCGTATACACTCTTCATGTCTAACTGGTGATATATTCCACAGTCAAAGATGTGATTGTGGTGCTCAACTTGAAGCATCAATGAAATACATCGATGAACACGGCGGTATGATTATATATCTACCACAAGAAGGACGAGGTATAGGATTGATGAATAAATTACGAGCTTATGAATTGATTGAAAAAGGTTATGATACCGTAACTGCAAACCTCGCTTTAGGATTTGATGAAGATTTAAGAGACTATAATATAGCTGCTCAAATTTTAAAATATTTTAACGTTGAAAAAGTTAACTTATTAAGTAATAATCCTAAAAAATTTGAAGGATTAAAAGAATATGGTATTAACATTGAAGATAGAATTGAATTAATTGTTCCTGAGACTGCATATAATCATAAATATATGGAGACGAAAAAGTCGAAAATGGGTCACTTAATTTAATTGTAAATTGAGTATGTAAACACATTAAGGAGGAAATAAAATATGAATTTTGAAGGTAAATTAGTAGGTAAAAATTTAAAAGTTGCAATTGTAGTAAGCAGATTTAATGATTTTATTACAGGTCGTTTATTAGATGGTGCGAAAGATACATTAATTCGTCATGAGGTCGAAGAAGAACAAATTGATGTTGCATATGTACCGGGTGCTTTTGAAATTCCATTAGTTGCTAAGAAATTAGCTCGAAAAGGTGACTATGACGCAGTAATTACACTTGGATGTGTTATTAGAGGGGCTACTTCTCATTATGATTACGTTTGTAATGAAGTTGCAAAAGGTGTTTCTAAGGCAAATGAAGTATCAGAGGTACCAGTTATTTTTGGTATTTTAACAACTGAAAGTATTGAACAAGCTGTTGAGAGAGCGGGTACAAAAGCAGGGAACAAAGGTTCTGAAGCAGCAGTAAGCGCAATTGAAATGGCTAACCTAATCAAACAAATATAGACAAAGCAAAGCGACACGGAGAAGTGATAATGGTGCGTAGTTTACTTCTCCGTGTCGTTTGGTTTGTTACCTCTTGAGTAGTTTGGTTGCTATGGCTAGGGTTGAGGCTAAGCCTGTGGCCACGCTGCCGTAGAGGGCTATCCTTTTTAAAACTTTAGGGTTTGAAAATTCTTTAAATGCAAGTGACAGGTTCTGAGGTCTTTCAGCTAATCTTCTCATGAAGTAAGCGAACCAATCATCTCCAAAAGGAACATAAACTGTAAAATGATAGCCTTCATTGGCAATGGATTGAGCAAGATCAGAACGAAAGCCGTATAACATTTGAAATTCCATTTGATCTTTTTCAATGTGATTTTTCTTCATAAATTGTTTAACATGACTAATGATTTGATCATCATGTGTCGCAATTGATGTATAATTACGTGCGTTTAAAAGTCTTTTCTCTATAATTTTAATATAATTGGAATCAATGTCTTCTTTGGTTTGATAGGCGATAGTTTCATCTTCTTTATAAGCACCTTTAACTAATCGCAATCGTAAGTCTGGGTATTTATCAATTAAATCTTCAGCTTCATATAAGTACGCTTGAACTACCGTACCGACATTTTTAAATTCTCCTTTGAGTTTATCAAGTACATGTTGTATCTGTTGTAAACTATGATATTTCTCAGTATCAATGTTAATGTGCATTTTGCCACACTCATCTGCTTTAAGAAGTATTTCACGCATATTCTCATAAGCAAGATCTAAATCAAATTCACTGCCTAATTGACTGATTTTAACTGACATGTGTGCCTCAACATTAAAATATTGAATTGCTTCAATAATTTCTAAAATTTGTTGTTTTGCATGTAAACTTTCTTCTTTAGTTTCAACAAATTCGCCTAAACAGTCAACAGTGACCGCAATTCTATATTCATTAAGATATTGAATTGTTTCAATTAGTTGAGGAATAGTATTTCCAGCTACTACTTTATTAGCACCCATTCTAGGGCCAACCTTTTTAGCAGTTTCATTTAAATAAGTATTATTAGATAATGCGATAAAAAAATCTCGGAAAAGTGACATATGTAATACCTCCAATACATTGATACATTAATGTTTAAAAATAGTGTATCACGAAACTAATGTTTGAGAAAGCGTTTACATAACGCATTAAACCACTAATAGAGTAGTTTTATACTTTATGTTTAAGGTGGTAATATCTACAATTACATTAATTTTAAGTGAAAGTTATGCTAAAAATGGTAATAAATATGTTTGTTTTGATATAATTGTACTATTAAAGAATAAATAAAAAGGGGCAGTCTTAGAATGTGGAAGTGGGAAACAGAAAATGACGCAAAAGGCGTCGTAGTCATTGCTCATAATATTTTAGAACATACTGGACGATATGCATACGTTATTACCATGTTACGAAGAAATGGTTATCATGTTATTATGGGAGACTTGCCTGGACAGGGACAAACCTCACGAGCAAATAAAGGTCAAATCGATGACTTTAATACATATCATGAAAATTTATTAGAATGGATCAAAATAGCCAATGAATATAAAATTCCTACCTTTGTTTTAGGTGTTGGTTTAGGTGGTTTAATTGTCGTAAATCTCTTAGAAAAGGCTGAATTACCTATTGAAGGTGTAATGCTATTGTCTCCTATGCTAGAACTTAGAAGAACTGGTAAAGGTCGAAAGAATAAAATTATCTCTAATTTAGGTAAGATGTCCAAGGATACTAGGTTCAAAGTGGGCATCTCTTCACAAGATTTAACTCGAAATGATGAAATTATTGACGAAACAGATAATGATGGTCTCATGTTGAAGAAAGTAACGTATCGTTGGTATAACTTAATCGTTGAAAAAATGAAAGAGACAATGGATCATATTAAAGATATTAAACCATTACCAGCGCTTATCATGTATGGAACTGAAGATAAAATTTTAGAAACTGATGCTATCATAGAACTTAAAGATAAATTAGCTAGTAATGAATTGTACTTTAAGGCTTGGAATGGTTTATATCATGAAATTCATAATGAACCCGAGAGAGATCAAGTTATGAGATATGTTCTTACTTTTTTAAATAATAGTGTTAACACTATGGGGTTTGTGGTTAAAGAGGAAGAAATAGAAGATATTTAGGTTAAGAAAGAGCTTGCGTAATGTAAGCTCTTTTTTTTAGAATGTTTAATTCAAAATATCATTTTATTGTAACTAAAAACAATTTACAATTTTAATAGAGATATTTAACAAAAACATTGCATTTTAATTAGGAACTTGATATATTTTGTTTGTATAAATAATATAATTTTAATATGTATTGAGACTAGAAGTTGAACTAAAATTATATTATTATTTGGGATGTTTTATTATATGTACTAATGCTTCTAGTCTAGTTCTAATCAAAGGCACTAAATTTGATTTTAAATTAACACATTCAATTAAATAATAGAGAAAATTAGATATTTTTTTAATTTAACCGGTTTTAATTATTAAGGGAGAACCGGTTAACTTAGAAAAATATTAACAGTTATTTTATTTGGGAGATGTTAATTTTGACTAAAAGTGAAAAAGAGAGAGTACATGGAATTTTGCAATTAGAGGCATTACTTTCTGACATTAACTCGATTTTTGATACAATCAAAAAAGAGTATAAAATGTCTAAAGAAGAAGTTTTAATTTTACTTACACTTTGGGAAGAAGGTTCAATGACTCTTAAACAAATGGATAAATTCGTTCACATTAAGCCATATAAACGTACAAGAACGTACAACAATTTGGTTAATCTTGAATGGATTTATAAAGAAAGACCTCAAGATGATGAACGAACTGTAATTATTCATTATAATGAAAAACTCAATTCCCAAAAAGAAGATTTACTTAACTTTATTGGACAATCAATTAGAAGTAAATCAGAGCCAATGCAAAATAGTTTAAAATCAATTTTAGCTGTTTAACTAGTCTTATATTTTATTATTAAAAGAGATCTTATTCTACGCTTAAATCAAAGGTGAGAATAAGATCTTTTATATATTTATATTCTTTTTTCAATTGCACATATGAAAGGTGCATTATTTTTTTGATTAATAAATTGATACTGTAAAACATGCGCTTTCTGTTGATCAAGTTCTTTAAGATATTTTAAAAGTGCGTCTCGCTCCAATTTACCCTCATCATGTCCATGATAAATAACTAGAATAATAATACCTTCGACACGCATCATATCAAATATTTCCTCAATAGCTTTAATAGTTGAATCCGGTTTAGTAACTATTGATTTATCTCCTTTGGGTAAATAACCTAAATTGAATATAGCGCAATCAATGAGATTTAGATGTTTTTCTAAGACGTGTTGTTTTACATTTTCATGACTGTCCTGAATTAAAGAAACATTGTTAAAATCACTTACTTTGAGTTGAGTATTATCTATCGCTTCTTTCTGAATATCAAATCCATAAACAAACCCATTAGTGACTTTTTCAGCAAGATATAGCGTATCATTACCGTTTCCACAAGTAGCATCAATGACGATACTACTCTCACAAACATGACTATCAATCAATGACTTTGAGAAGGGGAGAATACGCTCGATTTTCATGATTTAACCTTCTGCTCAAATTTTTTCCCTTGATAAGAGCCTCTACGTTCTAATTCATTATCAATTTCATTTAGGACTTCCCATTTATTTACACTCCACATTGGTCCAACCATTAAATCGATAGGGCCATCACCTGTAATACGATGAACAATCATTTCAGGAGGAATGACCTCAAGTTGATCACATACTAAATTTGTATAGTCTTCTTGACTCATGAATTCTAACATGCCTTTTTCATATTGTTTTACCATTGGTGTTCCTTTTAATAAATGAAGTAAGTGAATTTTAATGCCTTGAACATCCATTTGCGCAACTTCTTTAGCAGTCTCCATCATCATATCGTAATCTTCGCCTGGTAAACCATTGATGATGTGAGTACATACATTAATGTTATGTTTACGTAATTTCGCTACGCCTTCATAATACGTTTGCATGTCATGTGCACGGTTAATTAAATCAGAAGTAGTTTGATGAACAGTTTGTAAGCCCAACTCAACCCAAAGATAAGTTCGTTCATTGAGTTCAGCTAAGTATTCTACTACGTCATCAGGTAAACAGTCAGGACGTGTGGCTATGGATAAACCGACAACACCTTCTTCTTTAAGTACTGGTTCATATTTTTCTTTCAGCACTTCTACAGGCGCATGTGTGTTAGTGAAGGCTTGGAAGTAAGCAATGTATTGTCCTTCGCTCCATTTTTCATGCATTCTTTCTTTAATCTGTTGGAATTGTACTTCAATGGGATCAGCTCTGTTACCAGCAAAGTCACCACTTCCTGCAGCTGAGCAAAAAGTACAACCTCCATGTGCGACAGTACCATCTCTATTAGGGCAGTCAAATCCACCGTCTAAAGCAACTTTAAATATTTTTCGTCCAAATTTATTTTTTAAATGATAATTCCATGTGTGATATCGTTTATTTTCAAAAGCATACGGGAAAAAATTACCCATAATACATTTTCCTTTCTATTTTAGTTCTAAGTACAGATTTTAACATATTTTAGTGTTGTAGTGTCTATTGTAGATTGAGAAAAACATAAAGAGAGGGACTCAAGATATGAATATACCTAAATCAGTTTGGTGGCTAGTTATTGGCATGGCCTTAAATATCACTGGCGCCAGTTTTTTGTGGCCTTTAAACACTATTTATATGAAGGAAGAACTTCATAAAAGTCTTACAATTGCTGGTATTGTCTTAATGATTAATTCATTTGGCATGGTTGTTGGTAACTTACTAGGGGGCACCTTATTTGATAAACTTGGTGGTTATAAAACCATACTTATAGGTACTATTACATGTTTGTGCAGTACTACGCTGTTAAATCTATTTCATGGTTGGCCATGGTATGCAATTTGGCTCGTGTTATTAGGTTTTGGTGGCGGTATGATTGTCCCAGCAATTTATGCTATGGCCGGAGCAGTATGGCCAAATGGGGGACGACAAACATTTAATGCCATTTATTTAGCGCAAAATATAGGTGTTGCATTGGGCGCAGCACTTGGAGGATTTGTTGCTGAATTTAGCTTTAATTTTATTTTTCTAGCTAATTTAGTTATGTATGTTTTATTTGCTCTTGTTGCAATTACACAATTTAATTTGGAAATTCATGCTAAAGTTAAGCATCAAGATGCAGTTGATTTAAAAAGTAAAGAAAATAGAAAACGTTTTACAGCAATGATGTTGGTATGTGCGATGTTTGCTATTTGTTGGATTGCCTATATTCAGTGGGAAACAACAATTGCATCCTTTACTCAATCAATCAATATCTCTATGTCTCAATATAGTGTTCTTTGGACAATAAACGGTATTATGATTTTAGTAGCACAACCACTTATTCGACCAATTATTGTAATTTTAAGAGGGAACTTAAAACATCAAATGTTCGTTGGTATTTTAATCTTTATGAGTTCTTTCCTTGTTACAAGTTTTGCGCATCACTTTGCTATTTTCGTTGTAGGTATGGTTATTCTTACATTTGGTGAAATGTTTGTATGGCCTGCAGTTCCTACTATTGCCAATAAACTTGCACCTGAAGGTAAACAGGGTCAATACCAAGGCTTTGTAAACTCTGCTTCTACAGTTGGTAAAGCCTTTGGACCGTTTATTGGTGGTGTACTCGTAGATGCAATGAATATGAGTATGATGTTTGTAGGAATGATAGTATTACTTTGCTTCGGACTCATTTTCCTAAGCATCTTTGATAGAGGTTTGCCTAAAGATAAAAATGAAACCCCTATACCTAGAAGACGTAAGAGAAGAAAATCAAAAGCTTCTAAATAAATATAATATGGAAGAAATAGCTTTAACTACTTGCAATAATACGTTTGATAACATAAGATTAAAAATGAATAGAAAGAAGCATTTAGAGGCTTTTCTACAGAGAACTAGTAGTGGTGAGAACTAGTGTTAAGGACTAAATCGTTTCCAATAATTAAATGAATTTAATGAGACATCTCTAACTATTTTAATGAAGTGCGCTTGATAAGCGAATAAGGGTGGTAACGCGGCAACACTGTCGTCCCTTTATACACACAATAGTAGAGGTGTCTTTTTTATGAAATAGGAGGAAATGTGTTGAATTACAATCACAAGGAAATTGAAAAAAAATGGCAAGATTATTGGGCAGAAAATAAAACATTTAAAACAAGTGACAATTTAGGTCAAAAGAAATTTTATGCGTTAGACATGTTTCCTTATCCATCTGGTGCAGGATTACACGTAGGACATCCTGAGGGATACACAGCTACTGATATTGTTTCAAGATATAAGCGTATGCAAGGATATAATGTGCTACATCCTATGGGATGGGATGCCTTTGGTTTACCTGCTGAACAATATGCGTTAGATACTGGAAACGACCCTCGTGAATTTACTAAGAAAAACGTACAAACATTTAAACGTCAAATTCAAGAATTAGGTTTTAGTTATGATTGGGATCGAGAAGTAAATACCACTGATCCAGAATATTACAAATGGACACAATGGATTTTCATTCAACTTTATAATAAAGGTTTAGCATATGTTGATGAGGTTGCGGTGAATTGGTGCCCAGCTTTAGGCACAGTTTTATCAAACGAAGAAGTCGTTGATGGCGTTTCAGAGCGTGGTGGACACCCAGTTTATCGTAAACCAATGAAACAATGGGTACTAAAAATTACTGAATATGCAGATCGTTTATTAGAAGATTTAGATGACTTAGATTGGCCTGAATCAATTAAAGATATGCAACGTAATTGGATAGGTCGTTCTGAAGGTGCGAAAGTATCCTTTAATGTTGAGGACACTGATAATAAAATTGATGTCTTCACAACACGTCCTGATACAATTTTTGGTACGTCATTCTTAGTATTAAGTCCTGAACATTCACTTGTTAATAGCATTACTTCTGAAGACAAACAAGAAGAAGTCAAAGCTTACCAAGAAGAAGCTTCTAAGAAATCAGATTTAGAACGTACTGATTTAGCTAAAGGAAAAACAGGCGTTTTCACAGGTGCATATGCAATTAATCCTCTTTCTGGTGAGAAATTACCAATTTGGATTGCTGATTATGTACTATCAACATATGGAACTGGTGCAGTTATGGCGGTTCCTGGACATGATGAACGTGATCATGAATTTGCAAAGAAATTTGATTTACCAATCATTGAAGTCATCAAAGGCGGAGATGTTCAACTAGAAGCATACACTGGTGAAGGTGAGCACGTTAATTCAGGTGAACTCAATGGTCTTGAAAATGAAGCTGCCATTAGTAAAGCAATTGAGTTATTAGAAGATAAAGGCGCTGGTGAGAAAAAAGTTAACTACAAACTGCGCGATTGGTTATTTAGCAGACAGCGTTACTGGGGTGAACCAATTCCAATTATTCATTGGGAAGACGGTTCAATGACAACTGTGCCTGAAGAAGAATTACCTTTATTACTACCAGAAACTAGTGAAATTAAACCTTCTGGCACTGGAGAATCTCCTTTAGCTAATATTGATGAATTTGTAAATGTGATTGATGAAAAGACAGGCATGAAAGGACGTCGTGAAACGAATACAATGCCTCAGTGGGCAGGTAGTTGTTGGTATTACTTACGTTATATTGATCCAGATAATGAAAATATGATTGCTGACCCTAAAAAATTAAAGCACTGGTTACCAGTTGATTTATATATTGGTGGGGTAGAACACGCAGTACTTCATCTATTATATGCAAGATTCTGGCATAAAGTTCTTTATGATTTAGGTGTAGTTCCTACAAAAGAACCATTCCAAAAATTATATAACCAAGGAATGATTCTAGGTGAAGGCAATGAAAAAATGAGTAAATCTAAAGGAAACGTTATTAACCCTGACGATATCGTATCTTCACATGGCGCGGATACACTACGTCTATATGAAATGTTTATGGGACCACTTGATGCAGCAATTGCTTGGAGTGAAAACGGCTTAGATGGTTCAAGAAGATTCCTTGATCGTGTATGGAGACTTATCGTTACTGAAGATGGCTCATTAAATAACAAGATTGTAGAGTCTAACGATAAATCATTAGACAAAGTTTACAATCAAACAGTTAAAAAAGTAACTGAAGATTTCGATGCGCTTAGCTTTAATACTGCAATCAGTCAATTAATGGTATTTATTAACGATTGTTATAAAGCTAATGAAATTTATAAACCTTATATTGAAGGTTTTGTAAAAATGTTAGCGCCAATTGCTCCTCATATTGGTGAAGAGTTATGGAGTAAACTAGGTCATAATGAAACTATAACTTATCAACCATGGCCTACATTTGATGAAAGTCTACTTGTTGACGATGAAGTTGAAATTGTAGTTCAGGTTAATGGCAAAGTCCGTGCTAAATTAAATATTCCAAAAGATTTATTAAAAGAGGAAATGCAAGATTTAGCTTTGGCTAATGATAATGTTAAAATGAGTATCGAAGGTAAAGAGATTAAAAAAATTATCGCAGTACCTCAAAAATTAGTTAACATTGTTGCTAAATAAATATTAAGGAGAGATTATTAATGGAATCAATTACAGTAGATGAACTAAAGAAAAAAGTGTTGGATTCTAATCCAGTTAATATCGTAGATGTTAGAAATGATGAAGAAACAGCTATGGGTGTTATTCCTGGAGCTAAAACGATTCCAATGGATCAAATTCCTGATAACTTAAATGAGTTTAATAAAGACGAAACATATTATATTATCTGTGCTGCTGGAGCTAGAAGTGCTAAAGTCGTTGAATATCTTGAAGATAAAGGTATTCATGCTGTTAATGTTGAAGGTGGCATGAATGAATGGGGAGATGAAGGTACTGTTATCGACAGTATTTAAACTCATCTTAAGTAAATGTTTTTATCACACTAGTCCGACAAGGGCTAGTGTTTTTTTTGTACAAAAAAAGATTTTTGCAATATGTTATGTGTTAGGAAACAAAATATTATTAATAAATTTCAATTGAGTTAAAATAATTTTATACAATAGTAGATTTTAAATATTATAGATGATAAAATTAAACAGACTAAAAAGATTGTGTTCAATAAACAAGCAGTCAGATTTTTAAAAAGTTCTAAACATCATGAAAATAATTATTCACATTAAACTAACATCAAAGAATCAACATCTAGGAGGAACAACTTAATGAATCTATTTAGAAAACAGAAATTTAGTATTAGAAAATTTAACATTGGAATTTTTTCGGCACTCATTGCGACTGTTACATTTTTAGCGCATCCATCACAAGCCTCTGCATCAGAACTAGACTCAACTCAACCCGAAAGTTCTGAAGGAACAGTGCAAAATGGCTCTGGACAAAATGTGTCAACTGAAGAATCAAGCGCACAATTAAACAACGATGTTATTCAAGGTGATAATAAACCAAGTACAACTCATTTAGAACAATCTGATAATTTGAATAACTCACAAATTACAGGCAATACACTAGATCAAACACAATCTCTAACTAATAATGAATCAAATGAATTAGAAAATGAAACTAATACTTTAGCAACTAATACGAATTCTACTATCGATGAGAACGCTATACATGTTGATAACACAACTCAACACTATTTAGAAGCTAAGGCTAATGATAAGTCATCTAAAGATGCTAAAAATACGTCAAATCCAATCACACACGATACTAAGATAGTAAGAGAAGAAAGTAATTTACCTAAAAAAAGAAGCCGAAGAGATTTACCAGCTGGAGATAGCAACAACGCAAACACAGCTACGACAGCTAATGATCCTAATTTGAGTAATACGGGATCAAACAGTATAAAAACAACGTTAACATTTGATGATTTAGATATTACTAGTAGTAATAACAGACATAAACCTGAAGTAAAAGTCCTAAATGAATTAAAAGGATTCAAAATGATTAATGGTGGTAGTGTAGGGTTAGTTAATAGTGAACTTGAGCGTACCAATGTATTTCATAGTGGCGATCCTAGAAACTATCAAGCAAGTGGTAATGTATTGGTTCTAGGTAGATCAAGAGGGACAGATGTTAATGATCATGGAGGTTTCAATGGAGTTGAAAAAGATTTCACTGTTAATCCAAATTCAGAATTAATATTTGGATTTAATACAATGCCTGCCAATAATGGTAAAGGTGGAACATATTTAATAGTTAAAAATGCAGATAATGATAAGCAAATTGTGAAACAAGATGTTCAAGATGGTGGGATTTGGAGATTAGTTAAAATTCCAGATAATGTTATTAGAGTTAAAGTTCAATTTTTACCAAATAATGATATTATGACTGACACTCGCCGAGTGGCTCTATTAAAGGATGGATATAAATATTACTCACTTATAGATTCCATTGATATCGCTTCAGGATCTCATTTGAAGGTGCTCCCTAAGGAAAATAATGATGCTGTGAAGAATAATAAACAATTTGAAGTGAGTACTAGAATAGAGAATGATGGTAATTTCGCTGCTGCGTTAGATACTAATAAATTAATTTATACGGTTAAATTACCAGAAAACTTTGAGTATATTGATGATTCTACTGTAGCTACGTTCGTTAATGGAAATATGCCAAATACTACAATTAAACCTTTAAGTGTAAATTACAATCGACAAACTAATACACTGACTTTCACAAGTAATGGTGTGAATAAGTCTAGTAGTAATCAAGAAGATGCTAAATTTTTACCTAATAAAATTTTAAATATTAAATATAAATTAAGACCTGTTAATATTCCAACGCCTAGACAAGTTACAGTTAATCAATCAATAACATATAAAACTTATGCTCAATATTACTTAAATACTAATGATAATACTGTAACTGCGCAACAAACACCATTTACAATTGATGTAAAAATGAATAAAGACGATTTAGAAGAACAAGTGAATAAAGAAGTTATACCTTCAAATTATACTTTAGCCTCTTTTAACGCTTATAAAAAATTAAAAGCACAAGCACAAACGATACTTGAAGAAGAAGCTAATAATAAACCAATTAATGAGAGAGTTTCCCAAGCTGAAATCGATAGTTTGTTACATCAATTACAGAATACATTAATTAATAGGGTGGACGCAGCTCAAGAAATTAATAATAAAGCACAAGATATGAGTGATGAAGCGGAAGCTAACAATGAATTAACTACTGAAGAAAAAGAAGCTCTAACGGAGAGAATAGATAATGATAAGAATGAAATCCTCAGTAAAATTGATGATCAAACAACTGATGAAGGTGTCGAGCAAGTTAAAAATACTGGACTAACTACCTTGGCTGCAGACACTCCTCAACCAGTAATAAAACCTAAAGCACGTGAAGCCATTAATAATAAAGTTACTGATCAAAAAGCGTTAATTAACCAAAATAATGAGGCAACGCATGAAGAGAAAAATGTCGCAATTCAAAAAGTTGATAATCATTCTTCGGAATCACTACAAAAAATTGGTGAGGCTGAAACAGAGAGTACTGTTAATGCAGCGAGAGATGAGGGTATTAATAACATTTCTTCGGACATTCCAAACCCTCAACAAAAAGCCGAAGCTAGAAGAATAATCAATCAAAAAGCTCAAGATAAAATCACTGAAATTAATCAAAACACTCAAGCCACTCAAGACGAGAGAAATATTGCTTTAAACAATGTAAACCAAGCAAAAACACAAGCTTTGCAAAATTTTCAAAATGCTAATACAAATAATGATGTTACTAACGCTAAAGATGCTGCAATAAATACAATTAATCAATTAAGTGTTAACCCTGTTAAAAGAAAGCAAGCTATTAATGAATTAAACACGGTAGCGCAGCAACAAAAACAGAACATTCAAAGAGATAATGAAGCTACGACCGAAGAAAAAACGGAAGCTGAAAGTAAAGTGGAGAGAGAATTAGCTCAAGCTACTCAAAACATTAATTCTGCATCTACTAACAATGAGGTTGACCAAGCAAAAACAAGTGGTCAGAATGCTATTAATTCAGCCAATCCTAACACTACAGTTAAGCGAATGGCACGAGAAGCAATTGAAAATAAAGTAACTTCTCAAATTCAACAAATCAATGCTAATAACAAAGCAACTAATGAAGAAAAAGAGACAGCAATTAATAATGTATATGCACATAAGCAAGAAGCTTTGAACAATGTTACTAATGCTCATTCAAATTCAGATGTTAAAAATGTACAACAAGATGGTGTAAACACTATCAATCTAGATCAACCTAATGCGATTAAAAAAGATCAAGCAATTTTGGAATTAAGTCAAAAGGCACAAGAAAGAAAAGCTACACTTAACCAAACACCAGATGCAACTGATGAAGAGAAAAACGCTGCTAATACCAAGGTTGATCAGGCACTTAATGATGGTATACAACAAATTAATCGTTCAACATCAAATAATGACGTTGATAATGCTAAGACAAATGCTACACAAACAATCGATAACATCAATGTAGATGTTCTAAAGAAACCACAAGCTAAAGAAGAAATCGCCTCTAAAGTGAATGACAAACAAAGAGAAATAACTAATGATAATGAAGGTACTACTGAAGAAAAACAAAGTGCTATAGAAAGTGTAAATCAAGCTAAAGTTGAGGCTGACAGTGGTATTTCACAAGCTCAAACTAATACAGAGGTTGAAAAAGCTAAAAATGCTGGATTGAGTAATATTGGAAATATTCATCCTGTCTTTAATAAAAAACAACAAGCACGTACAAAAATAAATGAGAAATTTAAAACAAAACAAGATCAAATCAATCAAACCCCTAATGCTACTCAAGAAGAGAAAAATGAAGCATTAACAAGATTAACGCAAGCTAAAGATGCTGTATTACAAACAATAAGTAATTCACAATCAAATGATAATGTTGACCAAGCACAAACTAATGGAATTCAAACTTTAGATGGTATTAACACTACAGTTAATAAAAAACCTCAAGCAAAAGAAAATATTAATCATGTCGCTCAAAATCATAATAATGAAATTGACTTAAATAATAACGCTACTACTGAAGAAAAAGATGATGCAAAGAATTTAGTAAATGCAGCAATTACTAACATCAATAATAATATTGACAACGCAGATACAGACGCTCAAGTAGATAGCGCAGTGATTAATGGAACTCAAACGATAAATTCAATTACTCCTGCTACGACTGTAAAAACTAATGCTAAAAATGAAATTGCTAAAAAAGCAGATTCTATCATAGCTAAAAACCAAACTTCACCTGATGCTACTGACGAAGAAAAAGCTGAAGCTAATTCAAAAGTAGAAGAAGCAAAAGCTGAAGCTAATAGTAACATTCAAATAGCAAAGTCAAAAGAACAAGTTAAAGAAGCAAAAGATAACGGTCTTAATAAAATTAATGAAATTAGCCCAACTACTACAATTAAGTCAGAAGCTAGAAAGGCTGTTCAAAATAAAGTAAACGAGCAAATTGGTTTAATCAAAGCGACACCAGATGCAACTGATGAAGAAAAAGCAACTGCTATTGCAAAAGTTAATAGTGAACTAGCCAAAGTTCAACAACAAATTAATACAGAACATACATCTCAAGGAGTTAATAGTGTTAAGGCAAATGCAATGACTGCAATAGAGCAAATCACAGCTCAAGCAATAGAGAAAGAAACCGCTAGAGATGCAGTTAAACAAAAAGCTAATGAACAAACTGATGTTATCAATAATAACAATAACTCAACAGAGGAAGAGAAAGTAGAAGCGATAGGCAGAATAAATAATGCTAAACAAGAAGCACTAAACAATATTAATAGTGCAACAATGAATCAAGCCGTAACTAGTGCTAAAAATGAGGGTATTAATAATATTAATTTAATTCAATCGTCAACATCTACTAAGACAAATGCTAAGAGTGATATTGATCGTAAATTAAGTGAACAAATAGAAAATATTAACCAGCATCAAACTGCTACAACAGAAGAAAAAGATACAGCTGTTCAATTAGCAAACCAAAAAGCTAATGAAGCAAAAAATAATATTCAAACTGCAACGGATAACGAAGGCGTTGCTCAGGCTAAGACAAATGGCATAAGTGCAATAAATAATATTGAACCTAATGCACAACAAAAACCTACCGCTAAACAAGATATAGAAACCAAAGTAACTGAACAAAATAGAGTAATTGATAATACGGCTAATGCAACTGATGAAGAAAAGCAAGAAGCTAAAAATAGAGTAAAAACAGAAGAAAATACAGGTAATCAAAATATTGATCAAGCTCAAACAAATCAACAAGTAATTGATGCAAAAACTACTACTATTGATACAATAAACACTATTATCCTTAATGTAACAAAGAAACCAACCGCAAATAGGGAAATTGATGCTAAGTTTGAGCAACTTAAACAAGCTATCAATTCTACACCTGATGCAACAACAGATGAGAAAAATGAAGCTATACAACGTTTAATTGAAAAAAAAGATGAAAGTAAAAATCTAATTAGTCAAGCAACTAAGGATGCACAAGTAGATCAAAATAAAGAAAATGGAATACATGAATTAGAAACTATTCATGCTCATCCAACTAAAAAAGCAGAGGCTATTCATGCTGTTCAAGAGAAAGTTAAATCACAAAATGACTTAATTACGAATAACAACGATGCAACAGATGAAGAAAAAGAGGTCGCAAAAAATCTTCTAGAAGCAAGCAAAATAAAAACAATTAGTAGTATTAATCAAGCACAAACAAATGCTCAAGTAGATAATGCTAAAAACACAGGTATGGATGAGATGAGTTTAATTCACCCAGCGACTACTACCAAAACTGATGCTAAAACAGCTCTTGATCAAAAAGCTCAACAGCAGGATACAATTATTAATGGTAATAATGATGCAACAGACGAAGAGAAAGCTAAAGCAAGAGAGCTAGTTGAACAAGCTAAAACTGAAGCTAAAAATAATATAAATAGTGACCATACAACTATTGATGTTAATAATGAAAAAACTAAGGGCATACAAAAAATTGCAGAAATTCACCCAGCTACAACTGTTAAGTCTAACGCTAAACAAGAATTACAAAATAAAGCTGATGATCAGATCGCTCAAATTACTAACACGCCTAATGCAACTCAAGAAGAGAAACAAGATGCTATCACAGAAGTTAATACTTCATTGGCTCAGGCTAATCAAAACATCAATCAAGCGCATTCTACTGAGGAAGTTAAACGTGCCAAAGGTGATGGAATTAACTCTATTAACGATATTCATGCAAAAGTAAACAAGAAACAATCTGCTATTAATGAATTAAAACAAAAAGCTAATGAACAAAAACAGTTAATCTTAGCTAATAACAACGCGACTGATGATGAAAAAAATGCAGCACAAGCACAAGTAGATGCTAAATTAGCTGAAGAAATACAAAATGTTAACAATGCGGATACAAATGCTCAAGTAGATAATGTAAAATCTAAAGCAATCACAGCAATAAGTGCTATCAATGCCCAACCTCATAAGAGACAAGATGCTATCAATAGTTTAATTGCTCAGGCAGAAAGTAAAAAAGCTGACATAAGAAATAATTCTCAAGCTACTACTGAAGAAAAAAATACGGCAACGCAATCTATTGAAGCAGCTTTAACTAAAGCTAAAGCAGAAATTAGTAATGCTCAAACGAATGCTGTAGTGGATGAAAAGTTTGAAGCAGGTAAACAAAATCTCCAACAAATTGAGGTATCAACAGTAACTAAAACAACTGCAAAAGCTGATGTAGCAAATGCTATAAATAATAAAAGAGAACAAATTAATATTAATCGTCAGGCTACAACAGAGGAAAAAGATGAAGCACTTAATCAACTAAAACAGGAAGAAACGAAGGCAAATAATGCAATTGATTCAGCCTTAGCAAATCAAAATGTTAATGATGCCAAAACACAATACTTGGCAAGTATTGAAAATATTCAGCCTAATATTGTTAAAAAGCCTGCATCAAATGATGTAATCAATAATAAAGTAACAGAACAAACAAAACTTATTAATAATAATCAAGAAGCTACTTCAGAAGAGAAACAGGCAGCTTTAACGAAATTAGAAACTGCGAAAACTAGTGCACTTCAAAATATTAATCAAGCTTCTACAAATGACGAAGTTCAAGCAGCTGAAAATACTGGTGTTGCAGAAATAGGAAAAATAGTGCCAGAAACAACTGTGAAACAAGCAGCTAAACAAGGCATTGAACAAACTACTCAAAATCAAATAAACAAAATAAATGATAATAATAATTCAACATTTGAAGAAAAAGCAGTAGCTATTAATAAAGTCAACATAGCTAAAAATGAGGCATTAAATAATATTACTAATGCTACGACAACGCAGTTAGTTCAAGATGCAAAAAATAGCGGAACTATTGTAATCACAGGAATAAATCCTGATACATCGGTAAAAGCAAATGCGATTCAGGCTCTTTCAACAGAAGCTAAAAATAAAAATGATTTAATTGATCAAACACCTAATGCAACTGCTGAAGAAATGGAAGAAGCAAATAATAAAGTAGATAGTATCCAAGAAAAAGCAAATGCTAACATAGGCAAAGCTAATACAACAGATGAAGTTAACCAAATTAAAGCAAAAGCAATTCAAGATATGAAAGCTGTTCAAACTGAAGTTGTTAAAAAACAAAATGTGAAAGAACAACTTTCACAATTAGGTGAGAATCAAAAACAAGTGATTAATAGCAACACTGAAGCTACTAAGGATGAGAAAGGCGAAGCTATTGAGAGACTCAATAATGAATTAAATACTGCAACTACACAAATTAACAATGCAAGTCATAATAGTGAAGTAGACGGAATCTTAAATAATTCTAGACCTAAAATAGAAGCTATTACACCTCAAGCGAGAAAGAAACGTTCAGCAATAGATGAAATTGGTGCAAAAGTTAATGCACAAAATAGTGAAGTTGACAAAAATAAAGAAGCGACTTTAGAAGAGAGAAATGATGCACTAAATAAAATTAATCAAGCTTATGAAGAAGGTAAGGCTAACATTAAAAATGCCCAAACTAATGATGAAGTTGACAATGCTAAAAATTCAAGTATACAAAAAATTGCATTAATACAACCATCTACTGAAGTAAGAGCAAATGCCAGAAAAGCATTAAAAGCGAAAGCAGATGAACAAAACGCCTTAATTGACAGTAATCGCAATGCCACAACAGAAGAAAAATTGGAAGCAAAAGAATTAGTTGAACAAGAATTAAATTCATCTAACTATAGATTAAAACACGCTGATACAAATCAAGATGTTCAAAATATAATATCTGAAGATTCAAAAGCTATAGCTAATATACAACCATCTACTGATGTTAAGGATAGAGCTAAAGCAGATGTTGTTGCTAAAAGTAATGAAAAACAAAATGAAATTGTTAATAATACTGAAGCTACTACAGAAGAGAAAGAAGTGGCTTCCCAACAGCTTCAACAGGTTACTGATCGAACAAATAATTCAATTGGTTTAGCACAAGATACAGATCAAGTAAACGTAGAAAAGAATAAGGGCATAGAATCTATTAAAGATATTCAACCTATTATCATTAAAAAACCAGCTGCTAGGGTTGAGCTTGATAAAGCACTTAAAAGAAAACAAAACGAGGTTAATCAATTAACTAATGCAACTACGGACGAATTACAGCAAGCGTTAAATCATTTAGATCAATTTGTTCAAGAAGCTAAAACTAATATAAATCAAGCACAAACTAATGCTCAAGTAGATCAAGCTAAAGAGAACGGTACTAACAGTATTAATACTTTTGAACCAGTAATAGGTGTTAAACAGAATGCAATTGACGCAATTAATAATGCTAAACAAGAAAAAATCGACCGAATAAGTCAAGCTTTCAGTGCTACACAAGAAGAGAAAGATAAAGCATCACAATTCGTAAATGAAGAAGCTCAAAAAGCTATAGAATTAATTAATAAAGCCCAAACAAATTCACAAGTAACTGAAGCAAAAGATAATGTTTTAAATACGATTAAACAATTTGAACCAGAATATCATAAGAAGCGAAATGCAATACTAAAACTTTATGATATTGTTGATGCTCAAGAAGCTATTATTAATGCAGTTCCTGATGCGACAGAAGATGAGAAACAAAATGCTATAGATAAAGTTGAACAATTATTACGTGCTACGAAAAAAGAAATCGGTTTAGCAAGTGATAATGCTGGTGTAGATGACATTTACAACAACATATCAGAGCAAATTAAAACAATTTTCCCTGAAGTTGTAAGTAAATCTAATGCTAGAACTATACTTAACAATTTAGCTAATCAATTAATTAAAACATTTGAAAATACACCTGATGTTACTACAGAAGAACGTGATGATGCTATCAACCATGTGAAAAATCAATTAAGTGCTGTCTTAGGTGCAATCGATAAGGATACTAGAGATGTACAAGTGGCTCAAGAAAAGGTATTTGGTTTAAATGATTTAAACAATATTGTTATTAATGTAATTCAAAAACCAACTGCTAGAAAAGCTATAAATACAAAAGCAGATGAAATTAAATTATCAATTAACAATACACCTAATGCTACGGATGAGGAAAAACAGAATGCATTAGATAAAGTTCATGCTATTGTTAATGATGCCCAAAATAAAATCCGTGAAGCTAAAGCAGATAGTGAAGTTATGGTCGCTAAAACAGATGCAATTTCTTTACTTTCTGTTATCAATCCGGAAGTTCAAGTAAAACCATTTGCTTTAGATGAAATCCAACAACAAGCTAATAATCAAAAAGCTAAAATAAACAACAACTCTGAAGTGACTAAAGAAGAAAAAGATGCGGCTATACTTTTAGTAGATGATTTAATTAAACAGAGTGAAGTACGATTAGATGCTGCGACTAAAAACCAACAAGTTGAAGATATTAAAAATGATATTATTAATAAAATTTTAAATATTGAACCAACTAATAGCATTAAACCTGCAGCTTTGAAACAAATTTTAGCTAAATTAGACGCTCAAAAAGCGTTTATTAGTGAAAATAATGATGCTACAGACGAAGAGAAAGCGGTAGCTATAGATAAACTCGTAGAAGCGTCTAGTGAATATGCTGCTAAAATTGATGATGCTAAAACGAATGATGAGGTCGAAGCAGTTAAAAATCAAAGTATTAAAGATATAGAATCTATACTTTCTCTAATTAGTAAAAAACCTCAAGCTAAGTTAGAAGTACAACAGAAAGCTGAGGAAATTCGAACTACAATTAATTCTAATAAAGATGCTACTACTGAAGAGAAAAATGCAGCTTTAAAAACTTTAGATGAATTGATAAATGAGGCAAATGAATCTATATTATCTGCTCATACTAATAAAGAAGTTGATAAAGCCAAAGCACTTGCTTTACCGAAAATTGAAGAGGTGAAAGTTACAACTGAAGTTAAACCTCAAGCAAAAGCGCAAATTCAAGATGTAGCTAATAAGAAGAAAAATGAGTTTGAGAAATTTGAGGATGCAACTATTGAAGAAAAACAAGAAGTATTAAATAAACTTGCTGAGATAGTTAATACTATTAATCTTGCAATACAAGATTCTGAGGCTAATGCTGATGTATCGAAAACACTTCACGACGGTTTAGCTAAATTAGATTTAATTCAAATCAATGCACATAAGAAATCTGATGCGAAATCATACTTACATCAACAACTTTCTGCTAAAATTCATGCTGTTGAAGTAAATAGTGATGCGACAGTTGAAGAGAAGCAAGCATTTATTAGCAAATTAAAAGCTTTAGTCAATCGTATTCATATGCAAGTGAATGACTCAGAAACAAATGAAGAAGTAGATAATAGTTTGAATAACTTTAAAGTAGAATTTGAAAAATTAAAATTACAAACTCATAAAAAAGCTAATGCCAAACGTATCATTCAAAACAAAGCGGATGAAATCATTCGAAACATTGAAGATAATGATAAGGTTAGTTATCAAGCTAAATTAGCAGCTAAAAATTTAATTTCTCAAATTTTGAATGATTCATTTAATGAAATTGAAGACGCTAATGATAATAAAACTGTTGATGAAGTAGTCAAACAAACAATTACTAAACTAGAAGCTATAAAAGTTAAAGAAGATAAGTTAAACTCTATGGAATCTACTCATCAAACTGAACAAAATAATAAAGATAATGTAAATGGCTCTAATAATAATCAACATACAATAAATGAATTGCCTTATACTGGTGAAACAGATTATTCAGGACCTTTAGCAGGTGCAGCATTACTTTCAGGGCTAGCATTGTTATCTACACGTAAAATTAAAAAAGATAAAAAATCTTAATTCACTACTCAAAAAACCTTCTAGGTAGCATAAAACGTTACCTAGAAGGTTTTAAATATATTAGGATTCATTTTTAAAAGTTCCAGCATTAGATCCAGCAACGTGACCTGTCACTAATGCACTGGTTATATTGTATCCACCAGTATAACCATGTATATCTAATACCTCTCCACACAAAAATAATCCTGGAACGATTTTTGACATCATTGTTTTAGGTTGTATTTCTTTTAAAGATACACCACCACCAGTGACAAACGCTTTATCAATGGGGAGTGTTCCATTAACGTTAAACGTAAATCCTTTTAAATTTGAGATAAAATGATTTAATTGTTGATTAGACAAATGATGAGATGTAGTTTCATCACTAATATCGGATTGTTCTAACATAAACAATAAGTAACGTTCTTCAATTAAGCCATGCAAACTATTTTTTATATACTTATCTGGTTCAGCCTTTAATAAGGAGTTAATTTTTTGAGAGAGTTGATCGTGATTTAAATCTGGAAATACGTCCAATTGCATAGCAATATCCTGTTTCTTTTGATTCTTTTGTTCTTTATAGACAAATTGGCTACATCTAAGCGCAGCTGGACCACTTACACCAAAGTGCGTAAATATCATATCCATTTGATGGCTTATTCTTTTTTTACCATTTTTCTTTAAAACTGATAATTCTACATTTTTCAAACTTAATCCTTTAAGACGTTTTGATTTAATGAAAGCGTCTCTAGAAGTTATTGGAACTTCTGTAGGGAAGAGTTCGGTTATAGAGTGGCCAAGAGATTCGGCGAATTGATAACCGTCTCCAGTTGACCCTGTTTGTGGTACAGATGTACCACCAGTAGCAATGATTAAAGATTTACTTTGGAATTCACCTTTTTGAGTTGTAACATAAAAAATACCGTTATCATGAGAAATTTCTGTGACTGGAGTTTCCTCCATAACATTAACTTTGTTTTCATTAATTTGTTTAATCAAAGTGTTTACAACATCCTGTGCTTTATTGGATACAGGGAACATCCGACCGTGATCTTCTTCTTTTAATTTCACGCCTCGGCTTTCAAAAAATTCAATAATAGATTCATTATCAAAAACTGAGAAAGGACTATAAAGAAATTTACCGTTACCAGGTATGTTTTTGATTATTTCAGCATAGGGTAGGCGATTAGTAACATTACAACGACCTCCACCTGATATTTTCAATTTTCGTCCTAAACCCTTTTTCTTTTCAATTAATAAGACATTATCACTTACTTCACTTGCGGCGACTGCAGCCATTGAACCGCTGGGACCTCCGCCAATTATAATAGTTTGATACATTGAGTTACCTCCACATATTCCTTGTTACAATTGTATAAGACTATTTAAGTATTATCTAATAAAAATTAAGGTATGAGATGACAAAGAGTAAAAATATAATTATAATATGAAACTTGGAACCTCATTAAATTAATACTAACATCGTGTCTTTTTTCTACAGATACATAGCTTTTTAAAACATAATTTTTACAATGTCTAAAAAGTGGAAAATAAAAGACAAACATTTATTATTTTGTGATATATTTTTAAGTAATGCAAGGTAATAAGTTTTGATATAAACAACACGATATAAAACTTTAATAAAATTTTAAGATAGGAAGATAGGTAATGAGTGAGAGTAAAGAAATGGTTCGAGGAACCTTTTTAATTACATTAAGTATTTTAATTACTAAAGTATTAGGTGTGCTGTTTATTATCCCGTTCACTTCATTGATTGGCGGGCAAGAAAATATGGCTCCTTTTACTTATGCTTACGCTCCTTATAATATTGCAATTGCTGTAGCAACTGCAGGGGTGCCACTAGCAGCTTCTAAATACGTAGCTAAGTACAATGCTTTAGGTGCTTATAAGGTCAGTCAAAAGTTTTATAAGTCAAGTTTCATTGTAATGAGTATTACGGGTGTAATTGGCTTTCTAATTTTATATTTTTTAGCTCCATACATAGCAGAGTTAACTTTATCGCGTAAGAATAATGCGAAAACTGGTTGGTCAGTTGCTGATATTACATGGATTATAAGAATTATCAGTATGGTAGTTATATTTATACCAGTTTTAGCTACATGGAGAGGTATATTCCAAGGATACAAATCTATGGGCCCAACAGCTGTTTCAGAAGTAACAGAGCAAATTGCCCGAATTATTTTCATATTAGTAGGTAGTTACTTAGCTTTAAATGTATTTAATGGTACAGTTCTACAAGCAAATGGAATTGCCACGTTCGCAGCAGCAATCGGAGCTATAGCTGGAATTATTACGCTTTGGTATTATTGGATTAAACGTAGAAGAAATATTAAAGAAATGGTTGAGTCTGATACAGCTAATATGCATGTTTCTTATGGAAACATGTATAAAGAGATTATTGCTTACAGTATTCCATTTGTAATTGTAAGTTTAAATTTTCCATTATTTAATTTAGTAGATCAATTTACACATAACGGGGCTCTAAGTTTAGTTGGCGTAAATCCAAAGTTACAAGATACATTCTTTAACATGTTAAATATGTCTACAAATAAAATTGTAATGATCCCAACATCATTAAGTGCTGGTTTTGCGGTGAGTTTAATTCCATTTATTACAAAAACTTATGAAGAGGGTCGTCTAGAGGAAATGCATAGACAAATTAGAACATCTATTGGTGTCCTAATATTTATTACAGTACCAGCTAGTATAGGTATTATGGCATTAGCGCAACCTTTATTTACTGTATTCTATGGTTATGATCCTATTGTTCATGGTCACGACCCTAACTTTGACGGAAGTAGATTACTATTCTATTATGCACCCGTAGCGATATTAATTTCACTATTAAGTGTAACTGCTTCTATGTTGCAAGGTATTGATAAGCAAAAATTAACAGTCTTTGTTATTTTAGGTTCAGTAGTCATTAAATTAGCACTAAACTATCCGCTTATTATGCTTTTACACACTCCAGGTGCGGTACTAAGCACTGCAATTGCATTATTATTTGCGATTGGCTGTAATTTCTATATTTTAAAAAAATATGCGAAATTCAAATTCAGCTATAGTTGGATTCAATTTGCTAAAATATTCTTATACTCCTTCATCATGATGATAGGTGTAGAGGTTGTATACTTCATTCTTAAATTATTCCTAAATCCTACTAGATTTGGTTACCTCATTATAATAGCTATAAGTGTTATTGTTGGTGCGCTTATTTATGGTGGCATTACAATCAAGAATAGACTGGCTGACGAATTTTTAGGTGATGTTCCTGAAAAAATTAGACGAAAAGTGACGTTTTTAAGATGAGAATAGATAAATTTCTAGCTAATATGGGTTTAGGCACTCGTACTGAAGTAAAACAATTACTTAAAAAAGGTCTTGTAGAGGCTAATGAGAAAAAAATTAAAACACCTAAATCTCAAATTGACCCTGAAACCGACAAAGTAGTGGTTGATGGTGAAGAGATTTCATATGTAGATAACGTCTATATGATGCTAAATAAACCTAAAGGTTATATTTCAGCTACAGAAGATAACGCTCATCAAACTGTTTTAGATTTAATCCCTGAATTTTCACATTTAGGGATTTTTCCTGTAGGAAGGTTAGATAAAGACACAGAAGGGTTACTTTTATTAACTAATGATGGACAATTTAATCATGAATTAATGAGCCCCAAAAAACATGTATCTAAAACTTATGAAGTTATATCTAAATATCCTATTAAGCAGTCAGATATAGAAGCTTTTAAATTAGGCGTAGAACTTTCTGATGGTAAGGTCAAACCGGCAGAACTTATTAAAGGAAATGATAGACTTTCATATGTTACGATTTATGAAGGAAAATATCATCAAGTAAAACGAATGTTTCATAGTATCGAAAATGAGGTATTAGAATTGAAACGTGTTAAAATCGCCAATTTAGAATTAGATGAAACTCTAAATTCTGGTGAATATCGTTTTTTAAATGAACAAGATTTCGAAAATCTAAAAAAATGACAAAGGAGAAGGTGTACAATTATGGGTAAAAGTACAAATTTATTTAGAATTGCATTAGGCATTGGTGGCGCTGTTGCAGCAGTCGCTTTATCACGCAAAGACAGTCGTGACAAACTTAAAAATGAATATAACAAATATAAAGAAAATCCTGAATCATACAAAGCAAACGCTAAAGACTTTGCTAGCCAAATTGGAAACAAAGCCAATGAAACGATTCAAGAAGTAAGAAATAATCCAAGAGATTATGTTGATCGTATTAAAAATGATCCTAAAGCATTCTTTGAAGAAGAAAAATCTAAATTTACTGATTTAGATGACAAAAAAGCAGATGATTTAGAAGAAGGAAAGTTTGACGACGAAGGTGGCGCAACAACTTCTAATAATCTAAGAGTTGTCTCTGAAGATGATTTAAAAAATAATAAAAATGCTTTAGAAGATAAAGAATAAATAAAATTTATCAATTTAAATCATAATAATAAAGAGCCTATAGATGAACGCTAGAAGTTCATCTATAGGCTTCTTTTTTATCTCAAAAAATATATAAAGCATTTAATTTGAAACGCAAATATGCATTATATTAGTACTCCGAAACTTGATATAATTTAACTTGAAAATCATCATTACAAAAAATTAAGTAATTTTCTGACATCTTACTGTAGTTTCTGAGTAACATATTGTAAAATGGAGTTTAACTTATATAAAAAGGAAGTCGATCTCAAATGTGGAAAGAAAAGGTTCTAGAATATGAAAATCAAATGATTGATGATCTTAAGGGCTTATTATCTATTGAAAGTGTAAGAGATGATTCTAAAGCCTCTGAAGATGCACCTGTCGGACCCGGACCAAGACAAGCTTTAGATTACATGTACGAATTAGCTGAGAGAGATGGGTTTTCAACACATGATGTAGATCATATAGCCGGACGAATAGAAGCTGGCCAAGGAGAAGATGTCTTAGGTATCTTATGTCATGTAGACGTTGTTCCGGCTGGTGATGGATGGGATTCTGACCCATTTGATCCTGTAGTAACAGACGATGCAATTATTGCCAGAGGTACACTAGATGACAAAGGACCTACAATTGCTGCATATTACGCCGTGAAAATATTGAATGATATGAACGTAGATTGGAAGAAACGTATTCATATGATTATAGGTACAGATGAAGAGTCTGATTGGAAATGTACAGATAGATATTTCCAAACTGAAGAAATGCCTACATTAGGTTTTGCACCTGATGCTGAGTTCCCAGCGATACATGGTGAAAAAGGAATCACTACATTTGATTTAATTCAAGATCAAATAAATGAAGATGTAGATGAACCAGATTATGAATTATTAAACTTTGAATCTGGTCAAAGATATAACATGGTACCAGATCATGCTGAAGCCCGTGTTTTAGTTAAAGAAAATATGACAGATGTGATTCAAAACTTTGAATATTTCGTTGAACAAAATGAGCTTCAAGGAGAAAGTACCGTTGATAGTGGAATTTTAATCTTAACGGTTGAAGGTAAAGCGGTTCATGGCATGGATCCTTCACTAGGCGTCAATGCTGGATTATATCTACTTAAATTCTTGTCTTCTTTAAATTTAGATAAAAGTGCAAAAGATTTTGTTGAATTCAATAATCGTTATCTCTTTGATTCTCATTTTGGAGAAAAAATGGGTATGAAATTCCATACAGATGTAATGGGAGACGTTACTACTAATATAGGAATTATTAAATACGATAATAAAGAAGCTGGAAGATACGGTGTGAACTTAAGATATCCTCAGGGATTTGAATTTGAAGAGGCTGTTGAAAGATTTACTAATGAAATTAAAGACATCGGATTTAGCCTTGAACTTGGAAAAGTTCAAAAGCCACATTATGTAGATAAAGATGATCCATTTGTGGAGAAACTTGTCAAAGCATATAGAAACCAAACTGGCGATATGACTGAACCTTACACGATTGGTGGGGGGACTTATGCTAGAAACCTAGACAAAGGCGTCGCATTTGGTGCTATGTTTGAAGATACTGAAGATTTAATGCATCAAAAAAATGAATATATGACTAAAAAACAATTGATTAACGCAACCAGTATTTATTTAGAGGCAATTTATGCTTTATGTGTGGAGGGATAAACGATGACAAAAGTTTTTATTAACGGGGAATTTTTGAACGAAAAAGACGCTAAAGTATCTTACGAAGATCGTGGTTATGTATTTGGCGATGGAATCTATGAATATATTCGTGCTTACGAAGGAAAATTATTTACAGTTAAAGAACACTTTGAACGATTTTTGAGAAGCGCAAATGAAATTGGCCTAGATTTAGGATATACAGTAGATGAGTTAATTGATTTAGTTCGTCAATTATTAAACGAAAATAATGTGAAAAATGGTGGGATTTATATTCAAGCAACTAGAGGTGTAGCGCCTCGTGAACATTCCTTCCCGACGCCTCCAACAAAACCAGTAATCATGGCATTTACTAAGAGTTATGACAGACCATATGAACAATTAGAAAACGGAGTATATGGTGTGACAACTGAAGATATTCGTTGGTTACGTTGTGATATAAAAAGTTTAAATCTTTTAGGAAATGTATTAGCAAAAGAATATGCTGTTAAATATAACGCTACAGAAGCGATTCAACATCGAGGTGAGACAGTTACAGAAGGTGCATCTAGTAACGTTTATGCGATTAAAGATGGTGCAATTTATACGCATCCAATCAATAACTTTATTTTAAATGGTATTACTCGCCGTGTAATAAAATGGATCGCTGAAGATTACGGCATACCATTCAAAGAAGAGACATTTACAGTTGATTTCTTAAAAAATGCTGATGAGGTTATTATTTCTAGTACCTCTGCTGAAGTCATGCCAGTGATTAAAGTGGATGGTCACGATATTGGCAATGGAAAAGTAGGAGATGTAACTCGTAAATTGCAAGAAGGCTTTAATAAGTACATTAAATCACATAGTATTTAAAACCTTAAATTTTAAAATTATTTAAACTTTAAAAATCTTAATAAAATTGTCTTAATTTCTCAATAATTAGTGCTAAAATTATGTTATAATTTATATTAAAGTGATTTAGAAAATACAAGTACTTTCGACTAGTAAAATGTGTCATTTTGTTTCTCATTTTTAGTTGAAATTGACCCTTAAAAATTATAAAATCTTCTATGAGTGATAAATAATGAACGGGCTGATTAAATAAAATATTTAGGGAATTTTATATTATAAAGCCAACTTAAAAAACTGTTATCTAAATATCAATTGAGCGTAAGAGAAAATTAGAATATGCGCTTTTCTATAAATTAGAATATATGGCTCTTGAAAATATATTTCTAGAGCCATTTTCTAATTGAAAGTGAGGTGAACATGTTGGAGCAGTTTTATCAGTTAGGGTGGACGCTTGATTCAGCTGGCGGTGCTTCTGGTGAAGCATATATGGCTGAACAAGATGGACAGAAATTATTTTTAAAACGTAATTCTAATCCTTTTATTGCTGCATTGTCTGCAGAAGGAATTGTACCTAAACTTGTATGGACGAAAAGAATTGAAACAGGAGAAGTTGTTACCGCACAGCATTGGAAGAACGGTAGAGAATTAAAATCTGATGAAATGGATCAAACCAGAGTAGCGAAATTACTCAATAAAATTCACAGTTCTAAACCATTGTTAAGCATGCTTAAACGTATGGAAATGGAACCTATCACTCCTGATATCATGTTAAATAAAATTAATGCCTCTTTATCTAGAGAAGTTCTAACTCACCATGTTGTTAGAAAAGCTTTAACTTATTTAGAAGATCATATTCCAAATTTAGATTCACGCTTTTTTACTGTAGTACATGGAGATGTTAACCATAACAATTGGTTATTGTCTGATAGAGATGAATTGTATCTCGTTGATTGGGAAGGGGCAATGATTGCAGACCCAGCTATAGATATAGGTATGCTGCTTTACAACTATGTTCCTCAATCTAAATGGTCAAAATGGTTTGATACATATGGCCTAGAAGAGAGTATCAATTTAAATAAACGTATGAAATGGTATACAGTGATTCAATCCATTGGTATGGTTCAATGGTATGAAGAACAAAAACGATATAAAGATATGAATATGTGGTTGAAATTCTTAAATGAAGTTATGAATAGCAACTTATTTATATAAGGAGTAATTTAATATGAGAGTTCGATACAAACCTTGGGCAGAAGATTATTTAAAAGAACATCCTGACCTAGTAGACATGGACGGTACTCACGCAGGCCGTATGTCTGATTGGTTTGACACAGAACAACCAATATATATAGAAATTGGCTCAGGAATGGGGCAGTTTATAACTACTTTAGCTTCTAAACATCCAGAAATTAATTTTGTATCAATGGAACGTGAGAAAAGTGTCATGTATAAAGTTCTTGATAAAACAAAAGAACTTAATTTAACTAATCTTAAAATGATTTGTAATGATGCTATTGAGTTAAATGAATATTTTAAAGATGGAGAAATTTCAAGAATATACCTTAATTTCTCAGACCCTTGGCCAAAGAAACGTCATGCAAAAAGACGTCTTACATATCACACATTCCTTGCTCTATATAAGCAGATTCTCAAGGACGATGGAGAAATTCACTTTAAAACAGACAATCGTGGTTTATTTGCATATAGTCTTGAGAGTATGTCGCAATTTGGGATGTATTTTACAAAAATGAATTTAAACCTACATGACGAAGATGATGAAGATAATATTCTAACAGAATATGAGAAAAAGTTTTCTGATAAAGGCTCAAGAATCTATCGCATGGAAGCAAAATTTCACAAGGATTTATAAAGTCCTTAAAGAAGAAAATAATATAACTATTGTCTTAAATAGAACGTCTACAAAGTTACAAACTTTGTAGGCTTTTTTTATTTTACCTAATAAACTATTTCAAAATGAGAATCAAATTTTGTATACTCAAACTTCTATGAGATTGACTGGGAACTTAAACTTTCCTATAAAATGCTTACATTTGATTTTAATAGTGACTTATAATAATTTTTAATAAAAGATGTAATTTACATCATTTCTATGAGAAGTTCAATAATGTCAAGGAGGCGTTATCTTTGAAATTAGGGCGATTTACTCTCCATTATTTAAGAGGTGGAAACACTAATATAGATGGTGGGGCGATGTTTGGTGTTGTTCCCAAACCGTTATGGACTAAAAAATACAAAGTAAATGATAAGAATCAAATTCATACTCCGACACATCCTATTTTAATTCAAACTAGTGATAAGAATATTTTAATCGATACGGGTATTGGTAATGGTAAACTTTCAGATAAACAACAAAGAAATAGTGGTGTTGAATATGAGAGCTTAATAGATGAGGATTTAAAACAATTAGGTTTAACAACCTCTGATATTGATATGGTCTTAATGACCCATCTTCACTTTGATCACGCTTCTGGTTTAACAGATAAAGATGGACATGCAATTTTTGACCGAGCTACACATTTCATACAGCAAGACGAGTGGCATGAATTTCTTTCACCTAACATAAGAAGTCAAGCTACTTATTGGAGTTATAATCAAGGGGATTATAAGGAAAGGTTAATTTTATTTGAAAATGAGATAGAACCTTATCCTGGTATAAAGATGAAGCACACAGGCGGGCACAGTTTCGGTCACTCAATCATTACGATTGAAAGTGATAATGAATACGCTGTGCATATGGCTGATATATTACCGACTACTGCTCATCTTAATCCACTTTGGGTGACAGCTTATGATGACTATCCGATGCAATCCATTAGAGAAAAGGAACGATTAATCCCATATTTCATGCATCATAATTATTGGTTCTTGTTTTATCATGATGAAAATTATTTTGCGGTAAAATACCAAGATGACTTCAAAACAATTGATACATTTATTTCTAGACAATAAAAAAGGTTATCGTTTGATAAAATATTCAAACGATAACCTTAATTATAGAATGCTATAACTCGATAATATCGATAACTTGACCAGAATTAGCATCGGCATAAAACTCATAGTCTACTAATTTACCATCATGATAAGCTGTAATACCACCTTGATAGATAGGTTGGTTATGATTAACATTATTCAAGACAATAGGTTGATGTACTACATAAGAGCCTTTTACGTTTCTAAAATACGTTTTAACTTCTTTTAATAAGTCATTGGCATTATATAATTTTCGCTTTGTTAAGTAAAATGCTAAACATAGTGAAGTTATAAATGTTACGAAAAGCATCACTATTGCTATACCTTTAAAATTAAAAGACTTCATCATATAATCTCCTCTTATCTAAATTCTTATTCTTAGTTTACCATATTGAAGATGATATAATAGAGTGCAAGGAGTGAGATTGTGTATGATGATAGATAATACGAAAACTTTAGAACGCATAAAACAATTAACAGAGCTTCATGGAGCCCCTGGTTTTGAAGATGAAGTAAGAGATTATATGAAACAAGAAATGAACCCCTATGTTGATGAATTTGTTCAAAATAACATGGGTGGAATTTATGGAGTTAAGAAATCTAAACAAAGCAATGCCCCTAAAGTAATGATTGCTGCACATATGGATGAGATAGGTTTTATGATTACTCATGTAACTGATAATGGTATGATTCAGTTTACTAATTTAGGTGGCGTTGCTAATGATATATGGCAAGGACAAAGACTGAAAGTTAAAAATAGAAATGGCAATGAGATTGTTGGCGTTGTTGCCAATATTCCAAAGCACTTTAGAACAGGTAATGAAGCGGCTCCGGAAATAAAAGATTTAATGTTAGATATCGGTGCTTCATCTCAAGAAGAAGTACGAGAAAGAGGTATTGAAATTGGAGATACAATCGTTCCTGACACATCTTTCACTCAATTATCTGAGTATCGTTATATAGCTAAGGCATGGGATAATCGTTATGGTTGTGTCCTCGCGATAGAAATATTAGAATTGCTCAAAGATATAGAATTAGATGTTGATTTGTATGTAGGCGCTAACGTTCAAGAAGAAGTTGGATTAAGAGGTGCAAAAGCGGCTGCTGAGCAAATTAAACCTGATATTGCCTTCGTGGTAGATTGTTCCCCAGCTAATGATATAAAAGGGAAACAACAACTCTCTGGTGCACTAGGGGAGGGCACATTAATTCGTATTAAAGATGGTACAATGATATTGAAACCACGCTTTAGAGATTATTTATTAAAGTTAGCCACAGAAAATGATATTAAACATCAATATTATATTTCTCCAGGTGGTACCGATGGGGGAGAGATCCATAAAGCAAATGAGGGCATACCTACAGCAGTGATTGGCGTTTGCGCAAGATATATACACAGCACGGATGCAGTTTTTGATATAAGAGATTACTACTCAGCTAGACAACTATTAAAAGAATGTATAACTCATTTAAATCATCATCAAATAGAAGTACTAAAATTTGGTTAAGGAGTGTAGAACAAGTGAAACAACTTGATACAGAACAACAATTTGAAGAATTAAAACAAGGTAATACTGTCTTTGAATTTACCGCTGATTGGTGCCCAGACTGCAAAGTTATAGAACCTGATTTACCTAAATTAGAAAACAAATATAAAGACTTTAATTTTGTTTCGGTAGATAGAGACAAATTTATTGATATATGTATTGATAACGATATCCTAGGAATACCCAGTTTCTTAGTTTATAAAAATGGTAAACTTGAAGGTAGCTATATAGGTAAAGAAAGAAAATCTATTGATCAAATTGATGCATTTTTAGCAAAATATATTTAAGTATCAATTTATTTAGAAAATAACGTTATCTATACACCGTATTTTTAGTTTTTTCTGTTATATAGCAGTTATTTATTGTAAACTGTTATAAGGTGCGAAAATAGGAGTGTTTTAAATGAATGTCTTCCAAATGAGAGATAAATTAAAAGCGCGTTTAAATCATTTAGACGTAGACTTTAAATTTGATAGAGAAGAAGAAACTTTAAGAATTTATCGTACAGATAATCATAAAGGTGTCACAATCAAACTCAATGCTATTGTCGCCAAATATGAAGAACAAAAAGATAAAATTATAGATGAAATTGTTTACTATGTAGAAGAAGCAATTGCTCAAATGGGCGATCATTCTTTAGAAAAAATGGAAGATTTAAAAATCATGCCAGTTGTTCGAGCAACAAGCTTTGACAAGAAGACTAAAGAAGGTCATTCATTTATTTATAGTGAACATACAGCTGAAACGAATATTTATTATGCTCTCGATTTAGGTAAATCATACAGATTAATAGATGAAAGTATGTTAAAAACAGTAAATATGACTGAACAACAAATTAAAGAAATGTCATTATTCAATGTTAGAAAACTTAAAAATAAATATTCTACTGATGAGGTTAAAGGCAATATTTTTTATTTCATCAATTCTAATGATGGGTATGATGCAAGTCGCATACTTAATACGTCATTCTTGAATGAAGTCCAAGAACAATGTGAGGGTGAGATGTTAGTTGCAGTTCCTCACCAAGACGTGTTAATTATTGCTGATATACGTAATAAAACAGGTTACGATGTCATGGCTCATTTGACAATGGAATTCTTTACTAAAGGTTTAGTACCAATTACTTCATTATCATTTGGCTATGACAAGGGACACTTAGAACCAATATTTATTCTAGGAAAAAATAATAAACAAAAACGTAATCCTGATGTTATACAGAGATTAGAAGCGAATAGAAAGAAATTTAATAATAAAGATAATCAATAGAAATGGAGTTTTATAGATGAACTTATTTTATAATCCACAAGGTGTAGGAGATGTAGCTTTTTTACAGATTGAACCTACAGATGGTGCATTTGATTACAACAAGAAAGATGATGTAGTCGAAATCACTCAAGATGGGCAAGTTGTTGGTTTCAATATCTTTAACGTATCAGATAAAATAAAAATAGAAGGAAACGGTCATATCAAATTAACTTCAGAAATTATTGAGGCGTTACAACAATCTATTAATAATTCTGGATTTAACTATCAATTAGATACTGATTTATCACCTAAGTTTGTAGTTGGATATGTTGAAACTAAAGAAAAACATCCTGATGCGGATAAATTAAGTGTTTTAAAAGTTAATGTTGGTAATGAAACTTTACAAATTGTTTGTGGTGCACCTAATGTAGCAGCTGAACAAAAAGTAGTAGTAGCTAAAGTAGGTGCTGTAATGCCAAGTGGAATGGTTATCAAAGATGCTAAATTACGTGGTGTTGATTCAAGTGGTATGATTTGTTCAATGAAAGAATTAGATTTACCAAATGCACCTCAAGAGAAGGGTATTATGGTATTAAATGATGATTATGAAATTGGGCAAGCATTTTTTGAATAATAAAGAAAGGTAGTGAAATTATGAGCTGGTTTGATAAATTATTTGGCGAAGATAATGATTCAAATGACGACCTGTTACGTAAAAATAAAAAAAGAAGACAGGGCACTCAATCTCAACAAAATAATCAAGACTCATTACTGCCTCAAAACAATGATATTTATAATCGCCCAAGAGGTAAATTTAGATTTCCTATGCATGTATCTGAAGAAGCTTCATATAACGATCTAGATAATGATAAAAAATATGAAACTTCTGAATACAATGCTAATTATGGTTCAAGAACATATGACACACAAGATGATGACTCTACACGTAATTTAGTTGATAATTCTGGAAAAAGACATCGCCGTAGACGTTCATCTCAAATGCGTGAGCATGATCATATTAATCAACATTCAAATCGTAATGAAAATCAAATGCATCATCGCGAGTCAAGTCGTTCTAAAAGAAGTTCTAATAACAGTCAATCTGATGATTATCGTTCATATAATAATAAGTCAAATTCTCGCATGAAATTACAATCTGAACGTTTGAAATCTAACAGTAAACTCCAATCCTCTACGAATTCTGAACTTACATATCATGGCGGTAGTTTCAAAGCGAGCGACGTTCCGTCAGCTATTTTTGGAACTAAGCAACGACGTCCTTTAGAAAACGGAGTGATTCCACCTAAACAAGATTCTCTACAAAATAGCAATAATGCAACTAGTAAATCACAAAGGAATCAACCTAAAAATGCACATGATGTAAACATGTATCGTCAATCTATAAATAAACAAATGGGCTATCAATCTGAAGAATCATCATCTAAAGATAATCAACCTCAACCAAAAATCCATGCCAAAACTTCAGATACAGAACAGACACAGAAAACATCTTCAAGTCATCTTCAATCTAACAATCATTCAGCGCAAAAGTCTGAAGGACGAACACCTAATTATTCTAAAAAAGATAACACTGTTAATATTGAAAATATCTATGCTTCACAAATCGTTGAAGAAATCAGACGTGAAAGAGAACGTAAAGTCCTTCAAAAAAGAAGATTTAAAAAAGCGCTTCAACAAAAGAGACAACAAAATAAAGACAATGAAGAAGATCAAATTCAAAAAGCAATTGATGAAATGTACGCGAAACAAGCACACCAATACATTGGTGAAAGCTCTCTAGATGAAGACCATAATGATGAGGATATGAATGACGGACAGTCTAATAATGTGTCAGAAAGAACTACAACAACTTCATTCAAAGAAGACCAAATTGGCGCTTCGTCGTACAATTATGAAGAAATCAACCTTGATGATGAACAACATATTCAAAAGGTAAATGACGAAGATGTGCATGTAAGTGATGCCTCTAGCGAAAATGCTACTGAGGAAACTAGTGTTGATAAAGCACACAACGATAATGTAGAGGATGCTCAATTCCAAGAATTAAATGATAGCCAACAACCATCAGAATCGACTTCTCACCTTGAAAATGAAAATTCACAACAGCAAGAACACTATAATAATGCAATTAACCAAAGTGTTGATAATGAGAAGGAGTATGCTAAACATAGACAGAAAAACGATGATGATTTTAAAGAATCAGCTTCTTCATTAAGTACAAGTGAGATAAATAGTGATAGTTCTTCGTCGATAGTAAATGCTTCAAATAATGATACTATGGCTTCCACGGTTAATTCAAAACATAGTATGACAGCTAATGAAGGTCAATCATTTGGTAGCAGTGTGGCTCAAGAATCGGAATTAAATAGACCAACAACTCAATCGCAATCAAAAGATGTTTCAACACATAAACCGCGATTTGCAGGTAGTAAACCATTTAATGTGGTAATGACGCCTTCAGATAAGAAACGTATGATGGATAGTAAAAACAATAGTAGAATTAATGTTCCCGAATTAAAACCTGAACAACAAATTGATCAATCTACTGAAATGGATTTTAGTGAGAGTCAATTTACTTCTGAGAATAATTTAAATGAAAGTGAAACAAATCAACAAACTTCACATGAGTACCAAACTCAATCTGAATCAAACGACGACGGTATTACAGGTGTGTCTACAAGTGACAATGTTAACAATAAGCATATTCAACAGCATACTCAAAGCACATCTCATAATGAAACTAGTGGAAGAAGTAGCGGTAATTATTACTCAGAAACTGTAAAAGATAATGATGACACTAACCTAAATAATAATAAAACTTCTGCAACAGGAATTACTCATCAGGAAGTAAAAGAACAAGCATCCAATTCTTATAAAAACCAACAAGAGTCACCTCAAGATAAGCAACAAGGAATTAGAAAAGGACCTAATATTAAATTGCCTAGCTTTGATTTATTAGAAGAACCTGAACCACACGAAGTTGATGAAGAATGGATAGAAGAGAAGAAACAGGAATTAAATGATGCACTTTATTATTTCAATGTGCCCGCAGAGGTTAAAAATGTAACAGAAGGGCCAAGTGTTACAAGATTTGAATTATCTGTAGAAAAAGGTGTGAAAGTTTCAAGGATTACTGCACTTCAAGACGATATTAAAATGGCATTAGCTGCCAAAGATATACGTATTGAAGCGCCAATTCCTGGAACAAGTCTTGTAGGTATTGAAGTACCAAATCAAGACCCAACTAAGGTTAACTTACGTTCTATTATAGAAACACCTAAATTTAAAAATACAGAGTCTAAATTAACTGTAGCGATGGGTTATCGAATTAATAATGAACCATTATTAATGGATATCGCTAAAACGCCTCATGCACTTATTGCCGGAGCAACAGGCTCAGGTAAATCGGTTTGTATCAATAGTATCTTAATGTCATTATTATATAAAAATCACCCTGAAGAATTACGCTTACTATTGATTGATCCTAAGATGGTGGAATTAGCACCATACAATGATTTACCACATTTAGTTTCTCCTGTAATTACAGATGTGAAAGCTGCTACTCAAAGTTTAAAATGGGCAGTAGAAGAAATGGAGAAACGCTATAAATTATTTGCTCAATATCACGTAAGAAATATTACTGCATTTAATAAAAAGGCACCTTATGAGCAAAGAATGCCAAAAATTGTTATAGTAATTGATGAGTTAGCCGACTTGATGATGATGGCACCTCAAGAAGTAGAACAATCAATTGCACGTATTGCTCAAAAAGCACGTGCATGTGGTATTCATATGTTAGTGGCTACACAAAGACCTTCAGTAAATGTTATTACGGGTCTGATTAAAGCAAATATTCCTACTAGAATTGCCTTTATGGTATCTTCAAGCGTGGATTCAAGAACAATTCTAGATAGTGGTGGCGCGGAACGCTTATTAGGATATGGTGATATGCTATATCTAGGAAGTGGAATGAATAAGCCAATTCGTGTTCAAGGTACATTCGTTTCTGATGAGGAAATAGATGATGTCGTTGACTTTATTAAACAGCAGCGAGAACCTGAATACTTATTTGAAGAAAAGGAATTATTAAAGAAAACACAATCTCAAGCACAAGATGATTTATTCGATGACGTGTGCGAGTTTATGGTGAATGAAGGACATATATCAACTTCATTGATTCAAAGACATTTCCAAATTGGTTACAATAGAGCAGCTAGAATTATAGATCAATTAGAGCAGTTAGGTTATATATCAGGTGCTAACGGTTCTAAACCAAGGGATGTTTATATTACTGAAGCGGATTTAAATAAAGAATAAATTGAGTAAGGAGTATTAAAATGACGCACTATCATTTTGTCGGAATTAAAGGCTCCGGCATGAGTTCATTAGCACAAATCATGCATGATCTTGGTCATGAAGTCCAAGGTTCAGACATAGAAAAATACGTATTTACCGAAGTTGCTCTACGTAACAAAGGCATCAAAATTTTACCTTTTGATGTTGAAAATATTAAAGAAGGCATGGTTGTCATTCAGGGTAATGCATTTTCAGACAATCATGAAGAAATAGTTAAAGCTCATGAATTAAAACTTGATGTCATTAAATATCATGACTTCCTAGGTCATGTTATCAATCAATATACATCTGTAGCTGTTACAGGTGCTCACGGTAAAACTTCAACAACTGGTCTATTGTCACATGTTATGAACGGAGATAAAAAGACATCATTCTTAATTGGTGATGGTACTGGCATGGGATTGCCTGGAAGCGATTATTTTGCATTCGAAGCTTGTGAGTACCGTAGACATTTCTTAAGTTATCATCCAGATTATGCGATTATGACGAATATTGATTTTGATCATCCAGATTATTTTAAAAATATTGAAGATGTCTATGATGCTTTCCAAGATATGGCTCATAACGTTAAGAAGGCCATAATTGCATGGGGTGATGATGACTATTTACGTAAATTAGAGGCTGATGTACCAATTTATTATTATGGTTTTAAAGAGACTGACGATATTTATGCTAAAAATATTCAAATCACCGAAAAAGGTACTCAGTTTGATGTTTATACTAACGGGGAATTTTATGATCAGTTCTTATCACCACAATTTGGTGACCATAATATTTTAAATGCGCTTTCAGTTATTGCGATTAGTTATTTAGAAAAGATGAATGTTGACAACATTAAAGATGCATTAGTCACTTTTGGTGGTGTAAAACGTCGCTTTAACGAAACAAAAGTATCTAATCAAGTATTAGTAGACGATTACGCTCACCATCCTAGAGAAATTAGTGCTACAATTGAATCAGCTAGAAAGAAATATCCACAGAAAGAAGTAGTAGCTGTCTTCCAACCTCACACGTTCTCTAGAACTCAAGCTTTTCTAGACGAATTCGCATCTAGTTTAAGTAAAGCAGATCGCGTATTCTTATGTGAAATTTTTGGTTCTATTAGAGAAAATACAGGTGAATTAACTATACAAGATTTAATTGAACGTATTGACGGCTCGTCGCTAATAGATGAAAATAGTATTGACATATTAAAAGAATTTGATAACGCAGTCATTTTATTTATGGGCGCTGGTGACATTCAAAAGTTACTTAAAGCTTATTTAGAAAAATTAGGCGTAAAAAATGAGTTTTAATATGTTTATAATAAAACATCATGGGTATTAAATATTAATGACTTTTATTTTATGGTATTTAGGAGGCGTTTTTAATGGATTGGATTTTACCAATTGCAGGAATTATCGCTGCGATAGCGTTCTTAATTTTATGTATCGGTATCGTTGTAGTTTTAATTTCTGTTAAGAAAAATTTAGATTACGTGGCTAAAACACTTGATGGTGTTGAAGGTCAAGTTCAAGGTATTACTCGAGAAACTACTGATTTACTTCATAAAGCAAATCGCTTAACTGAAGATATTCAAGGTAAAGTGGATCGTTTAAATTCTGTTGTAGATGCTGTTAAAGGTATCGGCGACTCAGTTCAAACTTTAAATGGTTCTGTAGACCGAGTAACTAACTCAATTACGCACAATATTTCTCAAAATGAAGATAAAATTTCTCAAGTAGTTCAATGGTCAAATGTGGCAATGGAAATTGCTGACAAATGGCAAAATAGATACTACCGTAGAGGAAGTGCAAACTACAAAGCAAACACTGTAGCTGACGATGCAAATCATAGCTATTCAAATTCAGAATACAATTCTGATCATAGTTACACTACACGTGTTAACAAATAATTAATACGAATGAATTAAATGCACTTAAATGAGGTTTTTACTTATTTAAGTGCTTTTGTTTTAGGAGGAATCGTTATGGAACACTATAACCGCGATAATTTTGAGAGAAATAATACAGGTCGTGATTTATATAACCGTACGTCACGCAATTCATCAAATACGCCTAAACGTAAAGACTTCGTAGTAAGTTTTATTGCTAGTGCAATCGTTGGCTCTGCTTTAGGTCTTTTTTATAAAAATAAAGTATATAAAAAAACAGATGAATTAAGAGATAAAGAACAAGATTTAAGAAATAAAGTACTTAATTATAAAGAACAGGCTGAAAACACCGTTAATTCAGTAAGAGATAGAGTAGAGAACTTTAGAAATCGTTCTAAAGATGGTTTAACTTCTGATGAATTACAAGCACAAAAAGTAGCAATCCAAAGAGAAGTTAGTGACAATAATCTATCAGATCAATCACCTGAGGCTCAAGAAATTCAAGAAGCTAAATTAGAAGCTACTAAAGACGACTTTGAACAACAAAATAAACCATCAGCTACAGAATTAA
>NZ_KV832234.1:7470-291154 GCF_001837405.1 Staphylococcus sp. HMSC067F07 | reverse complement strand
CAAAATTAGCTGACCAGTCACCAGAAGCACAAGAGATACAGGAAGCTAAAGCCGAAGCACAAGAACAACAAAATAAACCATCAGCTACAGAATTAACAGCTCAACAAAATGCGATTCAACAAGAATCAAAATTAGCTGACCAGTCACCAGAAGCACAAGAAATACAGGAAGCTAAAGCTGAATCACATAAGGAAGATAGTCAAGAAGCATCACATATCGAAAGTGATAAAAAACCATCAGCTGAAGAAATAGCTATTGCTCAAACAGCTATTAAAAAAGAATCAAGTGATAATGATTTAGCTGATCCTACTACTAAAGAAGGCAAAAATGAAGATGCCCATCAAAAAACGCAAGCAAAAAATTTAGCTACAGCTGCTAAAACAAAAAACGATAAAATCACTAATGACAGCCAAGTTGCTAAAAATACAAATGATCTCACAAGTGAATCAAGTGTACCTAAATCTGCTGACAAAGAGGTACCTAATTTAGTTACAAAGAAAAATGAGAATGACACAGGTTCAAGTGATGGTTCATTTGCAAATCGACTAGCTACAGCTGCAAAAGCAAAAAAATCTAAACTAACTAAAGGATCTAAAGAATCACAGCTCACTGAAGCATTATTAGCTGAACCAGCATTACCTAAAGGTAAGAAAAATAATAATGTACCTAATCTTGTAACTCAAACTACTAAGCAATCAACAAACTCTAAAAAAGGTCAATCTTCTACCTCTAAAGAAGATAAAGTAAATAAATCACAAGAAAGTGCGACATTCGATAAAGGCGTAGTTACCCATGAGAATTCTATAAAAGGTACTCAAAAATCTAATAGTAAAGGTAACAAAACAAACGCAAAATCTAATAAAAAGGCAAATACAAGTAAAAAACAAAGTAATACGCCTAAACAAAACAACAGAACTCAAAAACAACAAAATCAATCAAATAATAATCAACAAAAAGTTGAGAAAGCAAATAGCAAGATTGAAAAACGTACATTCAATGATTAATTAAACTTACAATATATATTTAAGCTGAGGCATTATCATATTGTCTCAGCTTTTTTATTTTCTAATTCATAATTAAATGTTGAAAAGTTTTCACAAAATTGTATATTGTAGTTGAAGTTTTTAGAAAATTTTATATTTTCTGTAAACATGTGCTTGAACAATAAAAATGAAATTGTTAGAATTAAGTCTAAATACTTTTATTTTATCGCTTTAAAGTAATATACTTTCATACATAACTATATCTTAGAGGTGAGTAGAAATGACTAATAAATTGGAAGAATATAGAGAGGAAATTGTCTCATTAAACTATCAAATTTTAGATTTGTTATCTAAAAGAGGCGAGTTAGCTCAAAAAATTGGAGAAGAAAAAATTAAACAAGGAACTCAAGTATATGATCCTCAACGTGAAAAAGAAATGATTAATGATTTATTGGATCGAAATGAGGGTCCATTTAATGATAATGTAATCAAGCAGTTGTTTAAAGAAATTTTTAAAGCCTCTACTGATTTACAAAAATCTGAAAACGAAAAACATCTATACGTATCACGAAAATTAAAACCTGAAGATACTATTGTGAAATTTGATAATGGTGGCATTATTGGTGATGGTAATAAATCATTTGTATTTGGACCTTGTTCAGTTGAATCACAAGAACAAGTAGATGCTGTTGCTAAAGATTTACAATCTAGAGGAGAAAAATTTATTAGAGGTGGAGCATTTAAACCACGTACATCTCCTTATGATTTCCAAGGACTTGGTGTAGAAGGATTAAAAATCCTTAAAAATGTAAAAGATAAGTTTAATCTTAATGTAGTCAGTGAAATTGTAAATCCTAATGACTTTGAAGTAGCAGACGAATATTTAGATGTTTTCCAAATTGGTGCACGTAATATGCAGAACTTTGAACTGTTAAAAGAAGCTGGTCGCACAAACAAACCAATTCTTTTAAAACGAGGTCTATCTGCAACAATTGAAGAGTTTACTTATGCAGCTGAATACATTGCTTCTCAAGGCAACAGAAATATTATTTTATGTGAACGAGGAATACGTACATATGAAAAGGCGACTCGTAATACACTTGATATTTCTGCAGTACCTATTTTAAAACAAGGTACACACTTACCAGTAATGGTTGATGTAACTCATAGTACAGGCAGAAAAGATATTATGCTACCAACTGCAAAAGCAGCATTAGCCGTTGGTGCTGATGGCGTAATGGCTGAAGTTCATCCTGATCCATCAGTTGCATTAAGTGATGCTGGACAACAAATGGATTTGAATGAGTTTAATGATTTCTACAATGAACTTAAGCCACTTGCAGATATGTATAATGCTAAAAAGTTAAAATAAACATTTTGCAATCATTTATACTAAATTGACTACTCAGTTATTCTTTTCTTGAATAGTGATGTAGTCTTTTTATTTTTTAATGAATTTAACTTAAATTAAATTTTCAATTTTTATTTATTTAAAATTTTTAAGCGAAAAGTATATAATATAAATGAATTGCACTTGCTTTTTCTGACAGAAATGTGACAAAAGAACAAAATCATTTCACAATAACCATAAATATGATAAACTTTGAAAATGATATGAAAACACGATATTATAAGCAATGAAACGCTTACAAGGAGGAAATTATGACTGTAACGATTTATGATGTAGCTAGAGAAGCTCGTGTGTCGATGGCAACTGTATCACGTGTAGTTAACGGCAATCAAAACGTAAAACCTGAAACGAGAAACAAAGTCAATGAGGTCATCAAGAAGCTAAATTATAGACCTAACGCAGTTGCACGAGGACTTGCAAGTAAACGTACTACAACTGTAGGTGTGATAATTCCAGATATTTCAAATGTTTATTATTCACAACTCGCGCGAGGTCTTGAGGATATTGCAACAATGTATAAATATCACTCAATCATCTCCAATTCTGATAATGACCCTGAAAAAGAGAAAGAAATCTTTAATAATTTATTAAGTAAACAAGTTGATGGTATTATTTTCCTTGGTGGTACTATTTCAGAAGAAATTAAAGATTTAATTAATCAATCTTCAGTTCCAGTTGTGGTATCAGGAACAAATGGTAAAGATGATCATATTGCATCAGTTAATATTGATTTCAAACAAGCTGCTGAAGAAGCCACTCAACATATGATTGAAAAAGGTGCTAAGAAATTTGCACTTGTTGGTGGCGATTATTCTAAAAAAGCACAAGATGATGTATTACAAGGTTTAACAAAAGTTTTAAATCAACATCATTTAGAACTTGATGAGGCATTACATTTCTCTGGTAAAGAAAGCTATAAAGAGGGAATCAAAGCATTTGAAAAATTACAAAATAATATGCCTGATGCTATTCTTTCAATTAGTGACGAGCAGGCAATTGGTATTTTACACAGCGCATTAGATGCTGGGGTTAATGTACCTGAAGACTTACAAATTTTAAGCTTTAACAACACACGTTTAGTCGAAATGGTACGCCCACAACTATCTAGTGTTATACAACCACTATATGATATCGGTGCAGTAGGCATGAGATTATTGACAAAATATATGAATGAAGAAGACATTGAAGAACCAAATGTAATTCTTCCTCACAGAATAGAATATCGTGGAACGACTAATTAAAATTATAAATGATTGTTAAGTGAAGAGAAAACGTAAATATAAATTTTAAAAGGGTACTTGATGTTTCAACATGATTCATTGAGCACCCTTTTTAATATATTATTAAATATCGCTATAACGTTCATACCAACTTGCAACCTGTTTAGCAATTCTAAGATTTTTATCAGATATTTCTTTAGTTCTTGGAATATAAGCATAATCATTTAAACGATCTTCCCAGCGTTTTGGTAGTTTGACAGTACTATATAACTTCCATTTATTAATCCAATTTAACGGGAGGTAACCTTGTTGAATAGGCTCCCCGATTAAACTTAAAAAGACGTGACTCCAAGCTCGAGGGACAACTCTCCAAATATTATAACCTCCGCCCCCGAACATTAATACTTTATGATTACAATAGCGTTTTGCTAAATCTTGGATTATATATGGAATAGAATATAGGCTATTTAATGTACAGTTCATGTGTGTAAGTGGATCTCTATAATGGATATCTACACCATGAACGCTTAAAATGATATCAGGCTTAAAAGCTGCAACTAATGGTTCTACAGTTTCTTTAAATACCTCTAGATAAGAGGCATCTTCAGTATAAGGTTCAAGAGGCACATTTACCGTATAACCATATCCTATATCTTCACCACGTTCAGTATAATGACCAGAGCCCGGGAATAAAAATTTTCCTGTCTCATGAATGGAATAAGTCATAATTCTATTGTCTGTATAAAAGCTCCATTGTGTACCATCTCCATGATGTGCATCTGTATCAATAACCATGACGCGTTGATGATATTTTTCAACTAAATACTTTGCAGTTATAGCAACATCATTATAAATGCAAAAGCCATTCGCTCGTCCGGGTAGTGCGTGATGTAAACCACCACCGAGATGGCATCCATTAATAAATGTTCCATCCATGATACAATCCGCTAAATTAAGCGCTCCTCCTACAATCCGAGCGCTATGACGATGCATATGTTTAAATTGAAGCGTATCATCACCATTGAGTCCATATTTCTTTGCCTCGTGTTCACTTAATATACCATGTGATGCGTGACGAATAGCTTGAATATAATCATATTGATGAATTAATGCGAGTTCTTCATCTGTAGCTATACGTGGTATTACGATATGCTCATCCTTTAAAAAGTTCGCGTCCTTTAACAACTCAGTCGTTAGTTTAAGCCTCATTTGATTGAAAGGGTGTTCGTTACTAAAGCGGTATTGTAAGAGATCTTCAGAATAAACATAACCAGTACTTAAATTTTTATTTGGTATGATGCTCCCCCCGTAACAACATTCTCACTATTTTGATTAACTTTATTTGAATGCGAGATATTTAACTATGATACTTTTGAAATTAGATACTTTTGTAGTATGTCAAAAGAAGAATTTATTTTTATATCTAAGATCGTCAAAAGCTTGTTGTTGTGACAAAGTGATACGTTTGCCAATACGTGCCATTAAACAATTAGCAGGGTGGCTAGTGATTTCAGGATCATCTGTAGCAAAAATTTCTAATCCACCTTTAGACATTAACTTTTGCATCAGTTTCTTATACTCGAAAACATCTAGCTGTGCTTGATCCAAATCCCAATGCCAATAATATTCAGTAGTCAATACAATATAATCTTCAAATTCATCCGCAGATAAACTAGTCGCAATAAGCTCGCCACCTAAATGTAAGTGACGGTATGTAGGACTTATCTCTATGGCTCCTAGTTCAATTAAATAGGTCAAATGACCCTCGGACCATCTTTCGAATTCATCAGGATAATGATATGTCACATATCCCACGATATGCTTGTCTTGACGAATGATATAGACACGACCTTCAGGTAGTTCAGTAATCTCTAAAAGTGCTTCATACTGATCCTGAGGTAGGCGGAATGCATTAAGCTGGTTATCTAAAGTAAGCGTTTTCAAAAAATTGTACGAAATAGGTCCTTCAATGACAAAAGTAGTGTCACTTAGTTTAAGATTCTTAGTTACATAAGTTTTAACATGTCTCACGTTATCATCTCCTTATGCAGGTGACTTAACTTGTTATTAAACTTATTATATATAAAAAGGTTGTACATGAACAATTAAATAGTAATAGAATACAAAGATTTTTGAAAAATGTGAAAATTATATGTATAATTACTTTTAAAGAAAGCGATTTCATAAACAAGGGGGATTTAATTATGAAAGTTGAAGTGTATAAAAGAGAACCAGGGGATTATAATTTAGAGAATTATAATGAAGCATATCAAAATTTCGATTGGAAAGAGATAGAAAAATCATTTTCTTGGTATGAAACAGGAAAAATGAATATGGCGTATGAATGTATCGATCGTCATGTTGATAACGGAAAAGGGGAAAAAATAGCCTTAAATTATAAAGATGAGAAACGTAAAGAATCATACACTTATAGTGATTTAAAAAAGTTATCAAATCAAGCAGCTAATGTTCTTAAAGATAAGGCGGATGTTAAAAAAGGAGATCGCGTTTTTATCTTTATGTCTCGTACACCTGAATTATACTTTGCGTTCTTAGGTATTTTAAAAATTGGTGCGATTGTGGGTCCATTATTTGAAGCGTTCATGGAGAAGGCTGTAGCAGATCGTTTAGCTAATAGTGAAGCTAAAGTAGTCATTACGAATAAAGCATTACTTCCTAGAATTCCGAAAGATAAATTACCTCATTTAGAAACAATCATTGTTGTAGATGATGACGTTGATGGTGAATACATTGATTTTAATAAAGAAATGGGACAAGCTAGCGAGGAATTTAATATTGAGTGGCTAGCGCCAGATGATGGATTAATTCTTCACTATACATCAGGTTCTACAGGACAACCTAAGGGTGTATTGCACGTCCAACAAGCAATGCTATTACATTATATCTCAGGAAAATACGTATTAGATTTAAAAGAAGATGATGTTTATTGGTGCACTGCTGATCCAGGATGGGTAACTGGTACATCTTACGGAGTCTTTGCTCCTTGGTTAAATGGGGTTACGAATTGCATAGCCGGTGGGCGATTCTCACCTGAATCTTGGTATAGCATGTTAGAAGAATTTAAAGTTACGATATGGTATACCGCACCAACAGCACTTCGTATGTTAATGAGTGCTGGAGACGATATCGTTGAAAAATACGATTTATCATCTGTACGGTCAATTTTATCTGTAGGAGAACCACTAAATCCAGAAGTAATAAAATGGGCGAAAGATGTCTATGATAAACGTGTTTTAGATACATGGTGGATGACTGAAACAGGTGGACATATGATTGTAAATTACCCAACTATGGATATTAAACTAGGTTCTATGGGTAAACCACTACCTGGTATTGAGGCAGCAATCATAGATGATGAAGGTAATGAACTCCCACCTAATCGTATGGGTAATTTAGCAATTAAGAAGGGTTGGCCTTCTATGATGCATTCTATTTGGAAAAATCCTGAAAAGTTTAACTCATACTTTATCGGAGATTGGTATGTTTCTGGTGACTCTGCTTATAAAGATGAGGATGGATACTACTGGTTCCAAGGACGAGTTGATGACGTTATTATGACAGCCGGAGAACGTGTTGGACCATTTGAGGTTGAGTCAAAATTAGTAGAACATGAAGCCGTAGCGGAAGCAGGTGTTATTGGTAAACCTGATCCAGTTCGTGGAGAAATTATTAAAGCCTTCGTTGCATTAAGACAAGGATATGAACCATCAGATGATTTAAAAGAAGATATCCGTAAATATGTTAAAGAAGGGTTATCAGCACATGCTGCGCCTAGAGAAATTGAATTTAAAGACAAGTTGCCAAAAACACGTTCAGGTAAAATTATGAGACGTGTGCTTAAAGCTTGGGAATTAGATTTAGATGCAGGTGATTTGAGTACAATGGAAGATTAAAATTAATAATTGAGAGCTAAAGTATCAGCTTTAGCTCTCATTTTCAAATAAGTTAAAGTCATTCTTAAGAACGAACATTGATTTGAATAATTCTTGAAATATTCGACAATTGAAATTAAGTCGGTTATCATAAACCATATAAGACGTATCAAAAATAATTTAATATTAATTAATACTACATAATGATCAAGGGGTTGAATCGTTTGGCACATTTATCAGATTTAGAGATTGCAAATCAATCACAATTAAAACCTATTGGAGAAATTGCTGATAAAGCAGGTATATCTGCAGATGCACTTGAACAATATGGACACTATAAAGCTAAAATAGATATTAATCAGATTAAACCTAGAGAGAAAAAAGGTAAAGTTGTATTAGTGACTGCTATGAGTCCTACGCCAGCTGGAGAAGGAAAATCCACAGTTACAGTAGGTTTAGCAGATGCATTTAATGAGTTAAAACAAAACGTGATGGTCGCATTACGTGAACCAGCGCTTGGACCAACTTTTGGTATTAAAGGTGGTGCCACAGGTGGAGGATATGCACAAGTATTACCAATGGAAGATATTAACCTACATTTCAATGGTGATTTTCATGCAATAACAACTGCAAATAATGCATTATCTGCATTTATTGATAACCATCTACATCAAGGTAATGAATTAGGCATTGATCAACGTCGTATCGAGTGGAAACGTGTATTAGATATGAATGATCGTGCACTTCGTTATGTAAATGTTGGATTGGGTGGGCCAACAAATGGTGTTCCAAGAGAAGATGGTTTTAATATTACAGTGGCATCAGAGATAATGGCGATTTTATGCTTAAGTCGTAGTATTAAGGATTTAAAAGAAAAAATTAGTCGTATTACTATCGGTTATACTAGAGATCGTAAACCCGTAACAGTTCAAGATTTAAAAGTAGAAGGGGCACTTGCGTTAATACTTAAAGATGCAATTAAACCCAATTTAGTTCAAACGATAGAAGGTACACCAGCACTTGTGCACGGTGGACCATTTGCTAATATCGCACATGGTTGTAACTCTATATTAGCTACTGAAACAGCTAGGAATTTAGCAGATATCGTTGTTACGGAAGCTGGCTTCGGTTCAGATTTAGGTGCTGAAAAGTTTATCAATATTAAATCACGCGAGGCAGGCTTTGAACCATCAGCGGTAGTGGTAGTTGCTACGATTCGAGCACTAAAAATGCATGGTGGTGTTGCTAAAGATCAACTTAAAGAGGAAAACCTAGAAGCGGTTAAAGCGGGTATTGTAAACCTTGAACGTCACGTTAACAATGTGAAGAAATATGGCCTTGAACCTGTTATCGCTTTAAATGCATTTATACATGATACGGAAGCAGAAACTGAGTTTGTTAAACAATGGGCTCAAGAACAAGGTGTACGCATTGCGTTAACTGAAGTATGGGAAAAAGGCGGTAAAGGTGGAGTTGATTTAGCTCATCACGTACTTGAAGTCATTGATCAGCCTCAAACATTTAAACACTTATATGAATTAGAACAACCACTTGAAAGTAAAATTGAAACAATCGTTAAAGAAATTTATGGTGGTTCAAAAGTTACGTTCAGTAGTAAGGCTCAAAAGCAATTAAAGCAATTTAAAGAAAATGGATGGGACAATTATCCAGTGTGCATGGCTAAAACACAATATTCATTCAGTGATGATCAAACAGCATTAGGTGCTCCAACAGATTTTGAAATTACAATCAGAGAACTAGAAGCAAAAACAGGTGCAGGATTTATTGTAGCGTTAACTGGTGCAATTATGATAATGCCAGGTTTACCTAAGAAACCAGCTGCACTTAATATGGATGTTACTGATGATGGACAAGCGATTGGACTATTCTAATTTTTAAACAATACATTTCTAAAGATAATAAGCACTAGTGATTTTACAAGTCACTAGTGCTTTTTTACTTATTATGACTACGCACCTTGTTGAGGAGGGTGAGTGAGTAAGTGTGATTTAATACGATACTTTTTCGCTTTAATGTATTGTTTTTTTGAAATTTTGCGCTCCACAAGCATACGCTTTAAAACATAACGCTGACGGTGAATACTATAATGTAATATCCGATTACTTTTTAAATTACCTTGGTTATCATACGGAGTATAACCATAAGGACTTTGTAAGAGTCCTACTAAATAAGCGGACTGAGCAATGTTTAAATCTTTGGCAGCTACACCAAATAAGCTATATGAAGCTGATGCTATACCAGTAATATTGGCCCCATTATAATCATGACCAAACGGAACAATATTCAGATAAGTATATATGATTTCGTTTTTAGATAGAAGTTTCTCAAGTCTCATAGCCAAAATAATTTCATTTGCTTTTCTACTATATGTCTTTTTATCTGTTAAAACTTGGTTTTTAATTAGTTGTTGTGTAATCGTACTACCACCTGATGTTTCATTTGCATCAATAATATCTTGATACATTGCTCTCATTAATGCTTTAGGTAAGATACCATTATGTTTATAGAAGAGAGTATCTTCAGATGAGGTAAGTGCTTTTATCACATTCGGATTTACAGATTTAGGTCCCACAATCAGAGTATTAAGAGAATGATCATATTCTTCTAAAATATGTTTGTTACTATGATTTATTAGTTCATCGCCTGGAAGGTGTAACACTTTCTGCTTTAACTCTTTATCACTAATAGAGGACGCTTCCTTAGTTAAATGATGGAAGTATATCACTAATGCTAAAATCAATGCGATTCCAATTATGGAGAATACAACAGAAATGCCTACACAAATATGTTTGATTTTCTTATAAATACGTTCGAATTGCACATATCTATCCGTAGATTGTGAAATATTCTTATTGTTGTGCATCGTATACCTCCTAAATTTAGGTATAGTATACCATATTCATGAAGTTGACTTTTAAAATAATGTTATCTATAATTAAATTCAATTCAATATGTTTTGGATACGAGGAGAAGTAGCATTTAAGGAAGATTACAGAGAGTTAGTGGTCGCTGCGAACTAGCATTTGCTTATATGTGAATACACCTCTATAAAGTTATTCAACGTTTCATTAATGAACGTCTCATTAATAAAGTTTTTCAAGAGTACATAAACTCTTGTTAAAGTATGGTGGTACCGTGCATAAGCGCCCTTACATGTTAAGATGTAAGGGCTTTTTTATTTGATTTATATTAAAAATTTATTTTTGAAAAATAAATTAAATGCAATATCAAATACTTTTTATTAAATTACACACTCACGAGTAACCATTTTCAAAACAAAATAATAACTATAAAAATATTAAGGGAGGATGTTAGCAATGGCTAATGCATTAATTGAAGATTTAAAATGGAGAGGTTTAATATATCAACAAACTGACGAACAAGGTATTGAAGATTTATTAAATAAAGAACAAGTTACTTTATATTGTGGTGCTGACCCTACTGCAGATAGTTTACACATTGGACATTTACTACCATTCCTAACATTAAGACGTTTCCAAGAACATGGTCATCGTCCAATCGTGCTTATCGGTGGCGGTACAGGTATGATTGGTGATCCATCTGGTAAATCTGAAGAACGTGTTTTACAAACTGAAGAACAAGTGGAAGCTAACGTACAAGGGTTATCAAAGCAAATGCATCGCTTATTTGAATTTGGTACTGATAAAGGTGCGGTTTTAGTCAACAATAAAGATTGGCTTGGACAAATATCTTTAATTAGCTTTTTACGTGATTATGGTAAACATGTAGGCGTCAACTACATGTTAGGTAAAGATTCCATTCAAACACGTTTAGAACACGGTATTTCTTATACTGAATTCACTTATACTATTTTACAAGCTATCGATTTCGGTCATTTAAATCGTGAATTAAATTGTAAAATTCAAGTTGGTGGCTCAGATCAATGGGGTAACATTACAAGTGGTATCGAATTAATGCGCCGTATGTACGGTCAAACTGAAGCGTTTGGTCTTACAATCCCATTAGTAACTAAATCTGACGGTAAGAAATTTGGTAAATCAGAGTCAGGCGCGGTGTGGCTAGACCCTGAAAAGACAAGTCCATATGAATTCTATCAATTCTGGATTAACCAATCTGATGAAGATGTGATTAAATTCTTAAAATACTTTACTTTTTTAGATAAAGAAGAGATTGATCGTTTAGAACAATCTAAAGAAGAGGCGCCACATCTTCGTGAAGCTCAAAAAGCATTAGCAGAAAACGTAACTAAATTTATTCATGGTGAGGAAGCGCTAAATGATGCGATTAGAATTTCTAAAGCTTTATTTAGCGGTGACTTGAAATCATTAACTGGTAAAGAATTAAAAGAAGGTTTCAAAGATGTACCTCAAGTTTCATTATCTTCTGAAACAACAAATATTATTGAAGCGTTAATTGAAACAGGTATTGCTACATCTAAACGACAAGCACGTGAAGATGTTAATAATGGTGCTATCTATATTAATGGCGAACGTCAACAGTCAGTTGATTATGAATTAAGCAATGACGATAAAATTGATAATGAGTTTACAATTATTCGTCGTGGTAAGAAAAAATATTTCATGGTTAATTATCAATAAGTGATGTGTAAAAAATGACCTCCTAATCATCTCATTGGTTGGGAGGTTTATTTTCAATAATAGGAGGTGCGTAGTGTGAATAAAGAACAATTGATGATGAAAAATTTTCGGGATATCTTTAATAAAATTGCTTGGCTAAACAAAGGAAAAATGGAAGAAGCGCTTAAAGGAAATAAACCAAGTGAAGTGCATTGTATTGAAGCAATTGAAGAGCTTAACGAACCTAATGTAAGGCGATTAACAGAAGCATTATTTATGACACGAGGCGCGATAAGTAAACTTACGAAACGTCTTGAGCAAAGAGGCTTAATAGAGAGTTATAAAAATCCTAATAATAAAAAGGAAGTTTATTTTCGGTTGACCGAAGCGGGTCAGCAAATTTACCAAACCCATGAAGAACTTCATAAAGAATTTCAACGTAGGGATCAAGAGGTGTTTGATAATATCACCGAAGACGAATTTAAATCAATGATGCGTTTTGCCGAAAAATATAATGCGCACCTTGATCATGAAATAAAAAAGCAAGGATTATTACATTAAATATGGGGATATTGTAATTTCTTAAATACAATGAAATTGCAGTATCCTAAATTTTTACCGAATTATTGTTGATAAAGAAACAAAACGAGTGTATATTTTGTTGACGAAGAAACAATTTGAACGAAGGAGAATTCAAATGGCAACATCTCATTCTCAATCCAATGGTGTCACTAAAGAGGTAATGACTGCAGCTTGGGCAATTGCTTTAGGCGCCATCGCTCCAATGTTAGATTCAACAATGATAAATATTGCTATTAAACAACTTAATCATACATTTAATAGTTCTCTAGATATTGTTCAGTGGGGAATTACAGGTTACGTATTAGCGCTCGCCATTGCTGTACCATTGTCCGGTTGGTTTATGAATCAATTTAATGGAAAGAAGGTTTTTATTTTAGCAATGGCCGCTTTTGGCTTAACTTCTATATTAGCTGGAGTGAGTTGGAATATTATCGTATTTAATATCTTTAGAATTTTACAAGGATTTAGTGCGGGAGTTATCACAACTTTAATGTTTACATTACTTGTGAAAACAGCAGGGCAAGACCATATTGGTAAGGTTATGGCAGTGGTTAGTACGCCCATGATCTTCGGTCCTATATTGGGCCCTGTTCTTGGAGGATTTATTATCCATTTTGCGAGCTGGCGTTGGATATTTTTTATTAATATCTTTATCGTTATCATTGCAATACCATTGATGAATAAATATGTACCTCAATTTGAACCATTTAATAAAGACAGTAAATTAGATGTAATTGGAATATTATTATTATCATTTATGAGTATCAGCATAATCTATGGTGTGACGAAAGCTTCTGATGATGGTACATTCTTTACTTTGAAACCAATGATATATATTATCATGGGAATACTTTTAACGATTACTTATTGTATTTATAATCGTCTAAGACATTATCATACAGTTCTGCCAATCAATTTATTTACACAAAAGAACTATGCTGCGTCATCTATTGGATTGTTACTTGCCAATATAGGAATTATGGGACCAATGTTAATTATTCCATTATTCTTCCAGAACTTTAAACATTATACTGCTATTGAAGCTTCTTTAGCTTTAATACCTCAAGGTCTAGGTATGTTAATTACAAGACCTTATATTGGGAAAATGATTGACCAAATCGGTGCGAAATATGTTGTCATAGTGAGCATTATTATAGCCATGTTTGGTACAGTGCCATTGATGTTCGTTTCAAATCACACGCATATTGTATGGTTGTCTTTGATACTTTTTATAAGAGGATGTAGCGTAGGCGGGATAAATCTTGGTCTTACAAGCGATGCTTATCAAGGCATTGACGATAAACAAATTGCCGAAGCGGGTGTAGGGATTAATATGATTGAAAATATTGGTTCTAGTCTAGGTACAGCCATTATCGCAACTGTAGTAGCATCTATGTTAGCACTAAATCATCCATCAATTTTTCAAAGTTTAAGAGCTTATCATGCAGGTTTCTTAGTCTCAACTATAGCATTGTTACTTATCGTTTTACCTGCGTTATTTCTTACGCATAAATCCAATGAAATTGAATTATAAATACAGAAAAGCCAAGAGACACTATTATTAATGTCTCTTGGCTTATTTGATTATTAAGGTCAAACAATTATTGCGCAAATTGACTTTGAGATTGTGATGATGAAGTTCGTGTCTGTTCTTTCAATTTCACTTCAATATCTTTAGTCTTGCCATCTCTAATGACTGTTAAGGTAATCGTTTCACCAGGTTTTTTATGTTCGTAAAGATATGATCTTAAATCAGTATCTTCCTTGACTTTCTTACCATCTACTTGAGTAATAATGTCTCCTTTTTTAACATTATTACTATTATCCGCTTTAGCAACATAAACCCCAGAATCCTTTGTTGTATGCAACTCTTTACGATAAGATTCAGGTATTTCACTAAGGTTGATTAATCCTATTCCTATAGAAGGGCGTTCAATTTTACCATGTTTAACGAGTTGTTCAATCGTGACTTTAACCTCATTACTTGGTATAGCAAACCCTATACCTTCTACTTGCTCGGAAGCAATTTTCATAGAATTAATACCCACTAAATTACCGTTGATATCAACTAACGCACCACCAGAGTTACCAGGGTTAATAGCCGCATCAGTTTGTAAAACATTAACTTTAGTATTACCTGCAGATGTATTGGCACCAATAGTTCGTTCACTCGCTGAAATAATTCCCGAAGTAACTGAATTGGCGAACTCTAAACCAAGTGGGTTACCCATTGCGAAGACGCTATCTCCAGTCTGTACTTTAGATGAGTTAGCGAATTTGATAGACTTAATACCTTTAGTGTCCTCAATCTTAAGAACTGCAATATCAGTAAGAGCGTCTTTACCAATTAACTTCGCTTTTACCTGCTTGGAGTTATGTAACTGTACTTTAATTTCGGATGCACCATCGACGACATGATTATTTGTAACGATGTAAGCTGAACCATTGCTGATTTGATAGATAACACCAGAACCAATACCTGCTTCTTCAGGTTTTGATGATTTGCCTTTTAGTAAATCATCTAAGCTTGAAGATTTTTGCATATTAATAACTCCAACTATGGCCGGTGACACATCCTTAATCATATCGTGAACCGACGTGTATTTATCACTTTTACCATCAAGTTGGTTACCGCCCTTACTATTTGATACCTCTTGAACAGATGCACCATCATGATTGAGAACAGTATGATTAAGAACCTTTCCTATACCTAATACAAGTAGTGCACCAATAATTCCCGCAATAAGCGCAACTATAATTGTCTTAAACCAAGGAAATTTGGGCTTTTTATTGTATGAAGGACGTTGGTAATTGTCGTGTGACTGATGTTGTTGTGTTTGATCTGACATATGTAACCTCCAAATAATATTCTCTTCTATCTAATTATGTAATTTTTTTAAGAATTTGGCTAGTAAACGGCTATCAGACTTTAGACGTATTTTGAAAGGTAGTTCAATTTTAAAAATGATAACTTTAATCACGTAAGAGGGACGTCTATTGTTCTCGATTAAGGGAAATGATAAAATTTATATGTTAAAAAACAAAATCAAGAAGCGGGTGACATAATGTACAGCATTATAAGTAAAATTTTAGACGTCATTTTAGTCAAAATGGCTAAATCGTTATATGTAATTGGAAAAGAAAATATTCCTAAAGATAGTAAATATGTAGTGACTTGTACACATGAAAGCTATAATGAAGTGATTATGTTAGGTATGGCATTACTACCAAATCAAATTCATTATATGGCTAAAAAAGAATTATTTAGTAATAAATGGGGCGGTAAATTCTTAAGCTCTTTAAATGCCTTCCCTGTAGATAGAGAGAATCCAGGTCCAAGCACATTAAAAAGACCTATCAATCTACTTAAAGAACATAAAACAGTTGGTATCTTCCCAACAGGTCACCGTACATCTATGGAAGGTGCACCATTAAAACGTGGTGCTGCAACTATAGCAATGTTAGGTAAAGCACCAATTTTACCGGCTGCATATGTAGGTCCTAAAAAAATTCATGGCTTAATTACAGGACAAGCGATGATAAAAATTGGTGAACCAATTGATACAACTGATATTCCAAAAGATTTAAAACGAAATGAAAAAGTAGAATATCTTACTAAAGAAATAGAAAAACGCACAAATCAATTACAAAAAGAACTCAATGAGATTGCTAAACGTTTAGAGGACTAATTTAAGTAAGTTATAAACGCTTTGTATATGAGAACGTCAATTAACCTAGATTTGAAAATTGACGTTCTTAAATTTTTGATGATAAATAAAACGTTTACATGTAAAAGGCATAAACTCACGAAATAGTTATAATTAATTAAAAATAGTGCATCTCTAAAGTCTTATTTTATGGTAAATTAATTAAGTAAAATTAATTATTAATATATGAAAAGCATTTCAATGTTTAATGTAATTTGAAATTTTATTAGAGGGATGATGTTCATGTACAAATTTTTTCAAAACTTAGGTAGGTCGTTAATGCTACCTGTTGCAGTATTACCTGCTGCAGCAATTATTGTAGGGATAGGTCACGTGCTAGACGCGCTATCAATTTTGCCACAAGTTGCAATGTTCTTTACAAGTGTAGGGGAAACGATACTCGAACAACTAGGAATATTATTTGCGATTGGTGTTGCGATAGGTATGGCTAAGAAAAATGATGGTGCAGTTGCATTAGCTGCGACTTTAGGATTTTTCATAGTCACAGTCGTGCTATCGCCTAAAAAACTAGCACCTCTATTACAAGTAAAAACGACAGATGTTAATAGTGCTTTTGAGCAAATGACAAATGGGAATGTCTTTGTAGGAATTTTAATTGGTTTAATTGCAGCATTTTGCTATAACAAATTTAGTGAAACTGAATTGCCTGTGGCACTGTCATTCTTTAGTGGTAAACGTTTAGTACCTATCATGACCGCTTTTTTCTGTACATTTTTAGCTATTGTTTTACTTTTTGTATGGCCACCAGTATTTAACGCAATTGTTACTTTTGGTAAATGGATAGTAGGTATGGGACCATTTGGTGCATTGTTATATGGTTTCTTTAACCGTTTGCTTATACCAACTGGATTACATCATGCATTAAATAATGTATTCTGGTTTGATACTGCCGGAATCAATGACATAGGTAAATTCCAAAGTGGTAAAGATGCAGTTAAAGGTATTACTGGTCGTTATCAAGCAGGGTTCTTTCCTGTAATGATGTTTGGTATACCAGCGGCCGCGCTTGCGATGTATCATACAGCGAAATCTAGTCAGAAAAAACAAGTCTACGCTTGGTTCTTAGCAAGTTCTATTTCTGCTTTCTTTGTTGGAGTAACTGAACCAATTGAATTTGCTTTTATGTTTGTTGCACCAGTTTTATTTGTCATTCATGCTGCGTTAACAGGGTTATCGCTATTTATAGCGGCTATCTTTCACTGGACAGCTGGTTTCTCATTTAGCGCTGGGTTGATTGACTTTGTCTTGTCACTCGTTAACCCAGTGTCAAATAAGCCATGGATGTTACTAGTTCAAGGTATCATATTCTTTATTTTATATTACGCTATTTTTAGATTTGTCATCCAAGTGTTTAACTTGAATACAATTGGTCGAGGGGATAATGAACTTGCGGATCCAACGGCTAACGCTACGTCTGAAAATAATTCTGCTACATATTCAGAATCTAAAGGCAAATACTATCATACAGCCTCACAAATTTTAGATGGACTAGGCGGCAGTGATAATATTTCAAGTTTAACAAACTGTGCTACGCGTTTAAGAATGGAATTAAATGATAATTCTATTATAGATGAACAGAAAATTAAAAATGCAGGTGCAGTAGGGGTTACTAAAAGTGGTAAACACTCAACACAAGTGATTATTGGTACACATGTTCAACAAGTTGCAGATGAAATAGAGAAACAAATGTAATAGTTATCAGAATATCTGATGGAAGGGCAAATCTATTGAAGGTTTGCCCTTTTAACATTAAACATGTAATATAAGTTGTATCAGAATTTTCTGAAAGGCCAGGTGTAAGTAGTGAAGTCCATATTATTTGATGTTGATGGTGTATTTTTGAGTGAAGAACGCTGTTTTGATGTTTCAGCAATTACTGTAGAAGAACTTATGACGAGTGAAGGTATTTTTTTAGGTTGTGGAACATACATAGATTTTGAAAATGATTTAAATGATAAAAAGATTCAGGAAATACGAGAACGTGTATTTCAACATGATAAAATATTGAATCAATTAAAATCATTAGGATTAAATTCTAATTGGGATATGCTTTTTATCGTATTTAGTATTCATTTAATTGATCTTGCTAAGCAACTTGATCAATCACATAGATATGAGTTTTTAAATTCTAGTACTTTTAATGAAAAAACTTTATTCGAAATGAATAAACATTTATTACATAAAGAGATAGATTACGAGAAACCTTTAGAAGTTATTGATTCCTTCAGAAATGGGAAAGATGCTATATATGAAGATTTAGAATCATATGCTAAAGATCAATTAGAAATTGATGATACAGAATTATTTAAATTAAAAAGTAATCTATGGCAACTCGCTAAAGATACATATCAAGAATGGTATTTAGGTAAGGATTTATTCAATAAAGTAGAAGAGGGTATCGCATTATTAGATTTCAAAAAGGGGTTCATCTATGAAGAAGTGATACTTAAACCTCAAGAAGAAATTCAATTATTATTGCAACATTTAAAGGAAGCGGGTTATCATCTAGCGATTGCTACAGGTCGTCCTAGAACAGAAACAATCATTCCTTTCGAATCATTAGGACTTAAATCATATTTTGATGATGAACACATTGTTACTGCCAGTGAGGTGTTAGATGCTGAGAGTGATTACCCAGAGTATCAACCTTTAGGTAAACCTAACCCATTTAGTTATATAGCTACCTTGAATGGTAATGACAGAAATAGATACAAGGAGTATGCTACTCATCAGGAAAATATAGTGAATAAAGACGAGGTTTATATAGTTGGTGATTCACTTGCTGACTTATTAAGTGCGAAAAAAATTGGCGCTACATTTATAGGGACGTTAACAGGTCTAAAAGGTGATAAAGCGCAGCCAGAACTCGAAGTATATGGGGCTGATTACATCGTTGAGGATGTTACTAAAATAAGGAATATTCTACTATAAAAAATAGGCTACAGAACGAGATTAAAATGTTCTGTAGCCTTAAAAATTATATTGTAAGTTTTGTACTAATAATTCTATTAAATCCGCCAGTTTCACGTAAAATATTGATAACATCTAAAGAGGCTTGTTGATCAATTGATAGAATCATAAGTGCGTCGCCACCTTCATTATTTCTACCTAATGTCATAGAGGCGATATTAATACCATGACTACCTAAAAGGTTACCAGTTTGGCCAACAATGCCAGGTTTATCTTTATGACAAGTTACTATTTGATACTCATTTGGCTTGAAATCAAGTGAGAAGTCATTAATTCGAACGATTCTTGGACCAAACCCTGCTAGAACTGTAGCTCCGATTTTAATTTGGTCTTTATCATTAGTTAACTCAAGCTCAACATAACTACTAAAATCAGAATGTTTTTTCTGCTTTTCAATATTATATGTTACACCTTGCTGGTTCAATAGAGCTAAAGCATTAATAATATTAACTTCCTCACCTAAATCCTCTTTAAGTATATTGGTCACAATTGTTCTAGTTATTAAACTTGTATCATTCGTGGCTAAGTCTCCAGCAAAGGTAATTTTAATTTCACTTGGCGCTCCCTCTAATAATTGAATTGCAAATTCACCTATAGTTGTACCTAAATCAACAAATGATTTGACTGCTTCATCAACATTACTTAAATCCATTTTTGGAGCATTTAATGCATGTTCAACCGTTCCATTTGTTAATATATCTATAATTTCCTCTGAAACTGAAACAGCTACTTTTTCTTGGGCTTCAACTGTAGAAGCGCCTAAATGTGGAGTAACTATTATTTTATCATGAGAAATTAATGGAGAGTCTGTAGGTGGCTCATGTTCAAAGACATCAATGGCAGCACGATCTATCAAATTATTGTCTAGAGCATGAATAAGTGCTTCTTCATCAATAATTCCACCTCTTGCAACATTAATAATTTGGAGATTTGGTTTAGCTTTGTTGAAAAATGACTCCCCAACAATGCCACGTGTTTTAGGTGTTAAAGGCGTATGAACTGTAACGAAGTCAGCTTGTTCAGCAATTTCATCAACATTTGCATTTTGAATATCTAGAGATTTCGCTTTGTCTTCAGTTAAATAAGGATCGAATGCTAAAATTTTCATGCCAAAACTTTGAGCACGTTTTGCAACACCTAGACCAATACGTCCAGCTCCGATGATACCTAATGTTTTACCATATAGTTCTACTCCGCGAAACGCTTTGCGATTCCATTCTTTATTACGTAATGATTGATGCGCTTGAGGGATATTGCGAGCCATTGCTAAAATCATTGCAATTGAATGTTCTGTTGCAGAAATTGTATTACCATCAGGGGCATTAATCACTAAGATACCCTTTAACGTTGCAGCTTCAATATCAATATTATCAACCCCAACACCCGCTCGAGCGATAACTTTGAGACGTGAAGCTGAGTTGATAATTTTATCAGTGACTTGAGTCTGACTACGTACAATTAATCCTTCATAATTGCCGATGATATTGATTAACTCTTCTTCTGATAAATCAGTTTGAATATCCACTTCAAATTCATTGTTATCTAATAAACTTTTTAAACCTTCTTCAGAAATAGGGTCTGATACTAAAATTTTATGACTCATGTTTGATAACCTCCATAAATTGAGCAATACCTTTGCCGATATAATTTTTATTTCTAGATTCAGTTAAAAGAATTTCTATTGCTGAAACAACAGAGAGGATATCAAATGGAGACACTTTCCCCATATGACCAATGCGTAATATATGACCTTTCAAATGTCCTTGACCACCAGCAATTGTAATATTGAAACGTGATTTAAGTTGATCTTTTAAATAAGTTAATTCTTCTTTGTCTTTAGGTACGAAAGACGTTACAGTAGGAGAGGCATATGAATCATCTTTAACTAATAACTCTAAATCAAGAGATTTTAAAGCAGTACGTAAAGCGTTACGTATGCTATAATGGCGCTTTATAACATGATTTAATCCCTCATGTTTAACCAATTCTACATATGCATTAACTCCTCTAAATAAAGCAACATTAGGAGTGAAAGGTGTAGAATTCTGTTCTTGAGAGCTAAGATATTTATTTAAATCTAAATAAAATCGAGGTGTAGTTACTTCAGCAAAACGATCTATAGCTCTGTCACTATAAGCAACAAAAGCAACACCAGGAGGTAACATGATGGCTTTTTGGCTACCTGAAACAAGAACGTCAATTTTATCTTTAATTAAATCAACTTCAACTGCACCAATACAACTTACACCATCTACGACAAAGTACAGTGAATCGTCATAATTTTTAAGAGCGTGACCTAATTCATGTACAGGATGTAATACGCCAGTAGAAGTTTCACAAAACTGAGAGAATACCGCTGTAACACGATGATTTAATTGTTTTAAAAATTTAATGAAATCATTAACGTCAACAGCTTCTCCCCATGTTACATCGTAAACGTGCACATTTTTATAGTATGTCTCAGCGATTTGTTTAAATCTATTTCCAAATGCACCTGAGACAATAATAACGATGTGATCATCTGGATTTGCGATATTCAGCATACTTGCTTCAAGAACACTTGTACCACTAGAAGTTAATATAAGTACTTCATTCTTTGTACCGAAAATAGGTTTCAAACCTTTAAATGCTTCATCAGCTATGTCTTCAAAATCTTTTGATCTATGTCCGACCATAGATAATTGAATCGCACTCATAATTGAATTTGGAACTGGCGTTGGACCTGGAGTTAATAATAAAGGTTGGTAATACTGCATAAACATTCCTCCCACTGTAAGATTTTTCTATTTTAGCAAATATTCTGAATATTTAAAACCCTAAATATTGAGCTATCACATTTATAAAACGTTTACATGTTTCCAATTTGTGATAGCTTTTGCAATTTAAACTAAAGTTGGTTCAATACGCACTTCAACATTATTTTTTATAGCATTTGAAATCATACAATTATTATCCGCAATTTTTAAGAGTTTTAGTAGTCTCTTCTTTAGATTATCTTTATGATTGTTGTCGACATTAATTTTAGGATAGTGTGTAATACACTCCATTTTGAATTTTCCATTTTCAAAGGAGGCAGTGCCAACAGATTGTTGATTAATGCGTATATCTTTATATCCAGCTCTTTCTAAAGTTGCAGCGAGTGAAATAATATAGCATGAGGAAGCTGCTGATACTAACATTTCATCAGGATTTGTGCCTATGCCTTGACCGCCTAAAGAATAGGGGATTGAAATCTGTTCGTTAATCAAATCTCCTTGAACAGTGCCTATCTCATTCCGTCCACCTTTCCATTGAGTAACTACTTTGAAATCATGCTTTACCATTTAGATTGACCTCCTGTGTCATTGTGGTAATTTAAGTTTAGAGTAATTTAAAAAAGATTAAAAGAAAGGTGACTTTCATGAAAATTGCACGTCCAAATCAAACTTTTCAAATCGTAGCACATAGAGGTTTGCCTGATGATTATCCTGAAAATACACTTATTGCATATAAACATGCACTTATGCTTCATATAGATATGTTAGAAATTGATGTACATTATACTAAGGATAAACAACTTGTTATTATTCATGATGATACTATTGATCGTACATCTAATGGGAAAGGTAAAGTTAAAGACTATACTTTAGAAGAGTTAAGAGAATTTGATTTTGGTGTAAAAAGAGGTGATGCGTTCAAAGGTGAACGTATACCTACATTTGATGAGGTGCTTGATTTAGTTAATAATTTTTCAAAAAAGCTACTTATAGAAATCAAGACACCATCTCAATATCCAGGTATTGAAGAGATGATTGTAGATAAGTTAAAAGAAAAAGATATGCCTTCTCACAAAGTGATATTACAATCATTTGATTTTGATTGTGTGAAGAAGTTAGCAAATATGAATTTAGAATACGAATTAGGCGTATTATTGAGTAAAAAGAAATATTGGTATAAATTACCAGACTTTAAAGAAATTGCGAAGATTGCAGATTATGCGAATCCAAATTATAAGTTAGTTACTAAAAGATTTATGAAACATGCCCATGAAGAAATGTTAAAAGTATTACCTTACACAGTTAATAAACCTAAGGCGGCTAAGAAACTTTTACATTATGGAGCAGATGGAATTATTTCAGACATACCTGAAGAAATGTTTAAGTTGTAGGGGAAACAAGGAACCGCCTAAGCTAAAGCATATGCAAAAATGCCACTAACCTTCATTGATGAGGAAGTGGCATTAAAAAAACCCCAATTCCGGAAAGGAATTGGGGTAAAATTTGAAGAAATCGATTATCTTGAGTAGTACTCAACGATTAATTGTTCATTGATTTCAGCTGGTAACTCGCTACGTTCTGGGAAGCGAACGAAAGTACCTTTTAAGCTGTCAGCATCGAAGTCTAAATATTCTGGTACGAAGTTGTTGATTTCAACAGACTCTTTAATGATGTTTAAGTTTTGTGATTTCTCACGTACTGTAATCACTTGACCAGGTTTTAGTGAATAAGATGGGATGTCTACGCGTCCACCATCTACTTCAATGTGACCATGGTTAACTAATTGACGTGCTTGACGACGTGTACGAGCTAAACCTAATGAGTAAACTACTGCGTCTAAACGACTAGCAAGTAAAATCATGAAGTTTTCACCGTGTACACCATATTGCTTACCAGCAATTTCGAATGTGTTACGGAATTGTCTTTCAGTCATTCCATATAAGTAACGTAATTTTTGTTTTTCACGTAATTGTAAACCATATTCTGATAATTTTTTACGTTGGTTAGGACCATGTTGTCCTGGTGCGTAAGGGCGTTTTTCTAATTCTTTACCAGTACCGCTTAAAGAGATACCTAAACGACGAGATTTTTTCCAGTTTGAACCTCTGAATCGAGCCATGTGAGACTCCTCCTTTTTCTTTTTTGTTGTTATGAAAAAACAAAAAAGAGTGTTATATGCTTATCGAGATATATTGTTTTATGTGTCTTCACCTTATAGCGTCAGTTACGTGACACGTCCGCCTCGGGAACAACATAGAGCTTGATAATATACAACTGCTATTTTCGTTAATTCACACAAAATTCATTGTACCAGTTTATTGAGAACTGTCAACACTTATTTATGATTGATTTAATTGTTTTTCTAGAATTTGAACGACTTGCTCTAAGCCTTCTTGATCATCCCAAGTAAATCTATCTTTTATCGGTGCATCAATGTCTAGGACACCAATAATTTTATCATTAACTTGAATAGGTATTACTATTTCTGATTTACTATTCGCATCACATGCGATATGCCCAGGGAATTGGTGAACATCACTTACACGTTGTGTAGCATCTTCAGAAACAGCAGTACCACAAACACCTTTACCTATTTCGATATGCACACAAGCCGGATGACCTTGAAATGGACCTAAGATAAGTTCATTATCTTCTATTAAATAGAATCCGACCCAATTAACTTGATCTAAATGATCATTGATTAGGGCAGAAGTGTTGCTTAAAATTGCAATTAAATGATGTTCATCCTCGATTAAACTCTTTAATTGCTTGGTAAGCATCAAGTAATTTGTTTCTTTTACGTTAGTCATAACTATACCCCTTCATACGAAAGTTTTTAATAAGTATAAAGTTTTGAAAATAATCTAGCAATTAATACATTTTCTATTTTAATGAAAAGAGAATTTACGTTATAATGAAAGATGATAAAATAGGAGGAGAAGTATATGGTGTTATTTATCATATTAGCAATACTCGTAATTATATTAATTGCGATAGGCGTAATGTTCTACATGCGCTCGAATAAGAGAAATTCAATTGAAAAAGCTGAAGAGCGTAAAAATGAAATTGAAAAACTACCTTTTGATGACAACTTGAAAAAATTACAAAATTTAAACTTAAAAGGTGAAACTAAGACTAAGTATGATGCAATGAAAAAAGACAACACAGAAAGTACAAATAAATACTTAGCTCCCGTTGAAGAAAAAATTCATAATGCTGAGGAATACCTTGATAAATTTAAGTTTTCTGCAGCGCAAACTGAAATTGATGATGCGCATGAACTTATGGATCAATATGAAAACAATTATAATCAACAAGTATCTCAAGTAGATGAAGTTTTAGCTTTACATAAAGACAATGAAGCATTATACGATAAATGTAAGGTCGATCATCGTGAAATGAAACGTGATGTATTGGCTAATCGTCATCAATTTGGAGAAGCTGCTCAGCCTTTAGAGAAAGAAATTGAGAAATTTGAACCGAAATTAAATGAGTATGAAACACTTAAATCAGAAGGGAATTATGTTCAAGCTCATAATCATATAGCCGCTCTACACGAAGAGATGAATAGTCTTAAAGCTTATATGGAAGAGATACCTGATTTAATTCGAGAAACTCAAAAAGAATTACCAGGTCAATTCCAAGATTTAAAATATGGTTGTAGAGACTTGAAAGTTGAAGGATACGATTTAGATCATGTTAAAGTTGATGGAAACTTACAAAGTTTAAAAACCGAATTAAGTTTTGTAGAACCTATGATAAGTCGGCTAGAATTAGATCAAGCTAATGATAAGCTTGAAAGTATTAATGATAAGTTAGATGAGATGTATGATCTAATAGAGCATGAAGTAAAAGCTAAAAATGAAGTCGAAGAAACGAAAGATGTCATTACAGACGATTTATTCAAAGCTAAAGACATGAACTATACACTTCAAACTGAAATCGAATATGTGCGTGAAAATTATTATATTAATGAATCTGATGCACAAAGTGTCCGTCAATTTGAAAATGAAATTCAAAATCTCATTGCGGTTTATGATGACATCTTAAAAGAAATGTCTAAGTCGGCAGTTAGATATAGTGAAGTTCAAGATAATTTACAATATCTTGAAGATCACGTTTCAGTTATCAATGAGAAACAAGATAAACTTCAAAACCATCTTATTAAATTGCGTGAAGATGAAGCAGAAGCAGAAGACAATTTATTAAGAGTTCAATCTAAGAAAGAAGAAGTATATAGACGTTTATTAGCTTCAAACTTAACAAGCGTTCCGGAACGTTTCATCATTATGAAAAATGAAATTGATAATGAAGTGCGTGAAGTTAATAATCAATTTAGCGAACGCCCAATACATGTTAAACAGCTAAAAGATAAAGTTGCTAAAATCGTTATTCAAATGAATACGTTTGAAGATGAAGCGAATGATGTATTAGTCAATGCAGTATACGCTGAAAAATTAATTCAATATGGTAATAGATATCGTAAAGATCATAATAATGTTGATAAGAGTCTTAACGAAGCGGAGCGTTTATTCAAAAATAATCGCTACAAACGTTCTATCGAAATTTCAGAACAAGCACTTGAAAGTGTAGAACCTGGAATTACTAAACATATTGAAGAACAAGTTATTAAAGAATAGGTCATATTTTATAAGAGCAAGACAGAATTTTTATTCTTAGTGTATCATTTCTGTCTTGCTCTCTTTTAATTTTGCTAGAAAATAGTATAATGCTTGAGTATCCAAATTTATAAAATGATTAGCGTTCGGGGTAATCATTTTCCGATTAAAGAATTTATTAAAGTGAAAGAGAAGTGTTATCAGTGATTTATTTAGACAATGCAGCCACTACAAAAGCTGATCAAGATGTTATTGATTCCTTCGTTAAAGTGAATCAATCATTGTACTTCAATCCTAATAGCCCTCATCAAGCTGGCTTACAAGCTGAACAAGTACTGAAGCAAGCTAAAGAAGAAATAGACATTGCTTTAAATTTAAATCACCTGTATCATATCGTATTTACAAGTGGTGCTACAGAATCTAACAATATGGCTCTTAAAGGAATCGCTTATAGGAAAAGGGAAACAGCTAATGAAATTATAACCTCTGTTCTAGAACATCCCTCTGTTTTAGAAGTGATGAGATATTTAGAGGAGAAACAAGGTTTTAAACTTAAATATGTTGATGTTAAGAGTGATGGTAAAATTGATACTGAACATTTAAAATCTTTAATGTCAGATAAAGTTGGGTTGGTCACATGTATGTACGTGAATAATATTATGGGCCAAATTCAACCAATTCAAGATATTGTTAATATCTTAAAAGACTATCCACGAGCACATTTACATGTGGATGCTGTACAAGCACTTGGGAAAGTGTCTATGGATTTAAATGGTGTTGATAGCTTGAGTTTAAGCGGACATAAATTTAATGGTTTAAAAGGACAAGGACTTTTAATTATTAAAAATATACAAAATATTGAGCCAGTTGTGCATGGTGGCGGTCAAGAGTATGGTTTGAGAAGTGGCACTGTTAATTTGCCAATGGCTGTTTCAATGGTGAAATCAATCAAACTTACCATGGGTCGTTTAGATGAAGCCCGTCGTAAATTAAATAAAATGAATCAGTCAGTTAGAACATTTTTAGAAGAATTTAGAGGCGTTTACATTAATTCCCCTAAGGATAGTGCACCCCAAATTATTAATGTTAGCTTTCCAGGTGTTAAAGGTGAAGTGCTTGTTAATGCTTTTTCAAAACATGGTGTAATGATATCAACAACAAGTGCTTGCTCATCTAAACGTGGGAAACTTAACGAAGTGCTATTAGCAATGGGAGTTCCTGATGCAAGAATAGAAGGTAGTATAAGAATATCTATGGGAGTTCATACAACTGAAGAGGATATTCAAAGATTTAAAGAAGTATTTGAACAAGTATATGAAGAAGTTAAGGAGTTGTTAAAATAATGCACTACGATCATTTGCTCGTAAGATATGGTGAATTGACGTTAAAAGGTACAAATCGTAAAATGTTCGTTAATCAATTAAAGGCTAACGTAAAACGCGCGTTAATTCCCTTACAAGGGTACCATGTAAAAGGTAAACGCGATCGCATGTACGTCGATATGGATCAAGATGCGGATATGAATGAAATTATTCATCGTTTAACTAAAGTTTATGGAATTAAATCCATAAGTCCTGTGATTAAGACCGATAAAACAGAAGAAGCAATATATGAGGCAGCAATTCAGCTAGCTCGTGATTTTGATGAAGGCTCTACTTTTAAAATAGATGTAAAACGTGTAGATAAATCCTTTCATTTAGATACCTATGCTTTACAACGTGAAGTTGGTGGCGCAATACTCAAGAATGTTGAAGGTGTTTCGGTTAATGTTAAACAACCTGACCATGAAGTGAGAGTTGAAATACGTTTGGATGCGGTGTATATCTTCGAAAAAATTATTCAAGGTTCAGGAGGCTTACCTGTAGGAACTGGTGGCAAGACGTTACTTATGTTAAGTGGCGGTATCGATTCACCGGTGGCAGGTATGGAAGTAATGAAACGTGGGGTTACAATTGAGGCAATTCACTTTCATAGTCCACCATTTACTAGTGAAAAAGCTAAAGATAAAGTGATTGAACTCACACGTATTTTATCAGAGCGTGTAGGACCTATTAAATTACACATTGTTCCTTTTACTGAACTACAGAAGCAAATTAATAAGGTTGTTCACCCTCGATATACAATGACTTCAACACGACGCATGATGATGCGTGTTTCCGATGCGTTAGTTCATAAAATTGGTGCAAATGCCATCGTTAATGGGGAAAATTTAGGTCAAGTTGCAAGTCAAACACTAAAAAGTATGTATGCCATTAATCATGTAACTTCCACACCAGTTTTAAGGCCATTATTAACACTCGATAAAGAAGACATTATTAAAAAGGCTCGAGATATTGGTACTTATGAAACATCTATCCAGCCATTTGAAGATTGCTGTACAATCTTTACACCTAAAAATCCTGTAACCGAACCTGACTTTGATAAAGTTGAGAAATATGAAGGGGTATTCAATTTTGATGATATGGTTCAAACAGCAGTGGATAATATTGAAACGATGACTATCGATCAAAATTATAAAAGTGAGAAAGAACAATCAACTGATGCTTTAATTGAAGATTTATTTTAAAAATTAAGTATTGGCGAGCGAACCATCAAATAATAAAGGGGAGAATGAAGTAAGTGGATTGGCATCTATCTGTAATCGTTACTATTATGTTTTTTGGGTTTATCGCCTCGTTTATTGATTCAGTAGTTGGTGGTGGTGGGTTAATTTCTACTCCTGCACTTTTAGCAGTAGGTTTACCACCCTCAATGGCATTAGGAACCAATAAATTTGCAAGTTCATTTAGTACATTAACAAGTGCTTTTAAATTTATACGTTCTGGAAAAGTAGATTTAAAAGTAGTCGGGAAGCTTTTCCCATTTGTATTTATTGCATCAGGAGCTGGAGCAATCTTAGCAACTTATTTACCCGCGAATATATTAAAGCCACTCATTATTGTCGTTTTAACGATAGTTATTGTATACACTATTGTAAAAAAAGATTGGGGTAGTGTCAGAAGCTTCACTTCATTTACATTTATTAAGGCATTCATTTTTTCAATCATGTTTATCATTTTAGGATTTTATGATGGCTTTTTAGGTGGAGGTACGGGCTCATTCATGTTATTTACTTTACTCATGTTTGGGTTTGACTTTTTAAGTGCAGCTGGTAATGCAAAAGTTTTGAACTTTGCATCAAATATTGGTGGGTTATTACTTTTTATCATGCTAGGTCAGGTCAATTTTACTTATGGATTCATTATGGCATTAAGTATGATTGTAGGTTCTTATTTTGGTGCTCATTTTGCTTTGAAAAAGGGCGTTGGATACGTTAAAAATTTATTTATTTTAGTAACTGCAGTCCTTATATTAAAAAATATATATGATTATGTAATGCAGTTGATGCACTAATCTTTAGTAACTGACGTTAAGATTATTCGTTTAATCTAGATGTCAGTTTTTTTGGATGTATATGTAATTAATGATACGTATAAGAGTTTAATGCTCATTTGAAAATTAAATTGTTTACATTAAAAAATTGAATTACTACTAAAATTTGTCGTATGATAATATTAAATACTTAAAATATAGGAGGTCATCATAATGACTGAAATTACTTTTAAAAATGATCCTATTACATTGTCAGGTCAACAGGTAAAAGAAGGTGACATTGCACCCGACTTTACTGTATTAGACAATAGTTTAAATCAAATAACATTAGAAGATTATAAAGGGAAAAAGAAATTAATTAGTGTAGTTCCTTCTATTGATACAGGAGTATGTGACCAACAAACACGTAAATTTAATGAAGAAGCATCTCAAGAAGATGGTGTAGTATTAACAATTTCTGTTGATTTACCATTCGCTCAGAAAAGATGGTGTGCGTCTAATGGTTTAGAAAATGTTGTTACATTAAGTGATCACAGAGACCTATCTTTCGGTGAAAACTTTGGGGTAGTTATGGAAGAATTAAGATTATTAGCACGCTCAGTTTTTGTATTAGATGAAAGTAACAAAATTGTTTATAAAGAAATTGTTAGTGAAGGTACTAACTTCCCAGATTTTGATGCTGCTTTAGAAGCGTATCGCAACATTTAAGTTGAATTCGTATCATTGACAGTGATTAACTAAGTGTCCATACTTGTTTAAGAAATTGAAAGTTAGATAAAGTGTTTAATTTCTATAAATTATGAATGGGCACTTTTGGTTAGAGAGGGTTTTTTATGACTGAAGAAAATACAATTATGGAACGCTTATTCCATGCATTAGATGAAAAAGCTAAATCCTTAAATGAAGAGAATGGACAAAGCTTCATTGAAAATTTAGGGTTAGCTATGGAGGAAATTTACACCAATAAAAGAGATTTACTCGAACAAGCTACACTTCAAGATAGAAGAAAAGCATTTCAATTTGCATATTTAAGTTTAATGCAAGAAGAGAATATTCAAGCAAACCACCAAATTACTCCTGATTCAATAGGTTTAATACTTGGTTTCTTAGTTGAACGATTCATGCAAGATAAAGAGGAGATGCATGTTGTTGATATCGCTAGTGGTGCTGGACACCTAAGTGCTTCTGTTAAGGAGGTACTTTCGGATAAAACAACGATGCATCATCTCATTGAAGTAGATCCAGTGTTATCTAGAGTAAGTGTACATTTAGCTAACTTCTTAGAAATTCCATTTGATGTATACCCTCAAGATGCTATTATGCCACTGCCTTTAGAAGAAGCAGATGTGGTAATTGGAGACTTCCCAATTGGCTATTATCCAGTAGATGAGCGTAGTAAAGAAATGAAACTTGGCTTTGATGAGGGGCACAGTTACTCTCATTATTTATTAATTGAACAAGCTATAAATGCATTAAAAGGGGCAGGTTATGCGTTTTTAGTCGTTCCAAGTAACATTTTTACTGGAGATAAAGTGAAACAGTTAGAAAAATTTATTGCTACAGATACTGAAATGCAAGCATTTTTAAATCTACCAACAACGTTATTTAAAAATGAAAAAGCACGAAAATCTATACTTATTTTACAGAAAAAACAACCTCAAGAGACTAAACCTGTTGAAGTTTTATTAGCTAATATTCCTGATTTTAAAAATCCACAGCAATTTCAAGGATTTATTAGTGAATTAAATCAATGGATGGACACAAATCATACAAAAAAATAATCTGTAACAATATAGTATTCAAACTGTAATAATGATAAAATGAACTGTGTGAAAAATATAACTAAACAAATGATGGAGGACAATGACCTATGTCAAAATTAATTTTGGCGGTAAATGCTGGTAGTTCATCTTTGAAATTCCAGTTAATCAGAATGCCGGAAGAAAAGTTAGTAACCAAAGGCGTCATCGAGCGTATTGGTTTAAGCGATTCTATTTTCACGATTGTAGTTGAAGGGGAAAAGCTTACTGACGTTAGAGATATAAATGATCATGAAGAAGCAGTTAATATTATGTTAGAAAGCTTTAAAGAACATCACATGATTGAAGATATCAATGAAATTGAAGGAACAGGTCACCGTGTAGTGCATGGGGGAGAGAAATTTCCAAAATCAGTAGTTGTAACGGATGAGGTAGAGACTCAAATTGAGGAGTTAAGTGAGTTAGCTCCACTGCATAACCCAGCTAATTTAATGGGAATAAGAGCTTTTAAAAAGTTATTACCAAATATTCCTCATGTAGCTGTATTTGATACATCTTTCCACCAAACAATGCCTGAACAAGCTTATTTATACAGTTTACCTTATCATTATTATGAAGATTATGGCATTCGTAAATATGGCTTCCATGGTACAAGTCATAAGTATGTATCTAGAAGAGCGGCAGACATTTTAGGAAGACCGATCGAAGATTTAAGAATTATTTCTTGTCACATTGGTAATGGTGCGTCAATAGCTGCGATTGATGGCGGAGAATCAATTGATACATCTATGGGTTTCACTCCATTAGCAGGTGTTACAATGGGTACACGTTCAGGTAATCTAGACCCAGCGTTGATTCCGTTTATTATGGAAAAGACTGGTAAAAATGCAGACGAAGTATTAAATATTTTGAATAAAGAATCCGGTTTACTAGGTTTAACTGGTACGTCAAGTGATTTACGAGACTTAACTGAAGAAGCTAAACACGGACGTCATCGTGCACGTGTAGCACTTGATTTATTTGCATCGAAGATTCATAAATACATTGGCTCTTATGCGGCTAGAATGCATGGCGTTGATGTAATTGTATTCACAGCTGGTATAGGAGAAAATTCTCATATTATTCGAGGTAAAGTTCTAGAGGGACTTGAATTTATGGGTGTATATTGGGATCCGAAGAAAAATGAGAGTCTTCACGGAGATGAAGGGTATATTAACTATCCTCATTCCCCAGTAAAAGTATTGGTTGTACCAACTGACGAGGAAGTTATGATTTCTCGTGACGTTATCAAATATGGTGGACTAAAAGAGGAATCATCCGAAGAACAAAGTGTTAACACTGAAACTAATAATTGATTAATAGGTAAAAGTATAACTTGTGATCGCATAACCATATGAATGGTTATGCGATTTTTAATTTTTAACTAGAGAGAGAAATAAAATTAAGAAAGCCTATCAACGACTTTTATAATGACGTTGATAGGCTATTAAATGAATATATTCTTACTTTTAAATATTAAATTTAATCTTGATATCTTTCACGTAATCTAGGCGTAGCTACTTGTGGTTGGAAATCTTCAGGAATTTCTTCTGTACGTACAACTAAAACATCACATGGCGCGTGGCGTACGATTGCTTCTGATACTGAACCTACAATAAAACGTTCTACAGCATTTAAACCTGAAGTACCACTCATGATTAAATCAGCACCTACTTCATGTGCTAATTTTTTAGGGATAATCGCTTTAGGTGAGCCAAATTCTAAACGTGTTTCTACATTTTTTACTCCTGCATTTGAAGCTACTTCTTTATAACCTTTAAGTAACTCCTCAGAAAAATGTTTAGATTTCTCAGTGAACTGAGCATCATAGACTTCATAAGAAGAGTATGTTCTTGAATCGATTACATTTACAATTGTTAATTTTGCATCGTTACGTTTAGCAACTCCTACAGCTTTATTAAAAGCCCATTCTGCTTCGTGTGAACCGTCGACTGCGATTAAAATATTTTTATACGTAATCATCGCTCGTGCCCCCTTCATGTTTCTTAACTCTATTTTAACATAATTGACAGAATATTTAATTATCAATAATTACAAATTTGTGTATTTTTTATGATTGCGCTTTCAATACTTTCGCGTTAGGATGTAAGAGGAGGTGGATGGAATGAAAATTGGTATTCCAAAGGAGATAAAAAATAACGAGAACAGAGTGAGTTTATCACCAAGTGGCGTACATGCACTTGTAGAGCAAGGACATACAGTCTTTGTTGAAACAAACGCAGGACTAGGTTCATATTTTGAAGACGTTGACTACAAAGAAGCTGGAGCAGAGATCGTATCTGAACAGGCGAAAATATGGGATGTAGATATGGTAGTCAAAGTTAAAGAACCATTAGAATCTGAATATCAATTCTTTAAAGAGGGGTTAATTCTCTTCACTTATTTACATTTAGCTAATGAAGAAAAATTAACTCAAGCTTTAGTAGATAATAAAGTTATTGGTATTGCATACGAAACAGTGCAATTACCTGATAAATCATTACCATTATTATCACCTATGAGCGAAGTTGCCGGAAGAATGTCAACTCAAATCGGAGCTGAGTTCTTACAAAAAGTTAACGGCGGCATGGGAATATTACTCGGTGGCGTACCAGGTGTACCTAAAGGGAAAGTAACAATTATAGGTGGAGGTCAAGCCGGTACTAACGCAGCTAAGATTGCTTTAGGCTTAGGCGCTGATGTCACTGTGCTTGATGTTAATCCAAAACGTTTACAAGAACTTGATGACTTATTTAATGGAAGGGTACATACAATTATGTCCAATCCACTAAATATTGAAATGTTCGTTAAAGATAGTGACTTAGTTATTGGTGCTGTACTTATTCCAGGTGCTAAAGCTCCAAACTTAGTCACTGAAGATATGATTAAGCAAATGAAAGCAGGATCAGTGATAGTAGATATCGCTATTGACCAAGGTGGTATTTTCGAGACAACTGATAAAATTACTACACATGACGATCCTACTTATACAAAACATGGTGTTGTTCACTATGCTGTGGCTAATATGCCTGGCGCTGTACCACGTACATCAACATTAGCTTTAAATAATGCTACATTACCATTTGCGCAAACTTTAGCTAATAAAGGTTATCGTGAAGCGTTTAAATCAAATCATGCGTTATCCTTAGGATTAAATACTTACAAAGGTCATGTTACGAATAAGGGTGTAGCTGAAGCGTTTAACTTAGAATATACTTCTGTTGAAGATGCGCTTAATCAATAATTAAAAAGAAACTCGGCTAGGTACTAACTTAGCCGAGTTTTATTATGCTTAAATTATTATTTTTGATATTTTGTAAGGATTTCATATCCATTTTCAGTCACTAGAATATCGTCTTCGATTCTAACACCTGCAACATCAGGGACATAAATGCCTGGTTCTATAGTTATCACCATTCCCGCTTCTAAAGGGTTCTCATTGGCACTGGAAACGTCTTGATATTCGTGTTCTTCTAATCCTAAGCCGTGGCCTAATCGATGAGGGAAATAGTCGCCGTATCCCGCTTCGCTAATAATATCTCGAGCATTTTTATCAATGTCTTTAATCATTACTCCAGGTTTGATAGCCTCAATCGCAGATTGCTCAGCTTTCAATACGGTTTTATAAATATTTTGAGCATCTTCGCTAGGGTTACCAAATTTTACCGTCCTCGTCATATCACTACAATAATGCTCGTAAACAACACCTAAATCAAATAAAACATACTCATTTTGTTGTAACTTTCTATTACCAGGTGTTCCGTGAGAAGAAGCAGCATGATCCCCGAATAGTACCATAGTGTCAAAACTCATTTCGTTAACACCATATTTTTTTATTTCATTTTCAATATGATTCACGACATCTCGTTCTTCAACACCTTCTTTTAAATAAGCGACGCCGATTTCTATACACTTATCAGCTAATTCAGCGGCTTTCTTAATTTTAGTTACTTCTTCATAGGATTTTATGTTTCTTAAATCTTTAATAGATTGATCTATATCACTATAAACTTGTACATTGAAAGCTTGAGATAATTCACGTTGACGTTTAACAGTCAAATGTTCACTTTCAATCAGTAATGTAGTAAACGTTTGAGGATATAAATCAAAGGGGATTTGAGTATCTAGGTAACCAATAATTTTTCCCTCATATGGAGAAGCTTTTACTTCTTCTACTTCCATTTTTGGACAAAATAGTACTGGCTCCCCATCAGCTTGAATAAGTAGGGCAAATAAACGTTCATGAGGTTCACTACGGTATCCAGTAAAGTAGTAAATATTAAGTGGCGTCGTAATCCAGGCTGCATCTGCATTTTGTTGTTGTAAGACTTTAATGATTTCATCTATTTTAGTCATTTTAATTTGCCTCCATAGTATTGATGTAATTTAATTTTATTCTAAATAGTCTTAGTTTTCAAAAATCGAATCATGAAAAACATGTTTGTAGTCATTTTGATATACAGTGTTATAAGAGGGAGTAGCTAGGGTATAATGATTACAGATAAAATTTGAGGAGGGCTATATAAATGAAACTTTCATTTCATGGTCAATCAACAATCTATTTTGAAGGAAATGGTAAAAAAGTAATTGTCGATCCTTTTATTTCTGGAAATGACAAATGCGATTTAGATGAACAAACTTTAGATGTAGACTACATTATTTTAACTCATGGACATGAAGATCATTTTGGTGATGTAGTTGAACTAGCGAACAGAAACCACGCTGTAGTTATTGGTTCTGCGGAATTACAAGGTTACTTATCAACTTATCACGGTGTTGAAAATGTACATGGTATGAATATCGGTGGTAAAGCTAAATTCGATTTTGGTACTGTAAAATTTGTTCAAGCTTTCCACAGCTCTAGTTTTACACATGAAGATGGTATTCCAGTATATTTAGGTATGCCAATGGGAGTTGTTATCGAAGCTGAAGGTAAAACGATTTATCACACAGGAGATACTGGCTTATTTAGTGATATGAAATTAATTGCAGATAGACATCCTGTTGATGTATGCTTCGTACCTATTGGAGATAACTTTACAATGGGCATTGATGACGCAAGTTATGCGATAAATGAATTAATTAAACCGCAAATCAGTGTACCAATTCATTACAATACTTTCCCATTAATCGAACAGGACCCAAATCAGTTTAAGGATGCTGTTAATGTAGGTGAAGTTCAAATTCTAGAGCCAGGTCAATCAGTTGAATTTTAATTTGATGTTTTGAATAATTTAATGTTTATAAAAAATTCCCGATTCTTAAACTTTTTAAGAAGAATCGGGAATTTCTATTAATTATTTAACGATTAATACAGGGATTGTAGCTCGTTTAGCTACTTTATGACTTACGCTACCGAGTACAAATTTCTTTTTATCTTCAGCTTTACGGTTACTTAAAACAACAATTTCATATTTACCACTATTAGCATGTTTCAATAACTCTTCTTTAGGATTTCCTCTAACAATGATTTGATCATAATCAATACCGTAGTCCTCTAATGCTTTTCTTGTTTTCTCTAAACGTTCGCTTCTTTCTTCAGTTAGTTCATCCAAGTGAACTCCTGCTTTGATAGAAGCTTGAGCATCTTGTTCATTAATAGCATTTAGAATAGTTACAACTGTATCTTTACCAGCTAAATGAGACACTTCTTTTAATGCTTTTTCATTTTTTAATTGAGTGTCTACACCAAGTAAAATATGTTTATACATAAGTACATCCCTCCTCAACTTTATTTTAATAGAGTTTTAATGGAATTTCCATTTAAATTCATTTTTCTATTCAAAATTAAATAAAAAAGTAATTATGTATATCGTTTTGAATTTCAATTTACTTTAAGTGAAGTTGTGCCATGATTTTTTTGAGGTTAAAAGTTATAATAATGCTATCACTGTTCAATAGAAATAAAGAGGTAACTTGATGACTAAACACGAGCAAATTTTAAATTACATTGAATCACTATCTGTAGGTTCTAAAATTTCTGTTAGAAAGATTGCAAAAGTTTTAGATGTTTCTGAAGGTACAGCATATAGAGCAATTAAAGATGCAGGTCAACTTGGCATTGTTGCTACAATTGATCGTGTAGGTACAGTAAGAATTGAGAAACGTAATAGGGATAATATAGACAATTTAACATTTAATGAAATTGCTAACATTGTTGAAGGTCAAATTTTAGGTGGTAAGAAGGGATTAGGGAAAACTGTATCCAAATTTGCGATAGGAGCAATGGAACTTCAAGATATTTTAAAATATATTGGAAGTCACACATTGCTTATAGTCGGAAACCGTGCAGATGTTCAAATGGAAGCCTTAAAACGAGACACTGCAATATTAATAACTGGTGGATTTCAGCCTTCTAAAGAAGTCGTTGAATATGCAAATGAGCACGAACTGCCCATTATTTCATCAAGTTATGATACATTTCTAGTCGCTAATATTATTAATAGAGCAATGTATAATCAAAAAATTCGTAAAGAAATTCTTGTCGTAGAGGATATTGTCAAACCTATTAATGAGTTATCAGTATTATTTGATGACATGAAAATTAATGACTATAAAAAGTTAGCAAATGATACAGGGCACACTAGATTTCCTATAGTGAATGAAGATTTTAAATTAGTAGGAATAGTTACAAGTAGAGAAATTATTAATATGAATGAAGAGGATGAGTTAGGGAAAATAATGACACGTAATCCTCTTAGTGTAAAGCTTACCAATACAGTGGCTAGTTGTGCGCATATGATGATATGGGAAGGCATTGAATTACTGCCTGTAACTAATAATAATAAAAAAGCTATTGGTGTAATTAATAGACAGGATGTATTGAAGTCAATGCAACTTTTAGGAAGACAGCCGCAAATTGGTGATACAATTAATGATCAAATTGCTAAGCATATTACGATTAATTCAAATGGAATTACTGTTGATGTTTCTCCTTTAGTAACAAATCATTATGGCACATTAAGTAAAGCAGTATTTGTGGGCATTATCGAAGAAACGATTAGACATGAGATGAGAAAGTACAAAAAAGGTAATGTAATGATTGAAAACTTAAATATAGTTTATATCAAAACTGTACCTATTGAATCATCCATCGATGTTCATTATGAAATGCTAGATGTTGGTAGAAATTTTGCTAAGTTAGAAGTAACAATGATTAATAATAAAGAAAAGGTTGCAAACGCATTAGTAATTTGTCAAATGTTTGAAGGCTTTTGAGCAATAAATGAGTATTTTAAGGGAGTAATTTAAAATGAAGAATATTATGAATGATATGATGCAAGAAATTGAACAAAACGATACGATCATCATCCATCGTCATGTTAGACCAGACCCTGACGCTTATGGATCACAATTAGGACTTAAATATTATTTAGAGGCTAAATATCCAAATAAGCATATTTATGCAGTCGGAGAAAATGAACCATCTTTAGAATTTATAGGTACTTTTGATGAAATTTCAGATGAAGTTTATAAAGAAGCATTGGTGATCGTTTGTGACACTGCAAATTCTCCGCGTATTGACGACCAACGTTATCAGAATGGTTTAAAAGTATTGAAGATAGACCATCATCCAGCGATAGACCAATATGGCGACATTAATTATGTGAGTACAGAGGCGTCTTCGACAAGTGAAATTATCTATGATTTTATTACACATTTTAACGATGAGCGTATTATAGACGAAAAAACTGCACGTGTATTATATTTGGGCATTGTGGGAGATACAGGAAGATTCTTATTTAACAATACCACTCCGCACACAATGGAAGTGGCTAGTAAATTAATTGCCTTTCCTTTTGACCCTAATGCAGAACTAAATAAAATGTCAGAGAAAGATCCTAAACTTTTACCTTTCCAAGGTTACATTTTACAGAATTTCGAATTAGACAATGTGGGTTATTGTCAGGTTAAAATAACTCGCGATATTTTAGAGGAATATAATATTCAACCTAATGAAGCATCTCAATTTGTAAATACTATAGCTGATATTCAAGGTTTGAAAATTTGGATGTTTGGTGTAGATGAAGGAGACCAAATTAGATGTCGAATTCGTTCAAAGGGTAAAATCACTATTAATGATGTAGCAAATGATTTTGGTGGTGGTGGACATCCGAATGCTTCAGGTGTCTCTGTATATAGTTGGGCTGAATTTGATAATCTAGCTAATGCATTAAAACAAAAGATTAAATAACTGGAAGGAGTATACAAACATGGTTGCGCATTTAAATATTCATACTGCATACGATTTATTGAACGCAAGTTTGAAAATTGAAGATGTGGTCAATAAAGCTAAAAATGAAGGTTATCGTGCGCTTGCAATTACAGATACCCATGTTTTATATGGCTTTCCTAAGTTTTATGATGCGTGTATAGCAAAAGATATTCATCCGATTTTTGGCATGACGATAACATTAACTGATGGTTTATATACAGTTGAAACAGTCGTATTAGCTCAAAATAATGAAGGGTTAAAAGCGCTATATCAACTTTCTTCTGCAATTAAGATGAAAGAAAAAGAGGAAGTACCTTTAGAATGGCTAAAACGTTACGATAAAAATCTAATTATTATCTTCAAAGATATTGATAATACTCACAAACAAATTATTGAAGCATTTAATGATAAAATACATGTTTATATCAATCATACGAGTAATGATATTGTTAATAGAAAAAAAGTATGGCTTAAGTCAGCAAGATATTTGAATAGAGAAGACGCTGATACCATTTCTGCTTTACAAGCCATCAAAGATAATTCTAAATTAGATATTATTAACGATAGTAAAGATTTTGGTGAGCATTTTCCTGATCAGAAGGAATTTGAAGAGTTAGAAATCGATGAGAAAATAAAACAAAATACTGAAGACATCGTAGACTTATGTAAAGCTGAATTGGTATATCATCAATCGTTACTGCCTCAATATGTCACACCTGATGGAGAAGTTTCAAAAGATTATCTATGGTCAGTATTAATTCGTAAATTAAATGATTGGAATTTAAATAACGATCAGTATTTAAATCGACTTAAGCATGAATATGAAATTATAACTAAAATGGGATTTGAAGATTATTTCCTTATAGTTAGTGACCTTATACATTACGCTAAAACACATGACGTAATGGTTGGACCTGGTCGTGGTTCTTCAGCTGGTTCATTAGTCAGTTATTTATTAGAAATAACAACTACCGATCCAATTAAATTTAACCTACTCTTTGAAAGATTTTTAAATCCAGAGAGGGTAACTATGCCTGATATAGATATTGACTTTGAAGATACAAGACGTGAAAAAGTGATTCAATATGTTCAAGAAAAATATGGTGAACTCCATGTTTCTGGTATTGTTACATTTGGTCATTTACTTGCTAGAGCAGTTGGGCGTGATGTCGGAAGAATTATGGGCTTTGATGAAACGACTTTAAATGAGATATCTAAATTAATTCCTCACAAGTTGGGGATTACTCTAGATAAAGCATATCAAGAAGAGGACTTTAAGTCTTTTGTTCACCGAAACCACCGAAATGAACTATGGTTTGAAATGAGTAAAAAATTAGAAGGCTTACCTAGACATACATCAACACATGCAGCAGGAATTATTATTAACGATCAACCTTTATATAAATACGCGCCACTTACATTGGGTGATACAGGTTTATTAACACAATGGACTATGACAGAAGCGGAACGTATTGGTTTATTAAAAATCGATTTTTTAGGTTTACGTAACTTATCTATTATTCATCAAATAGTTAATCAAGTTAAGAAAGATTTAGATGTTGATATAGATGTCGAAGCGATTCCATTTGATGATAAAAATGTTTTTAAACTTTTATCTCAAGGTGATACTACAGGTATTTTCCAACTAGAATCAGAAGGCGTTAGAAGTGTGCTAAAAAGACTTCAACCAGAGCATTTTGAGGATATTGTTGCCGTAACATCTCTATATCGTCCAGGACCTATGGAAGAGATACCAACATATATTACTCGTAGACATGACCCTTCAAAAGTAGAATATTTGCATAATGATTTAGAATCCATTTTAAAAAGTACGTATGGTGTCATTATTTATCAAGAGCAAATAATGCAAATTGCAAGTAAATTCGCTAACTTTAGTTATGGTGAAGCGGATATCTTACGAAGAGCTATGAGTAAGAAGAATCGTGCAGTATTAGAAAATGAACGTCAACACTTTGTTAATGGCGCCAAACAAAATGGATACAACGAACAAATAAGTAAACAAATTTTTGACTTAATACTTAAATTTGCTGATTACGGTTTCCCTAGAGCGCACGCAGTGAGCTATTCTAAAATAGCCTACATTATGAGTTATTTAAAAGTGTATTATCCAAACTATTTCTATGCCAATATTCTAAGTAATGTTATAGGTAGTGAAAAGAAAACTTCTGCCATTATAGATGAAGCGAAGCATCAAAAATTAAATATTTTACCACCTAATATCAATGAAAGTCATTGGTATTATAAAGCAACTTCAAAAGGTATTTATTTATCTCTAGGAGCTATAAAAGGTGTAGGATACCAGAGTGTTAAAACGATTGTTGATGAAAGATATAATAATGGCAAGTTTAAAGATTTTTTTGATTTTACACGAAGAATTCCTAAAAGGGTTAAAAGTAGAAAATTATTAGAAGATTTAATTTTAGTTGGTGCGTTTGATCATTTTGGTAAAAATAGAGCTACTCTATTACAAACTATTGATCAAGTTTTAGATACAGCCTCTGATGTCGAGCAGGATGATATGCTTTTCGACATATTAACTCCGAAACAAGCTTATGAAGATAAAGAAGAGTTACCTGATAAAATGCTTAGTGATTATGAAAAAGAGTATTTAGGCTTCTACATATCTAAACATCCGGTTGAGAAAGAATTTGATAAAAAGCAATACTTAGGAATTTATAAATTAGGTAATGCTCAAAATCACCAACCTATATTAGTACAATTTGATGCAATTAAACAAATAAGAACTAAGAATGGACAGAACATGGCCTTCGTAACCCTTAATGATGGAATGTTGTTAATGGACGGTGTGATATTTCCTGATAAATTCAAGAAATATGAAACTTCAATATCTAATGAAGAAATGTATATAGTCATCGGTAAATTTGAAAAAAGAAATCAACAACTACAACTTATTATAAATCAGATCATTGAAGTGAATGAATTTAAAAATCAAAAGATTAAAGCATCTAAAAAAGTGATTCTACGTGATACGCAATTGATTTCAGATAAGTTGCAAGAAATGATAGTAGACACACCAATTGAGAAAAATAACATTTTAGAGATTAGTTCGTTTAATGAACAAAATAATGATATAAAACACTTAGGATATATAAATAAAGATGATGAGACAATTTATCAACTTATCGAGTCTGTAAAACCTAGTGATATTAGGTTTATATAACTTTTATCAATTTTTAAACTATGGTATAGTTAACTGATGGTTAAGATAATAACCATCAGTTTTTCTTTGTAATTATTTTTTGTTTTGGTTATACACTGTTTAACTTATAATCGAAAGAAAAAATAATTTTAATAAATAAGAATAGTATCACGAAGAATTATTTAAATTAACGTATTCATTTACATATGAGATGCGTTTCTAACTATTCTTAAAATGAAGTATATTGTGTTTTTAAATATTAGAAATACTAGATTCAACATTCACGATTTTTATCTAATAAGTACAGTTATTTTTTAACTTTAAAATTATTTAAAATAGGGGTTGATTTCATGTCTTTAAGAGACGATGCATTAGAGATGCACAAAGAGAATCAAGGTAAATTAGAAATTACACCAAATATAAAAGTAACTAATAAAGAAGAACTTAGTTTAGCTTATTCACCTGGTGTTGCTGAACCTTGTAAGGAGATTCATGAAGATTCAAGAAAAGTTTATGATTATACAATAAAGGCAAACACTGTAGCAGTGGTAACTGATGGGACTGCTGTTCTTGGTTTAGGTAATATTGGAGCAGAAGCTAGCATTCCTGTTATGGAAGGTAAAGCGGTATTGTTTAAAAGCTTTGCTGGTATCAACGGCGTACCTATTGCATTAGATACGACAGACACTGATGAAATTGTTAATACTGTGAAATTACTACAGCCTAATTATGGTGGTATTAATCTTGAAGATATTTCAGCACCGAGATGTTTTGAAATAGAGGAAACATTGAAAAAAGAAACTAATATCCCAGTATTCCATGACGATCAACATGGTACAGCAATTGTTACTATGGCTGGTTTAATCAATGCTTTAAGAATTGTTGATAAAGATTTATCAGATATTAAAGTTGTACTAAATGGAGCTGGAGCTGCTGGAATTGCTATTGTAAAACTTTTATATTCTTATGGTGTTAGAGACATGATTATGTGCGACTCTAAAAGAGCTATTTATGAAGGGCGACAACATGGTATGAATGATACTAAAGCTTATGTTGCTAACTGGACAAACAAAGATAAAATCGATGGTTCTTTAGAAGAAGTTATTAAAGATGCAGATGTATTTATTGGTGTATCTGTAGCAGACTTATTAACTAAAGATATGGTTAAGAGCATGGCAGATGATCCAATTATCTTTGCTATGGCAAATCCTAACCCTGAAATCAAACCTGATGATGCTAAAGAAGCAGGTGCTAAAGTCATTGGTACAGGACGTTCAGATTTTCCTAACCAAATTAATAATGTCTTAGCTTTCCCTGGCATTTTTAGAGGTGCATTAGATGTTGAAGCAACTCACATCAATGAAGATATGAAAAAAGCGGCTGTAGAAGCAATTGCAGACTTAATTGAAGAGGATGAACTTAATCCTGATTATTGTATTCCTGGACCTTTTGATAAAAGAGTTGCGCCATCTGTTGCTAGAAGCGTAGCCAAAGCTGCTATGGAATCAGGGGTTGCAAGAATCGAAGTTAACCCTCAAGATATTTATGATAAAACAATGAAAGTGACAGATTTAAAATAATTTTGAAGTTGATTTATATGCTAGTTACAATATAGTTTTTTCATGAGCATATTGAATCAGGAAATTTAAAAAATGGTAGTAACAGAGGTTATTTGGAGGTTTACCAATGTTTAAAGATTTTTTTAATCGAAGTAAGAAAAAGAAATATTTAACAGTTCAAGATTCTAAACAAAATGATGTGCCAGCTGGGATTATGACTAAATGCCCAAAGTGTAAAAAAATTATGTACACTAAAGAATTAGCTGAAAATCTAAATGTGTGCTTCAATTGTGATCACCACATCGCACTCACTGCACATAAGAGAATTGAAGCTATTTCAGATGAAGGGACATTTGTAGAATTCGACAAGGGCATGACCTCTGCGAATCCATTAGATTTCCCTGGCTACATTGAAAAGGTAGAGAAAGATCAACAAAAGACAGGATTAAATGAAGCTGTAGTTACTGGTACTTCTGAACTTGATGGTATTAAATATGGAGTGGCCGTAATGGATGCCCGTTTTAGAATGGGAAGCATGGGATCAGTAGTAGGTGAAAAAATCTGCAGAATTATAGATTACTGTACTGAACACCGTCTACCATTTATTCTCTTTTCAGCAAGTGGTGGTGCCAGAATGCAAGAAGGCATTATTTCACTTATGCAAATGGGAAAAACAAGTGTATCACTTAAACGTCATTCTGATGCAGGCTTATTATATATCTCATATATAACTAACCCGACAACTGGAGGGGTTTCTGCAAGTTTTGCTTCAGTAGGAGATATTAATTTAAGTGAACCTAAAGCGCTTATAGGTTTTGCTGGTAGACGTGTCATTGAACAAACTATTAATGAAAAGTTACCTGATGACTTCCAAACGGCTGAATTTTTATTAGAGCATGGTCAATTAGATAAAGTTATTCATCGTAAAGATATGAAAGAAACGCTTTCTAATATCTTAAATATCCATCAAGAGGTGAGTAAATAATGTTAGATTTTGAAAAGCCACTTTTTGAAATAAGAAATAAAATTGAATCGTTAAAAGAATCTCAAGAGAAAAATGAAGTTGATCTACAAGAAGAAATAGATATGCTTGAAGCGTCGCTTGAGAGAGAAACTAAAAAAGTTTATACCAATTTGAAGCCTTGGGATCGTGTACAGATTGCTCGCTTACAAGAACGTCCAACTACTTTGGATTATATACCTTATATTTTCGACTCATTTATTGAGCTTCATGGAGATAGAAATTATAGAGATGACCCTGCCATGATTGGTGGAATTGGTTATCTAAACGGACAAGCTGTCACTGTAGTCGGCCAGCAACGTGGTAAAGATACAAAAGATAACATTTATCGTAATTTTGGAATGGCTCATCCAGAGGGATATCGTAAAGCTCTTCGTTTAATGAAACAAGCTGAAAAGTTTAACCGTCCGATCTTTACTTTTATTGATACAAAAGGTGCTTATCCAGGTAAAGCAGCTGAAGAACGTGGTCAGAGTGAATCAATAGCTAAAAATCTAATTGAAATGGCATCACTGACAGTCCCTGTTATCGCAATCGTTATTGGTGAAGGCGGTAGTGGTGGTGCGCTTGGTATAGGTATATCTAATAAAGTACTTATGCTTGAGAATAGTACTTATTCAGTTATTTCACCTGAAGGCGCTGCTGCTTTACTTTGGAAAGATAGTAATTTAGCTAAAATTGCTGCTGAAACTATGAAAATTACAGCTAATGATCTTAAAGGTTTAAATATTGTTGATGAAGTGATTAATGAACCTTTAGGTGGTGCTCATAAAGATATAGAATCACAAGCTTCAACAATTAAAGAAGTTTTTGTGAAACACCTAAATGAATTGAACCAAAAATCTGGTGAAGATTTAGCTAATGATCGTTTCGAGAAATTTAGACATATAGGATCAGTTGTAGAATAAATTATTAAGAGTTAATTGTCTTGATTAAAGGCTATTAGCTCTTTTTTATGATTTTAGAAAAAATTCATTATTTAAAACGTTTACATCCGTTGAAAGGCTTTCTTTTGATGGAACAGTAAAATAAATTGTGGTAATTTAGAGTTAAAGATAAATCTAGTTAAAGAAAGGTATGTCGTCATGAAAAAAATTGCAGTTTTAACTAGCGGTGGAGATTCACCAGGTATGAATGCTGCAGTTCGAGCAGTCGTTCGTACAGCAATTTACAATAATATTGAAGTTTATGGGATTTATCATGGTTACCAAGGTTTACTTGACGATGATATTCACAAGCTTGAATTAGGCTCTGTAGGGGATACAATTCAACGTGGAGGTACGTTCCTATTTTCAGCTAGGTGCCCTCAATTTAAAGAAGAAGATGTGCGTAAGAAAGGTATTGAAAACCTTCGTAAACGTGGTATTGAAGGCTTAGTTGTCATTGGGGGCGATGGTAGTTATCGCGGTGCTCAACGTATTAGTGAAGAATGTAAGGAAATTCAAACTATTGGAATACCTGGTACTATTGATAATGATATTAATGGTACAGATTTCACTATAGGTTTTGACACTGCTTTGAATACAATTATTGAATCGGTCGATAAAATTAGAGATACTGCATCAAGTCATGCTCGTACTTTTATAGTAGAAGTAATGGGTCGAGACTGTGGTGATTTAGCGTTATGGGCAGGATTGTCTGTTGGCGCAGAGACGATTGTAGTACCTGAAGTTCATACAGACATTAAAGATGTTGCAGAAAAAATTGAACAGGGTATAAAAAGAGGTAAGAAACATTCTATCGTTATGGTCGCTGAAGGATGTATGAGTGGCCAAGAATGTGCTGATGAATTAATGAAATACATCAATATTGATACTCGAGTATCAGTTTTAGGTCATATTCAGCGTGGAGGAAGCCCTTCTGGAGCTGACCGTGTGTTGGCTTCAAGGTTAGGTGGACACGCTGTAGAATTACTTAAACAAGGTGAAACTGCTAAAGGTGTGGGTATTAAAAATAATCAATTAACTGCTACACCATTTGATGATATCTTTGGAGAAAGTAATCATAAATTTGATAAAGATATGTATCAATTAGCTAAAGAATTATCAATATAAATTATGGGAGGATTATATAATGAGAAAGACTAAAATTGTATGTACTATAGGACCAGCTTCTGAATCGGAAGAAATGCTTGAAAAATTAATTAACGCGGGTATGAACGTTGCGCGTTTAAACTTCTCTCATGGTAGTCATGAAGAACATAAAGCAAGAATTGATACAATACGTAAAGTTGCTAAACGTTTAGATAAAACTGTTGCACTATTATTAGATACTAAAGGGCCTGAAATTCGTACGCATAATATGAAAGATGGCGTTATTGAATTAGAAAAAGGTAAAGAAGTTATTGTAAGTATGAATGAAGTTGAAGGTACTCCTGAGAAATTCTCAGTTACTTATGAAGACTTAATTAACGATGTAAATGAAGGTTCTTATATCTTATTAGATGACGGTTTAGTTGAACTACAAGTTAAAGAAATTAATAAAGATAAAGGCGAAGTTAAATGTGATATCTTAAATACAGGAGAATTAAAAAATAAAAAAGGTGTTAACTTACCAGGAGTAAAAGTTAATTTACCAGGTATCACTGATAAAGATGCTGATGATATCCGCTTTGGTATCAAAGAAAATGTTGATTTTATCGCAGCAAGTTTCGTAAGACGTCCTAGTGATGTTTTAGATATTCGCCAAATTCTTGAAGAAGAAAAAGCTCATATCACAATTTTCCCTAAAATTGAAAACCAAGAAGGTATCGATAATATTGACGAAATATTAGAAGTTTCTGATGGTTTAATGGTTGCTCGTGGTGACATGGGTGTTGAAATACCACCAGAAAAAGTACCTATGGTTCAAAAAGATTTAATTAGAAAATGTAATAAATTAGGTAAACCAGTTATTACTGCAACTCAAATGTTAGATTCAATGCAACGTAATCCTCGTGCAACTCGTGCGGAAGCAAGTGACGTTGCTAATGCCATTTATGATGGTACTGATGCAGTTATGTTATCAGGTGAAACTGCAGCGGGATTATACCCAGAAGAAGCAGTTAAAACGATGAGAAATATCGCAGTTTCAGCTGAAGCAGCGCAAGATTATAAAAAATTATTATCTGACCGTACTAAGTTAGTTGAAACATCTCTTGTTAATGCCATTGGTGTTTCTGTAGCACATACAGCGCTTAATTTAAATGTTAAAGCAATTGTTGCTGCAACAGAGAGTGGATCAACTGCACGTACGATTTCAAAATATCGTCCACACTCTGATATTATCGCTGTTACTCCTAGTGAAGAAACTGCACGTCAATGTGCGATTGTTTGGGGCGTTAATCCTGTAGTTAAAGAAGGACGTAAAAACACTGATGCATTACTCAATAATGCAGTAGCAACTGCAGTTGAGACTGGTAGAGTTTCTAATGGAGACTTAATCATTATTACTGCAGGTGTACCTACTGGTGAAAAAGGTACAACAAACATGATGAAAATTCACTTAGTAGGTGATGAAATTGCTCGTGGCCAAGGCGTAGGTCGTGGATCAATAGTAGGCCATGCTATTGTTGCTGATAGTGCAAGTGACTTAGAGGGTAAAGATTTATCTGATAAAGTCATTGTTACTAACTCTGTTGATGAAACATTAGTACCTTATGTCGAAAATGCTATTGGTTTAATTACTGAAGAGAACGGTATCACTTCACCAAGTGCAATCGTTGGTTTAGAAAAAGGTATTCCAACAGTAGTTGGTGTTGAAAAAGCTACTAAAGAAATTAAGAACGATATGTTAGTTACTGTTGATGCAGCTCAAGGAAAAATCTTTGAAGGCTACGCTAACGTACTATAATTTAATTTAAATATAATTTTACATGACTGAGGCATTATTTATAATGTCTCAGTTTTTGTGTTTTAAAACTTGAATGGTGATAAAAAAATACCAGCGTTAGACATTTCAATTCTAACGCTGGTATTAATTATTATTATTACGCGTGTTTGCTTACCTTTTTGTATCGTAAATACATGAGACCTAAAATAATAAACCAAATAGGTGTTAAATAGATAGCTCTTCTAGTATCGACATTTACAAATAATAAGCCGAAGACAAAAATGAAGAAAATTAATATTGCATATCCCATATATAGACCACCAGGTAATTTATAAGTTGCCTTTTTATGTAACTCTGGATTATTTCTACTGTAATTGATATAAGCAATAATAATCAATGCCCATACAACTAAAAATAGTACAGTTGAAATAGTTGTAACATAAGTAAATACCTTAGTAGCGTCAGGGAAAATATAATTTAACAACGCTGCAATTAGCAATAATGCTGATGAAGCTATAATAGCTGTGTGTGGTACACCGTTTTTGTTGGTTTTAGAGAAGGCTGGTGGAGCTTGTTCTTGATTAGATAGTCCGTACAGCATTCTACTATTTGAAAAGATACCACTATTACATGATGATGCAGCAGCAGTTAAAACCACAAAGTTAATTATTCCAGCTGCAAATGGTACTCCAATTAAAGCGAATAATTTAACGAAAGGGCTGTTATCTGGATCAACTTTGTACCAAGGAATGATTGACATAATTACTGCTAATGCCCCAACATAGAAAATTAATATTCTAATAGGTACACTATTGATTGCCTTTGGTATAGTTTGTTCAGGATCTTTCGTCTCTCCAGCAGTAACACCAATCATTTCGATTCCTACGAATGAAAATAGTGCCATCTGGAATGACATGAAGAACCCTGAAGCCCCTTTAGGGAATATTCCATGGTTGTATAAATTAGTTAAACTTGTATGTCCGAATTGTGTTTTGAAAGCAAAAAGAATCATGACAATACCTACAACGATTAAAGCAATAATTGTGGCAATTTTAATGATTGCAAACCAAAATTCTAATTCACCAAATAATTTGGCGCTTAGTAGGTTAAATGACATTAAGATTAATACACAAAATAAAGCACTAATCCAATTAGGTATTTCAGGGAACCAAAAACTAACATATTTAGCTACCGCTGTAACTTCAGCCATACCAGTAATAATCCAACATAACCAATATGTCCACCCTGTAATAAATCCAGCAAATGGTCCTATGTATTTATTAGTAACATCCGCAAATGATTTAAAATTAGTGTTTTGAATTATAATTTCTCCCAATCCACGCATAAACATGAATAACATAAATCCTATAATGATATAGGTAAGCAATATTGAGGGACCCGTCATTGCAATTGTTTGACCGGCACCAAGGAATAACCCCGTTCCTATAGCGCCTCCAATGGCGATTAATTGAACATGACGATTGCTCAATTCTCTTTGTAAATTTTCAGCCATAAGACATCTCCCTTACTATAAGATATTTATATTATGCACTTATAAGGCTATTTATACAATTCTTTTCGCAAAAAAGTGTGAAAATTCACTAAAATGTATATTTATATTTTGTAATCATTCTTGATAACTAAACGAAAACATCACAATATTTTTGAAATTTGATGAGTTATATACTATGTAAAGTTTAATTTCACGCTCTTTTAAAGATGTTAACATACATTAAGGTCAAGCTAATATACCATTTTTACATGTTTAAAGTTATTTATAATGTTTCACAAATTGTTTGAATTTAGCTATAATACTAGGTGAAAGCCATTTCATAAAGAAATAGTAAAGGGGAAATTTATCATGGCAGAATTACAAAGAGGTTTAGAAGGGGTTATTGCAGCTGAAACTAAGATCAGCTCAATAATTGACAGTCAATTGACATATGCGGGCTATGATATTGATGATCTCGCAGAAAATGCCCAATTCGAAGAAATTATTTTCTTACTTTGGAATTATAGACTTCCAAATAAAGAAGAATTAAAAGAATTGAAAGAAAAATTATTTGAGTTTATGACTCTAAACGAAAGAGTTTATAAACACTTTGAAGAGTATGTAACTGATGATGTTCATCCTATGACAGCGTTACGTACATCTGTATCTTATATTGCTCATTTCGATCCAGATGCTGAAGTTGAATCTGAAGATAAAAAGTATGAAAGAGCAATTCGTATTCAAGCAAAAATTGCTTCATTAGTTACGGCTTTCGCAAGAGTAAGAGAAGGGAAAGAACCTGTTAAACCTAATTCAGAATTAAGTTATGCAGCGAACTTCTTATACATGTTAAGAGGCGAACTTCCAACTGACATTGAAGTTGAAGCATTCAATAAAGCTTTAATTTTACATGCCGATCATGAATTAAACGCATCTGCATTCACTGCTCGTTGTGCTGTTTCATCACTATCTGATATGTATTCAGGTATTGTTGCTGCTGTAGGTTCATTAAAAGGGCCTCTACACGGTGGTGCAAATGAACGTGTAATGGCAATGTTAAAAGAAGTAGGTAGTACTGATAATGTTGATAGTTACCTTGATGAGAGATTCGCTAATAAAGATAAAGTAATGGGCTTTGGTCACCGTGTATATAAAGATGGTGATCCACGTGCTAAATATTTACGTGAAATGAGCCGTAAAATTACTGAAGAAACTGGTCAAAGCGAATTATTTGATATTTCATTAGCTATTGAAAAGCGTATGAAAGATGAAAAAGGCTTAATTCCAAATGTTGATTTCTTCAGTGCAACTGTTTATCACAGTATGAACATTCCTCATGATTTATTTACACCAATCTTTGCAGTAAGTCGTACTTCTGGTTGGATTGCTCATATATTAGAACAATATCGAGACAACAGAATTATGAGACCAAGAGCTCAATATATTGGTGAGAAAGATCGTAAATATGTTCCTATTGAAGAAAGATAATAAAATAACATATAGTATTTAGTGAAAGTTTAAATATACTTGGAGGTTAGATTTATGTCAGCAGAAAAAATTACTCAAACTAATGAAGGTTTAAATGTACCAAACGAACCAATTATTCCATTTATTATTGGTGATGGAATTGGACCAGATATTTGGAAAGCTGCAAGTCGCGTTATTGATGCAGCAGTAGAAAAAGCTTACAACGGCGAAAAACGTATTGAATGGAAAGAAGTTTTAGCTGGACAAAAAGCTTATGATGAAACAGGAGAATGGTTACCTCAAGAAACTTTAGACACGATTAAAGAATATTTAATCGCTGTTAAAGGACCTTTAACTACGCCAATTGGTGGCGGGATCCGTTCACTAAATGTTGCTTTAAGACAAGAATTAGATTTATTTACTTGCTTACGTCCTGTTCGTTGGTTCCAAGGTGTACCATCTCCAGTTAAACGTCCTGAAGATGTAGATATGGTTATTTTCCGTGAAAACACTGAAGATATCTACGCAGGTATTGAATTTAAAGAAGGAACTTCAGAAGTTAAAAAAGTAATTGATTTCTTACAAAATGAGATGGGAGCTACTAACATCCGCTTCCCAGAAACTTCAGGTATTGGTATTAAACCTGTATCTAAAGAAGGTACAGAACGTCTTGTTAGAGCAGCTATTCAATATGCTTTAGATAACAATCGTAAATCTGTGACTTTAGTGCATAAAGGTAACATTATGAAATTCACTGAAGGTTCATTCAAACAATGGGGTTATGACTTAGCTCATAATGAATTTGGTGATAAAGTATTTACTTGGCAACAATATGATGAAATTGTTGAAAAAGAAGGTAAAGATGCAGCAAATGAAGCTCAAGATAAAGCTGAAAAAGAAGGCAAAATTATTATCAAAGATTCAATTGCTGATATCTTCTTACAACAAATCTTAACTCGTCCAGCTGAACATGATGTAGTAGCAACTATGAACTTAAATGGTGACTACATTTCAGATGCTTTAGCTGCACAAGTTGGCGGTATTGGTATCGCTCCAGGTGCTAATATTAACTACGAAACAGGCCACGCTATCTTTGAAGCAACTCATGGTACAGCTCCAAAATACGCTGGATTAAATAAAGTTAATCCATCATCAGAAATTTTAAGTTCAGTTCTAATGTTAGAACACTTAGGTTGGCAAGAAGCTGCTGATAAAATCACTGATTCAATTGAAGCAACTATCGCTTCTAAAATTGTAACTTACGATTTTGCTCGTTTAATGGATGGCGCTGAAGAAGTTTCAACTTCAGAGTTCGCTGACGAGTTAATTAAAAACTTAAAGTAAACTAAATTAGATTTAAAAATAAATAAGATACTAATCTTTGTTGGGTTGGCGAAAGCCAACCCTTTTTTTAAAGATTATGTAAAAATGTAAGTTATCATTATCTTTTTACTTCAAAAGATGATAGGTTAATTAATGTTAAGACAATATTAAACAAATATTTTCTTAATATATGTGCAAATATATTTGTTTTGTTAAGTTTATGTAAAATTGATGTGTAGCTATGTTATTTTTATTTGAACTTCAGTTATAATGAAATTGTAATAACAAAATAGGGAGGCACACCATGTCACAAAAAGTATTAGTGGTTGATGATGAACAATCAATCGTGACCTTACTAAAGTATAATTTAGAAACAGCAGGATACATAGTTGAAGTCGCGTATGACGGCGAGGAAGCATTAAAAAAGGTTGAAGAAGAGCAACCTGAACTTATTGTATTGGACGTCATGTTACCTAAGAAGGATGGTATTGAGGTGTGTAAATCAATTCGATCTGACAAAAATTTAGTACCTATTTTAATGTTAACCGCAAAAGATGATGAGTTTGATCGTGTTTTAGGACTTGAACTAGGTGCTGACGATTACATGACAAAGCCATTTTCACCTAGAGAAGTGGTTGCAAGAGTTAAGGCTATTTTAAGACGTTCTAAGTTTGTTAATGAAATTGAGAAAGAGGACACAGATGAGGAAGACATCATCATCGACTCTATTCGTATACGTCCTGAATTCTTTGAAGTATATAAAGATGAAGAATTATTAGAGTTAACTCCTAAAGAATTCGAATTATTATTATACTTAATTGAAAGACAAGGCCGTGTCATTACACGAGAGCATATGCTCAATTCAGTTTGGAATTATGAATTTGCTGGCGACTCTCGAATCGTCGATGTACATATTAGTCATTTAAGAGATAAATTGGAAGAGAATCCAAAACAACCTAAATTAATTAAAACAGTGCGAGGATTAGGTTATAAATTGGAGAGACCTAAAGCTTAATGCTAAAGTTTCATCATCGTCTATTATTATTAATTAGTACTATAACAATAATTAGTTTTATTGGTTTAGGTGCAATTATTCACAACACAATTTATCAAACTTTAACTAGCAATCAAATCAATGAATTAAGAAATGAAGCACATAATTATGTCAATTTACTAAATCATAAAAAAGGTGAAGAGATTGACAACCTTGCTGATAATCAACAAAATATCGTTGTTATAAAAAACGAAGCTGATGGACACATCATTTTTTCATCAGGTGATAGTAAAAAGATAGATAGTAGAATTGATAATGCAGCCAATCCTTCTAACTTAATTACTAAAAAAACTAATATCGGTACACGCTATACTTTTAAAGATAATATAGGTAACAAAACCGTATACATAAGTGGAATTAATGATGAAATCATAGATTTACAAAGAGAAATGTGGAAATACCTTTCTATAATAGGCGTCATAGTGTTATTCACAGTTTACTTAGCTAGTAGAAGTATCAATCGAACATATATAAGACCTATTAATGAAGTGACGTATGCAACATCATTATTGGCAGATGGTTATTATCATGTTCGTGTTCCTGAAAGTAATGTTAAGGAAACACGAGCACTTTTTGTAACAACGAATGAGCTAGCCAGAAGATTGCAGAAATTGAACAATAGTCAAAAAATACAATCAAATCGTTTGAAAACAACACTTGAGAATATTCCAAGTTCTGTTTTAATGATTGATAAACATGGCGAAATAGTTGTTGCGAACCATGCTTACTATGAAGTATTTAGTCCGGATCAACAGGTTGAAAATAAGAATTATATTGGTTTTATAGATGATAGTATTGAGAAGCTAATAATAGAAAGCTTTAGAACTGAGAAGGTAATCTATGATCAAATTGAAGTAGACATAAATAATGTACATACTAAATACTTTGATGTATCATGTGTCCCAATTTTGTCCAAATCTAAGAAGAAATTACAAGGTATGGTTGTCGTACTTCATGATATTACTAACCTTCAAAAATTAGAAAATCTTAGAAGAGAGTTTGTGGCTAATGTGTCACATGAATTGAAAACACCAATTACTTCTATTAAAGGTTTTGCGGAGACGCTTATTGAAGGTGCTAAAAATGATGAGCAATCTCTTGATATGTTCTTGAACATCATTTTGAAAGAATCTAATAGAATAGAATCGTTAGTTATGGATTTATTGGATTTATCGCATATCGAACAACAAACCGAGATTGAAACGAACTATATGAATTTATCTGAATTAGCTTATAATACGATTGATAACTTGCAGACTCAAGCTATAAATAAAAATATTGAAATTCAACCTGAAATTGAAAAAGATGTCATAATAGAAGCTCATGAAAATAAAATTGCTCAAGTTATTACTAACTTACTTTCAAATGCGATTAATTATTCTCTTGAGGACAATAAGGTTATTGTACGAGTATTTAGAGAGGGTAAAAAGGTTAATTTAGAAATTCAAGATTTCGGAATTGGTATTAGCGCCAAGGATCAAAAACATATCTTTGAACGTTTCTACAGAGTAGATAAAGCGAGAAGTAGAGATTCTGGCGGTACAGGTTTAGGTTTATCAATAACTAAACATATTGTCGAAGCCCATAACGGACGAATCAACATAAATAGTAGACTTGGAGAAGGTTCGACCTTCAAAGTTACTTTTATAGATGAATAATTTTGAGGAACTGCAATGTCATTTTTGACATTGCAGTTTCTTCTTTTGAAAAGCTTTTTGTTGTATACATTTAACTTTATGTTAGAAGTCTTAAATTCGTTAAGAGTAAAAAAGAGGAACACATTAGCTAAAGACTAATGCGTAAGTGGTACTAAGTATTTCAATGTTCAATTGTGCTGGTAAAGGATTACATTTGCTGATGCAAATGCACTAAGGACCGCTAAACTCTATATTCGTTAAGCGTTCCTATGTATGCTAAAATGTATGTAAATCAGTTCTGGAGGTTACGTATTTTGGATAAATTAGTGTTAATAGATGGTAACAGTTTAAGCTTTAGAGCGTTTTATGCTTTACCATTACTTTCTAATAAAGCTGGTATTCATACAAATGCTATATATGGCTTTGCGATGTTGCTTGAGAAAATTATTAAAGAAGAACAACCCAATCACTTTTTAGTTGCATTTGATGCTGGTAAAACTACTTTCAGACATTCTAAGTACAGTGAATATAAAGGTGGACGTCAAAAAACACCACCAGAATTAAGTGAACAATTTCCTTATATTCGTCAATTATTAGATGCTTATCACATTAAACACTATGAATTAGAAAATTATGAAGCGGATGACATTATTGGCACGCTAAGTAGAGAGGCTGATAAGGCTGGTTTCGAAACGATTATTATTACAGGGGATCGAGATTTAACACAATTAGCTACTGATAATGTCACAATTTATTACACTAAAAAAGGTGTGACAGATGTAGATCACTACACGCCAAGTTTTATAGCTGAAAAATATGATGGGCTACAACCGAAACAAATCATTGATATGAAAGGTCTCATGGGAGATACTTCAGATAATATTCCAGGGGTTGCTGGCGTTGGTGAAAAGACTGCAATCAAACTTCTTAAACAATTTACTTCTGTAGAAGGTGTTTATGAACATATTGATGATGTCACAGCTAAAAAATTAAAAGAAAAACTCGTGAATAGTAAAGATGATGCCTTGATGAGTAAAGACTTAGCTACAATTAATGTTGAAAGTCCCATTGAGGTTAATCTAAATGATACAAAATTAGAAAATCAAGATGATAATACTAACAAAATAGAATTGTTTAAAAAGCTTGAATTTAAACAATTATTGGCAGATATTGATGAAAAAGCTAATAACGATGTAGTTAACGAAAAGACCTTTGAAATTGAATCGGATTTTCAACATATCAACTTTGATAGTTTAGAGCATGCAATTATTCATTTTGAATTAGAGGGCACAAATTATCTTAAAGATAATATCCTAAAATTCGGTTTTTATGCTGATGATTCACATGTGGTCATTAATGCTGAAGATATTAAGCAATATCAAGATTTAGTCCAATGGTTAGAAGATAAAAATACGACTAAAACTGTATACGATGCCAAAAAAACTTATGTGGCTGCGCATCGTTTAAATATCGATATTCAAAATGTGCAGTTTGATGTAATGTTGTCTAGTTATATTATTGATCCTTCTCGTTCAATAGATGATGTAAAATCAGTAGTTTCACTTTATGGACAGAATTATGTTAAAGATAATGTGTCAGTTTACGGTAAGGGGAAAAAACATCAAGTTCCTGAAGAAGAAGTATTAAATAAACATGTAGCTTCAATCACAGAGGCAATTGCTAACTCTAAACCTGAAATGGAGGCTCAATTAGAAGAGTATAATCAAGTTGAGTTACTCAAAGATTTAGAATTACCACTTGCTAAAATTTTAAGTGAAATGGAAGAAATTGGTATTTATACTGATGTTGAAGACTTAAAACAAATGGAGAACGAAATCCAAGAAAAATTAGATGTTTTAATTAAAAACATTCATGAAGCTGCAGGAGAAGAATTTAATATTAATTCTCCTAAACAATTAGGAGTAGTTTTATTTGAAACGCTAAAACTACCTGTTATCAAGAAAACTAAGACAGGCTATTCAACAGCAGTAGACGTATTAGAACAATTGCAGGGAGAGCATCCAATTATTGAACATATATTGGAGTATAGACAATTGTCAAAATTACAATCAACTTATGTTGAAGGATTACAAAAAGTGATTAGTAAAGATCAGAGAATTCACACACGTTTTAATCAAACGTTAGCACAAACAGGTAGACTTTCAAGTGTAGATCCAAACTTACAGAATATACCTATTCGTTTAGAAGAAGGAAGAAAAATTAGAAAAGCCTTTAAACCTACAGATAAGGATAGCGTAATCTTATCGGCTGACTATTCACAAATAGAGTTACGTGTGCTTGCACATATTACTCAAGATGAAAGTTTGAAAGAGGCATTTATTAATGGTAACGATATTCATACTGCGACAGCTATGAAAGTATTTAACGTAGAAGCTAATGAAGTAGATAGTTTAATGCGTAGACAAGCCAAAGCAGTAAACTTTGGTATTGTGTATGGAATTAGCGATTATGGCTTAAGTCAAAGTTTAGGAATTACACGTAAAAAAGCGAAAGCTTTTATAGATGATTACTTAGCTAGTTTTCCTGGTGTAAAACAATACATGTCTGACATTGTTAAAGATGCAAAAGCAGATGGATATGTTGAAACACTTCTACATCGACGTCGTTATATTCCAGATATTACAAGTCGTAATTTCAACTTAAGAAGTTTTGCAGAAAGAACAGCAATGAATACCCCGATACAAGGTAGCGCAGCAGATATTATTAAATTAGCTATGGTTAAGTTTTATGAAAAAGTTAAAGATACTAATTATCACGCGACATTATTATTGCAAGTTCATGATGAATTGATTTTCGAGTTGCCTAAATCTGAAGTCGAAGATTTTAGTAAGTTTGTTGAAGAAATTATGGAACAAGCTTTAGATTTAGATGTACCTCTAAAAGTAGATTCAAGTTATGGACCAACATGGTATGACGCTAAATAAGGAAAGGATTAAAATATGCCAGAATTACCAGAAGTTGAACATGTTAAAAGAGGTATAGAACCTTTTGTAATAAATGAAAAAATTGATAAAGTTATTTTTTCAGAGAAGGTAATCGAAGGTAAAAATAATCAAAGAGAAACAATTATAAAAGGTATAGAGTTAGATAGTTTTAAAAAATTAACTGAAGGTTATGTTATATCTGAAGTTCTTAGGCGTAGTAAGTACATCGTTTTTCATATTGAAAAAGACAATGATCATAGAATTTTGATAAGTCATTTAGGTATGGCAGGAGGATTTTTTGTAGTAGATGATTTAGAAGAAATTGGAACGCCAAATTACCGTAAACATTGGCAAGTGATTTTCGAACTTAACAATGGTAAAAAATTAGTTTACTCAGATATTAGACGTTTTGGAGAAATTAGAAATATTGCCAATTATGAAAGTTATCCTCCTTTTCTAGAAATAGCTCCAGAACCATTTGATAAAGAAGCAATGATACATTATCTAAGTTGTTTTGATATTAATAAATACGCTAATAAACCTATTAAACAAATGATTTTAGATCATAAAGTGATTGCCGGTGCTGGTAATATTTATGCTTGTGAAGCACTTTATAGAACTGGTATTCGACCTGATAAAATTGCTAACTCATTGAGTCATCAACAAAAAGAGATGTTATTTTATTATGTTCGAGAAGTTCTTGAAGAGGGTATTAAATACGGTGGAACAAGTATTTCTGATTATCGCCAAGCTGACGGTAAAACCGGAGAAATGCAATTGCATTTAAATGTTTATAAACAGAAATACTGTAAAACATGTGGGCATGAAATAGAAACAAAAGTGATTGCCACTAGAAATAGTCATTTTTGCCCAAATTGTCAGAAATAAAGGAAGCGTGAAAATATGCCAAAGATTATTGGACTAACAGGTGGAATCGCAACTGGTAAATCAACAGTCTCAGAATTATTAACTGCTTATGGATTTAAGGTTGTTGATGCGGATGTTGCATCTCGAAAAGCTGTTAAGAAGGGTTCAAAAGGATTAGATCAAATAAGAGAGAAATTTGGTCAAGAAGCAATTGACGACAATGGTGAGATGAATCGTAAATATGTTGGAGAACTTGTCTTTAATAATCCAGAACAACGAATAGAACTTAATAAGATAGTTCATCCTATTGTTAGAGAAATAATGGAAGAAGAGAAGAATCACTACCTAAATGAGGGATACAATGTCATTATGGATATTCCTTTGTTATTTGAAAATGATTTACAAGATACTGTTGATGAAGTTTGGGTAGTTTACACTTCTGAAAGTATTCAAATTGAACGTTTAATGGAAAGAAATGATTTATCACAAGAAGATGCTAAGGCACGTGTGTATAGTCAAATATCTATTGATAAGAAAAGTAGAATGGCTGATCATGTCATAGACAATCTAGGTGATAAACTTGAATTAAAACAAAATTTACAACAACTTCTTGAAAAAGAAGGTTATATCGATTAATAAAGTTAGCGTACACAAAGCATTGTTTTGTGTACGTTTTTTATTTTTTGTATGTTAAATAATAAGTATAACTTATTTAAAATGATAGATAAAAGTTCGAACATGATTATAGGGAAACGCTTTCAAAAGACAGATAATATGTTATACTAATTTCATAAAGTATAACATATAAATAAATGTTCAAGGGGTGCTTTTTAATGTCAACGAATATCGCGATTAATGGAATGGGTAGAATTGGAAGAATGGTGCTACGTATAGCTTTAAAAAACAAAAACTTAAATGTCGTAGCGATTAATGCAAGTTATCCTTCTGAAACTATTGCACATTTAATTAATTATGATACAACTCATGGTACATATGATAAAAAAGTTGAAGCAACAGAAAATGGTATTAAAGTAGATAATCATGAAATTAAACTTGTTTCTGATAGAAATCCAGAAAACTTACCATGGAATGAATTAGATATCGACATTGTTATTGAAGCTACTGGTAAATTTAATCATGGAGATAAAGCCATTGCTCATATTAATGCAGGTGCAAAGAAAGTATTACTCACAGGCCCTTCAAAAGGTGGAGAGGTACAAATGATTGTTAAAGGTGTTAATGATGACAAACTTGATATTAATCAATACGACATCTTTAGTAATGCTTCATGTACTACCAATTGTATCGGTCCAGTTGCAAAGGTCTTGAATGATAAGTTTGGCATTGTAAATGGTTTAATGACAACTGTTCATGCCATTACTAACGATCAAAAAAATATTGATAATCCTCATAAGGATTTACGTAGAGCACGTTCTTGCAATGAAAGTATTATTCCAACTTCAACTGGTGCCGCTAAAGCGCTTAAAGAAGTGTTACCAGAAGTTGAAGGGAAACTTCATGGAATGGCTTTACGTGTTCCAACTAAGAATGTCTCACTTGTTGATTTAGTCGTTGATTTAGAAAAAAATGTCACTGCTGAAGAAGTAAATGAAGCATTTAGACAATCGGGCTTAGATGGCATTTTAGATGTTGAAGATGCACCTTTAGTATCAGTAGACTTTAATACGAATCCTAATTCTGCAGTTTTAGATTCTCAATCTACTATGGTTATGGGTGAGAATAAAGTAAAAGTAATTGCTTGGTATGATAATGAATGGGGTTACTCTAATCGTGTTGTAGAAGTAGCTGAACAAATTGGAGAACTGATTGAGAAAGAGGCCACTGTTAAAGCAGTATAATTAAAAAACAGTATAAGACATGTAATTATAAGCTGTCGACAAAGTATGAACAATCATAAAGTTAGTATTCATCTAACTCATATTGGTTGATCTTTATCCTTTGTTGACAGCTTTCCTATTGGAAATTTGTATTAAGACTTATATCTTTATAATAAAAACATTAGAAAGCGTAATTAACTTAATTTAAATTTCTGTTTTAAACATTTATCCAAAGATTCAATTTTATAGTAAAATATCATTTAAAAATCTATATTTATAGTATTAAAATCTAAATTCTAGCGTAAATAACCTTTCTTTTTTACAATACAATTATGTAGTATAATGTACGTTAATCAAACTTAAGAGGGTGACATAAATGAAATGCCCAAAATGTAATTCAACACATTCTAGAGTAGTTGATTCTAGACACGCAGATGATGCAAATGCAATAAGACGAAGAAGAGAATGTGAAAATTGTGGAACTCGGTTTACTACTTTTGAACACATTGAAGTAAGTCCGCTTATCGTTGTTAAAAAAGATGGTACTCGAGAACAATTTTTAAGAGAAAAAATATTAAATGGGTTAGTAAGATCTTGTGAAAAGAGACCAGTAAGATACCAAAAATTGGAAGATATTACCAATAAAGTCGAATGGCAATTACGTGACGAAGGTCAAACTGAAATATCCTCAAGAGATATAGGAGAGCATGTAATGAAATTATTAATGCATGTTGATCAAGTCTCATATGTTAGATTTGCATCTGTCTATAAAGAGTTTAAGGACGTTGACCAATTACTTGCTTCAATGCAAGGAATCTTGAGTGATAATAAACGGAGTGATTATTAAATGGGATTACAGTCGTATGAGTATGGGTTAAGACCTCAAGATAGCTTCGAGGTCATCAAAGAATTTCAATTAACGACAGAACATTTAGAAATATTGAACCGTCTCTTTACGCCGTTAATCGGTCCGCAATCTATAGGGCTTTATCACTTTATCAATCAATTTGTAGACGTCCATCATCATTATCCACTCACTCACTACATATTTATGAATGAGTTAAAAATCAATCTTTTAGACTTTAGAAAGCAGATGGATTATTTAGAAGCTATCGGGTTAATTAAAACCTTTGTTAAGCATGAAGAGCAGCAAACACGATTTGTATATCAATTAATACAACCTCCTACAGCTTATCAATTTTTTAATGATCCTATGTTATCTGTTTTTTTATATAGTGAAGTAGATAAAAATCGTTATCAGTCTTTAAAGTATCATTTTGAAAAAGACAAAAAGGATTTAAGTCGTTATAAACAAACGACTAGGAAGTTTACTGAAGTTTTTAATGTACCCAAAAAGGTTTTAAATCAAGATTTATCTAATCTTAAACAAGCTAATCACTATAGTGGTATTGATTTATCCAATGAGACATTTGATTTCGAAATGTTGAGGCATATGTTAAATCAACACTTTATCAGTAATGAAATCGTAACTAAAGATGCTAAAGAATTAATTATTCAATTGGCTACGTTATATGGTTTGACTGCCGATGGAATGAAAAAAGTTATATTAAATTCAATTACTAGTGCACAACAATTATCATTTGAAGAAATGCGCAAGCAAGCACGATCATATTATTTGATTGAAAACGAAAATCATTTGCCAAAATTACAATTGAAAGGTGAGTCTTTTGATAAATCACCTCAAGAAAAAGATACACCCCTAGATAATACTGATGAATGGTTACAACTACTGGACGAAACTAGTCCTATAGATATGTTAGCGAGTTGGTCAGGTTCTGAACCTACGCAATCACAAAAAAGTATGATTGAAGAATTAATTGATAGAGAAAAAATGAGTTTCGGTGTGATTAATATACTGTTGCAATTTGTTATGCTAAAAGAAGATATGAAGTTACCCAAATCTTACATATTCGAAATTGCATCAAATTGGAAGAAAAAAGATATTAAAACAGCTAAGCAAGCTTACAACTATGCACTTCAAGTTAATCAACCTAAAAGTTATGACCAAAATTTCAAAGGGAATAGAAACTATTCCAAACAAAACAAGCAACTTATTTCAAAAGAGAAAACTCCAAAATGGCTTGAAAATAGAGAGGCTCAATCAAATTCATCAGCTACAAAAGATTCAACCACAAAAGATGAAAAATTAGAAAAAGATCGAAAAGCATTCTTAGAACGTTTGAATAAAAAATGGGAGGAGGGCAATGAGTAATGAAAAGTTTCAAGAACATAATGGGTGCGTCAGACGACTTAAATAAACGTATTGAGAAAATCAAGCAAAATGTTATAAAAGACCCAGATGTTAAAGAGTTTTTAGAGCAACATCAATCTCAACTTACGAATGCAATGATTGATGAAGATTTAAATGTTTTACAAGAGTATAAAGATCAACAGAAGCATTATGATGGTCATCGTTTTGAAGAATGTCCTAATTTTGTTAAAGGGCACGTACCTGAGTTGTATATAGAAAATGAAAGAATTAAGATTAGATATTTGAAATGTCCATGTAAAATTAAACATGATGAAGAACGCTTTAACTCTCAACTCATCACCTCACATCATATGCAACGTGATACATTAGATGCAAAATTAAAAGATATTTACATGACTGAACGTGATCGTTTGGACGTAGCGATGGCTGCAGATGAAATATGCACAAATATAGCTAATAATGAAAAAGTAAAAGGATTATATTTGTATGGCCCATTTGGAACAGGTAAGTCATTTATATTAGGTGCAGTTGCTAATCAACTCAAATCGAAGAAGATTTCATCCACTATTGTTTACTTACCTGAATTTATTCGTACTTTAAAAGGTGGCTTCAAAGACGGTAGTTTTGAAAAGAAACTAGAACGTGTGCGTGAAGCTAATATACTTATGCTTGATGATATAGGTGCTGAAGAGGTTACACCATGGGTAAGAGATGAAATTATCGGACCATTATTACATTATAGAATGGTTCATGAGTTACCTACGTTTTTCAGTTCGAACTTCGACTATAGTGAATTAGAGCATCATTTATCTATGACGAGAGATGGAGCTGAGAAAACTAAAGCAGCTAGAATTATCGAACGTGTTAAAACACTATCTACGCCATATTATTTAGAAGGTAAAAATTATAGAAACAATTGAATTTTATCTTATGAGGTGTATAATGGACTTAAATCTTAATCGTTGAAACTATTGAAGATAAGATAATTTAATCACTATTACACAGAAAGTCATTAGTTGATGAGAATATGGCTAATATATTAAATTATTACTACTTCATAATGATATTTGTAATGAATATCCGGCTCGAGACCGTTATCTCATGTAGAGTAGCTTAGTTATTATTTTTATAAAGCTGAGCAACTAGGGTGGTACCACGACAAACTCGTCCCTTGTTATAGGGGGCGAGTTTTTTGTTTTGTGGATATTTATCTTAATCATTCAATAAGTCAACGATCAGATCTTTTTAATATTTAGGAGGGTTTAATATGGATCAAATTAATATTCAATTTCCAGATGGTAATTCAAAAGAATTTGATAAAGGTACTACTACTGAAGACATCGCTCAATCTATTAGCCCAGGTTTAAGAAAGAAAGCTGTAGCAGGTAAATTTAATGGTCAAATGGTAGATTTAACTAGACCACTTGAGGAAGATGGATCAATTGAGATTGTTACACCAGGTAGTGAAGAGGCTTTAGAGGTTTTACGACATTCAACTGCGCATTTAATGGCACAAGCTTTGAAGCGTTTATATGGTGATGTGAAATTTGGTGTAGGTCCGGTGGTTGAAGGCGGATTTTACTATGACTTTGATATGGATGAAAAAGTATCATCAGATGATTTTGAAAAAATAGAAAAAACGATGAAGCAAATCGTTAATGAGAATTATAAAATAGAACGAAAAGTTGTAAGTAGAGATGAAGCTAAAGAATTCTTCAAAGATGATCCATATAAATTAGAACTTATTGATGCAATTCCAGAAGATGAGAGCGTTACTTTATACTCACAAGGTGAATTCACAGATTTATGTCGTGGTGTACATGTACCTTCGACTTCTAAGATAAAAGAGTTTAAATTACTATCAACTGCAGGTGCTTATTGGCGTGGTGACAGTAACAATAAAATGTTACAACGTATATACGGTACTGCGTTTTTTGATAAAAAGGATTTAAAAGCGCATTTACAAATGCTTGAAGAACGTCGTGAAAGAGATCACCGTAAAATCGGTAAAGATTTAGAATTATTTACTAATAGCCAACTTGTTGGTGCTGGATTACCTTTATGGTTACCAAATGGCGCTACAATCAGACGTGAAATTGAACGCTATATTGTAGATAAAGAAGTGAGCATGGGATATGACCATGTATATACTCCAGTATTAGCAAATGTTGATTTATATAAAACTTCTGGTCACTGGGATCATTACCAAGACGACATGTTTCCACCTATGAAATTAGATGAAACTGAAGAAATGGTATTAAGACCAATGAACTGTCCACACCATATGATGATTTATAATAATAAACCACACTCTTACCGAGAATTACCAATCCGTATTGCGGAATTAGGTACTATGCATAGATATGAAGCAAGTGGTGCAGTTTCAGGTTTACAACGTGTTCGTGGAATGACTCTTAACGATTCTCATATATTCGTGAGACCAGATCAAATTAAAGAAGAGTTCAAAAGAGTAGTCAATATGATTCAAGAAGTTTATGAAGACTTCGGTTTTAAGGATTACACTTTCAGATTAAGCTACAGAGACCCAGAAGATAAAGAAAAATATATGGATGATGATGAAATGTGGAATAAAGCTGAATCAATGCTCAAAGAAGCAGTTGATGAAATGGGTCTACCATATGTAGAAGCTATTGGTGAAGCGGCATTTTATGGTCCTAAACTTGATGTTCAAGTTAAAACTGCAATGGGTAAAGAAGAAACTTTATCTACTGCGCAGCTTGATTTCTTACTACCTGAACGTTTTGAACTCACTTATATTGGTAGTGATGGTGAACAACATAGACCAGTAGTTATTCACCGAGGTGTTGTTTCTACAATGGAACGTTTCGTCGCATTCCTTACTGAAGAAACTAAAGGAGCTTTCCCAACATGGTTAGCACCAAAACAAGTCGAAATCATTCCAGTTAATGTAGATTTACATTATGATTACGCCCGCCAATTACAAGATGAACTTAAATCGCAAGGCGTTCGTGTTGAGATTGATGATCGTAATGAAAAAATGGGTTATAAAATTCGTGAAGTGCAAATGCAAAAAATACCATACCAAATTGTTGTAGGGGATAAAGAAGTAGAAAATAATGAAGTCAATGTAAGACAATATGGTTCCCAAGATCAAGAAACACTTGAAAAAGATGAATTTATTTGGAATTTGGTGGATGAAATTCGTTTGAAAAAACATAGATAACCTTGAAAAGATAGGTCGTATCATGTATATTACAAATGAATGAAATAAAATTAGAGTTAGAGGTTGCATCTTTAATTAGTAACTAGTCAGAAGTCGTATGGGACATGTGTTGAATTAGTGAAAGGTAACGATGCCGAAACAATTGTAAAACCATAATTTATAATTGTTGGGACAGTTTTCGACAAGAAGCTGTACTGTCACAGAATGTGATGTGCTACCTTATATAGATAAAACCTAAGTGGTTGCATATCTTAAAGGTATGTAACCACTTTTTATTTTCGTATTGTGTAGTATTTAGCTTAATAAATGATTTAGTGCTATTATTGTCACAAAGTTTGTTGCTTATAAATTTTTTAATCAAACTTTCATATTTAAAATATATATTTATTACACAAAGAGAAAAATAGTTACATGTTAGCCTCTAAGACAAGGAAAGGGAGCTTCTATGAGTAAAAAAGAAAATCAAAATGACGGTGTCCAAAGAGGATTAAAAGACCGTCATATTTCAATGATCGCTATAGGCGGTTGTATTGGTACAGGTCTATTCATGACATCTGGTGGTGCTATTCATGATGCTGGTGCGTTAGGTGCTTTAATTGCTTATGCAATTATTGGTGCAATGGTATTCTTCCTGATGACATCTCTTGGGGAAATGGCTACTTATTTACCAGTTTCCGGTTCATTTAGTACATATGCTACACGCTTTGTTGATCCATCACTGGGATTTGCATTAGGTTGGAACTATTGGTTTAACTGGGTAATAACTGTTGCTGCTGATGTTACCATAGCTGCACAGGTTATACAGTATTGGTCACCTATGCAAGGTATACCAGCGTGGGTTTGGAGTTGTATCTTTTTAGTAATTATATTTGCCCTAAATTCTTTATCAGTGAGAATTTATGGTGAAAGTGAATATTGGTTCGCTTTAATAAAAGTAATAACTGTAGTTATATTTATTGTCATTGGTTTATTAACAATTGTTGGAATTATGGGTGGTAAATACGTCGGTTTTGATACATTTAACAAAGGTGATGGTCCTATTCTAGGTGGAAATTTAGGTGGTAGCCTATTATCAATTTTAGGAGTATTCCTTGTTGCAGGTTTCTCATTCCAAGGAACAGAATTAATAGGTATCACAGCTGGTGAGTCTGAAAATCCAGAAAGAGCCGTCCCTAAAGCGATTAAGCAAGTGTTTTGGCGTATCTTATTATTTTACATTCTAGCAATATTCATTATAGGTATGTTAATTCCTTATGATAGTAAGTCTCTAATGGGCGGTGGAGATAGCATTTCTACTTCTCCATTTACACTTGTGTTCAAAAATGCTGGTCTTGCTTTTGCAGCATCATTTATGAACGCCGTTATATTAACGTCTGTTTTATCTGCTGGTAACTCAGGAATGTATGCATCAACTCGTATGTTATATTCAATGAGTAAAGACAAATTAGCATTTTCTTCTTTTGGTAAGACTAACAAAAGTGGCGTACCTTATTTATCATTAATTGCTACTGGTGTACTTGTTGTAATCATCTTTGCTTTACAGCATATAAGTGGAGATGCATATGAATATATTGTTGCAGCTAGTGGTATGACAGGGTTTATCGCTTGGGTAGGTATAGCAATAAGTCACTATAGATTCAGACGAGCATTTGATAAACAAGATTATGATAAAAGTAAACTTAAATATAAGGCTAAGCTGTTCCCATTTGGCCCTATATTTGCAGGTATATTATGTATAATTGTTATCATCGGACAAGATGTAGACTTTATAAAAACAGGACATTTTGATCTTAATCGTTTTGTTATTACTTATATGGGAATACCTGTTTTCTTAGCATTCTTCATTTACCATAAGCTACGCTATAAAACGAAAATGATTCCACTTAAAAAAGTTGATTTAAGACAAGATGTTTCGATGGATGAAATTAGACATCACAATAAATAATAAAAAAACAATTGACTTACATGTTTATTATTGATATGATTAGTAACGTTGAATACGAAACGAACCAAGTAGAAGCACCCGCTTCTCACCTGTAGCGACGCAATAGCAGTTGGCAGGTTAATCATGTTACACAATAAATGTGTGGAAGAAGAGCGGGTATTGTTACTCGCTCTTCTTTTTTGCTTGGGACAATTTCGTAAAACTCTAGGAGGTGTCAACCATAGCAAAAGATCAAACTCAAGTTAATGAGAGAATTCGTGCAAAAGAACTACGTTTAATCGGCCAAGATGGTGATCAAATTGGTGTGAAATCGAAACGTGAAGCTTTAGAAATGGCTGAACGAGTTGATTTAGATTTAGTTGTTGTCGCACCAAATGCGAAACCACCTGTTGCGAGAATTATGGACTACGGTAAATATAAATTCGAACAACAGAAAAAAGAAAAAGAAATGAAGAAGAAACAAAAAGTCATTAATGTTAAAGAATTACGTTTAAGTCCAACAATTGAGGAACATGATTTCCAAACTAAGTTGAAAAATGGACGTAAATTCTTATCTAAAGGCGACAAATGTAAAGTTTCTATTCGTTTCAGAGGTCGTGCGATTACGCATAAAGAAATTGGTCAACGCGTATTAGAACAATTTGCAGATGAATGTAAAGATATAGCAACAGTTGAACAAAAGCCTAAAATGGAAGGGCGTCAAATGTTTATCATGTTAGCGCCTATCAATGAAAAATAATCGTTAAATAATAGGAGGAAATGAATCATGCCTAAAATGAAAACTCACCGTGGAGCTGCTAAACGTGTTAAAAGAACTGGTTCTGGTCAATTAAAACGTTCAAGAGCTTTCACATCTCACTTATTCGCAAACAAAAACACTAAACAAAAGCGTCAATTACGTAAAGCTAAATTAGTTTCAAAAAGTGATATGAAACGCGTAAAACAATTATTAGCTTACAAAAAATAATATTTAATACGAAATTACAAGATAGATAATATCTAAGGAGGAATTATTATGCCACGAGTTAAAGGTGGAACAGTAACAAGAGCACGTCGTAAAAAAACGATTAAATTAGCTAAAGGTTACTTCGGTTCAAAACATACATTATATAAAGTAGCTAAACAACAAGTAATGAAATCAGGTCAATATGCTTTCCGTGACCGTCGTCAACGTAAACGTGACTTCCGTAAATTATGGATTACACGTATTAACGCTGCTGCACGTCAACACGACATCAGCTATTCTCGTTTAATGAACGGTTTGAAGAAAGCTGAAATCGATATTAACCGTAAAATGTTATCAGAAATTGCTATTTCAGATGACAAAGCTTTCGGTGAATTAGTTACTAAAGCTAAAGAAGCTTTAAAATAATATTAGATTAAGAGATGACTCAGGTGTCATCTCTTTTTTTATGGCAATTCATAGTTGGTATCATTTTCAATTGCCATTAAGATTTTTGTGATTAAAACTTCATAATAAAGTAAATCGCAAAATAAGTAGATTTTTGCTAAAATGACTGATATAAAAGTATATACCTAAAGGAGATTAATATGTCTAAATTTGATGAACAAATTATCGTTGTTCCACGAAAAGTACTTTTTAATGATGAGAAAAATGCTTTTAATGGATTTTTACATAAAAATAATATTAAAGGTAAAGATATCTTTAATGCACTAAGTGAATACGAAGTAAAAAGACGTGGAGATATGGAAGAGGATTCCAAATTTAAACAGCTTATTTCATATTGTTTATTAGAAAATGAAAAAGGTGAAATCCTTGTATATGAGCGCTTATCTGGCGGAGGAGAAGAAAGGTTGCATGGTCAATCTTCAATAGGAGTAGGTGGTCATATGAACGACGTTATGGGAGCAGACTCTATCAATGAAGTACTAAGAGTTAATGCTCAAAGAGAATTAGAAGAAGAAGTTGGCCTTGCAAAAGAAGATTCTCAAAACATGGAATATCTTGGATTTATTAACGATGATAATAATGAAGTAGGAAAAGTTCACATGGGCATTGTTTTTAAAATAACTGTAAGTACTACTGATGTTGAAGCGAAAGAGACAGATACCCTTAGAATTAAATGGGTAGAAAAGGGAAGTATTGAGTCGTATGATGATTTTGAGACATGGAGTGCTTTAATTCTTCAAGATTTATAAAGATTGGAGTGCATAATCAATGTCAAATGTAATTCCATTTCCACAATCAGAGGAGAAAATAAGAAAGCAAATTAATGAAGCTCAAACGAGTCTTGATCTTGATTTAATGTATGATTTGTTTGAGAAGTATGAAATGCATTTTGAACTTAGTGAAGAATTAGCATTGAAAAAATGTTGGATGCTTCATCAGATGAGCTCTTTTTTAGAATTAAGAGAAGAAGCAATTATATTATTAAAGCGTGGATTAAATTGCTATGACGATTTAATGATTTATTATATAAAAAGTTTAAATGGGTTAGGTCAATATTACCAAGCGGTCGAAGTAATTAATCAAATTATCGATGAAGTTAAAAATCATAAAACGAGAATGGAATTATTTCCATTGAAAGAATATGCACAATCTAAACTTGATCAAGATAGAAAAATGATTTCAACTTCTTTATCTCAATTTGATGAGTTCAATAGTAGAGAACAGACAGCACTAATCCTCCAACTTATTGATAACGGTCATTATCAATTTAAAGAAAGTATCGCTCATTTATTAACAACATTAGATTTACCTAATAATATAAAAAGCTTGATGCTAGAATATTTAAGATTTGCGGGTTATCAACGAACAATTGATATTAACAAATATCGTCTTAGTGCAGAAGTTATACCATCGAAATTATGTGGACTTGAACATACAATAATGAAGAAACTAGTTATTCCTCAAGTAATTCAAAGGCTTGAAGATGGGGTTTTGCATATTGTAGATGAGGCTCATCATATCATGAATAATCACTCGATTCTTCTATATCCATTAAATATTGAAGATTTGTATGATATAGAAGATTGGATAAATGCATACGATGTTTATTTCAAAGCGTTACTTGGTATAGATATAACTGTTGAAAACTTAAACACACTTGAATTCATAAAATCTTTAGATATTGAAAGCTAAAATTCATTTGTTGCAAATTAGCTAAAAGAATTTTAATATAGTATCTATTGAAAACAAATAAACATGAAAAAGTCAGTATTTTCAATGTTTGTTTACGTTTTGAACCTATGATATAATAGGGAAGTTGAAAAAATAAATTAGTCAATCATGGAGGTATTTATACATGACAGCAACTTGGGAAAAAAAGGAAGGTAACGAAGGCGTATTAACAGTTACAGTTCCAGCAGAAAAAGTAGACAAAGCATTAGATCAAGCATTCAAAAAAGTAGTTAAACAAATTAATGTGCCTGGTTTCCGTAAAGGTAAAGTGCCTCGTCAAATTTTTGAACAACGTTTTGGTGTAGAGGCATTATACCAAGATGCAGTTGATATCTTATTACCTGAAGCTTACGGTGAAGCTATTGATGAAACTGGTATCAACCCAGTAGCGCAACCTGAAGTAAGCGTTACTCAAATTGAAAAAGGTAAAGACTTTATTTTCGATGCTACAGTAACAGTTGAACCTGAAGTTAAATTGGGCGACTATAAAGGTCTTGAAATTGAAAAACAAGATACTGAACTTACAGATGATGAATTGCAAGAATCAATTGATCATAGTTTAGGTCATTTAGCAGAAATGGTTGTTAAAGAAGATGGAGCTGTTGAAAATGGCAATACAGTAAACATCGACTTCACAGGTTCTGTTGACGGTGAAGAATTTGAAGGTGGACAAGCTGAAGGTTACGACCTAGAAGTTGGTTCTGGTTCATTCATTCCAGGATTTGAAGAACAATTAGAAGGTATGAAAACTGGCGAAGAAAAAGATGTAGTCGTTACATTCCCAGAAGAATACCATGCTGAAGAATTAGCTGGTAAGGAAGCTACTTTCAAAACTAAAGTCAATGAAATTAAATATAAAGACGTTCCAGAGCTTAATGATGAAATTGCGAACGAATTAGATTCTAATGCTGAAACAGTAGATGAGTATAAAGAAAACTTACGCAAACGTTTATCTGAACAAAAAGCTACTGAAGCTGAAAATACTGAAAAAGAAGAAGCCATTAACAAAGCAACTGAGAACACTACAATCGACATTCCAGAGGCTATGGTTAACACTGAATTAGATCGTATGATTCAAGAGTTTGGCCAAAGAATTCAACAACAAGGTTTAGATTTACAAACTTATTATCAAATCTCAGGTCAAAATGAAGATCAACTAAGAGAACAAATGAAAGACGATGCAGAACAACGCGTTAAAACAAACTTAACTTTAACTGCTATTGCTGATGCTGAAAATGTTGAAGTTTCAGACGAAGACATCGATAAAGAATTAGAAAAAATGAGTGAACAATTTAATATTTCAGTTGAAGATATTAAATCAACATTAGGTAATACTGACATTGTTAAAAATGATGTTCGTATCCAAAAAGTTATTGACTTATTAAGAGATAATGCTAAATATGTTGAATCAACAAAAGAAGACTAATTAACAAGTAAAGTTAATTTAACTTGCGCTATTTAATCAATTACTGATTGTTCGTATACTATGTTAATGTCATAAAGTGGGAGAGGGACGAAATATAATTTGTCAAAATTATTTTCATTGTCCCTCTCCCAACTTGCCCTACTTGTAGAATTTCGCTAAAATGAAATTCACTATGTTGGGCCCTGTTGACAAAGATGAATATGTTGGAAGAATCTTGGTATAAGCGCGCTTCCAATTCAGACATCTACTGCCAATATGTTGAGTGAGGCTGAGACAATGAATCATGTCCCAGCCTCATAACTATGTAAGCAGATAAATTGTAAATGTATAAAGTTGCATTGTAGAATGCAATCTAGTATAGTCTTTAAAGAATAGGGGTGTATATAAGAATGTTCAAATTCAATGAAGATGAAGAAAATTTAAAATGTTCTTTCTGCGGTAAAGACCAAGATCAAGTTAAAAAATTAGTCGCAGGAAGTGGCGTATATATTTGTAATGAGTGTATTGAATTATGCTCTGAAATCGTTGAAGAAGAATTAGCTCAAAATACGTCTGAAGGATTTACTGAATTACCAACTCCTAAAGAAATAATGGATCATTTAAATGAATATGTTATCGGCCAAGAAAAAGCTAAAAAATCATTAGCAGTAGCTGTATATAATCATTACAAACGAATTCAACAATTAGGACCAAGCGATGATGATGTTGAACTACAGAAAAGTAACATCGCTTTAATAGGTCCAACGGGTAGCGGTAAAACATTATTAGCTCAAACATTAGCTAAAACGCTTAATGTACCTTTTGCTATTGCTGATGCAACAAGTCTTACTGAAGCCGGTTACGTTGGTGATGATGTTGAAAATATACTATTACGTTTAATCCAAGCTGCAGACTTTGATATAGATAAAGCTGAAAAAGGTATCATTTATGTAGATGAGATTGATAAAATTGCTCGTAAATCTGAAAATACTTCAATTACACGTGATGTTTCAGGTGAAGGTGTACAACAAGCATTACTTAAAATTTTAGAAGGTACAACTGCAAGTGTTCCTCCACAAGGTGGCCGTAAACATCCAAATCAAGAATTAATTCAAATTGATACGACAAATATATTATTTATTTTAGGCGGTGCCTTTGATGGTATTGATGAAGTTATCAAACGTCGTCTAGGTGAAAAAGTTATTGGCTTTGCTAGTAATGAAGCAGACAAATACGATGAAGAAGCACTATTAGAACAAATTAGACCTGAAGATTTACAATCATATGGTTTAATTCCGGAATTTATCGGACGTGTTCCTATTGTTGCAAACCTTGAAACATTAGACGTTGCAGCACTTAAAAATATTTTAACTCAACCTAAAAATGCATTAGTTAAACAATATACTAAAATGCTTGAGTTAGATAATGTTGAGTTAGAATTCACTGAAGAAGCGTTATCTGCTATAAGTGAAAAAGCTATTGAGCGTAAGACTGGTGCTCGTGGTTTACGTTCTATTATTGAAGAAGCACTTATTGATATTATGTATGACGTGCCATCAACTGAAAATGTAAGTAAAGTTGTTATAACTGAAAATACAATTAATGAAGAGATTGAACCTGAATTATATGATTCAGAAGGTAATCTTGTTAATGAAGATAAAACTTCTGCTTAATTTAAAAGCTAAACAGTGTCACACTTCTGTGACACTGTTTTTTATGTGTTGATTTAAACATATAATCAAATATATCTTATCGACACTAAATCATATATAATGTTAGAGTTAAGTTAAATTTAAGTGATAAAGAGAGGATCTAACATGAATATTAATCCTAATAATATTGAATTAATAATTAGTGCTGTTCAAGAGGCTCAATATCCTGAGACAAATTTGTCAGAAGTTGCTTTAAGCGGTCGTTCAAATGTTGGTAAATCAACATTTATCAATAGTATGATAGGACGAAAAAATATGGCTCGAACATCTCAACAACCTGGTAAAACTCAAACACTTAATTTCTTTAATATCGATGAACAACTTATCTTTGTAGATGTACCAGGGTATGGCTATGCAAAAGTGAGTAAAGCACAAAGAGAAAAATTCGGAAAAATGATAGAAGAGTATTTAACTCAACGAGAAAATCTAAGACTTGTCATACAACTCGTTGATTTAAGACATAATCCGACTGAAGATGATGTGCTTATGTATAATTATCTCAAACATTTTGATATACCTACTCTAGTTATCTGCACTAAAGAAGATAAAATCGCTAAAGGAAAAGTGCAAAAGCATTTAAAAAATATTAAGGATAAACTTGAATTAGAACCTGAGGACAGTATTATTAGTTATTCTTCTATTAAAAATAATAAGCAACAACCAATTTGGGATCTCATCTCAACTTATTTATAATCATTATTGTTTAAGATTGCTTAAACGAGTACAAATTTTGATATGAACTATATTTGATGGAAGATAATATTAATGCTTGTAATGATTTTGACAAAAAATTGAAGTTAGATTAGAATATTTCTAATTTATTTGAGCAATCAACTTAAATGTGTATATAAATGTGTTATACTTGGATTATTGTTAGTATATGGAGGGCGTTATAAATGCATTTTATTGCAATTAGCATAAATCATCGAACTGCTGATGTAGCACTAAGAGAGCAAGTTGCTTTTAGAGATGATGCCTTGCGATTAGCCCATGAAGATTTATATGAAACTAAATCTATTTTAGAAAATGTCATTTTATCTACATGTAATCGTACTGAAGTATACGCCGTTGTTGATCAAATCCATACAGGACGCTACTATATTCAACGATTTTTAGCACGTTCATTTGGATTCGATGTAGATGATATTAAAGTAATGTCAGAAGTCAAAGTGGGGGACGACGCAGTAGAACATTTATTGCGTGTGATTTCTGGTCTTGATTCAATAGTACTTGGTGAAACTCAAATTTTAGGTCAAATGCGTGATGCATTCTTCCTTGCCCAAGAAACAGGTACTACTGGAACGATATTTAATCATTTATTTAAACAGGCAATTACTTTTGCTAAACGCGCACATAGTGAAACAGATATTGCAGATAATGCAGTAAGTGTTTCATACGCTGCAGTTGAATTAGCTAAAAAGGTATTCGGTAAATTAAAAAGTAAACATGCTGTCATTATTGGTGCAGGGGAAATGAGTGAATTATCACTCTTAAATCTTTTAGGTTCTGGTATCTCAAACATTACTATTGTCAATCGTACTCTAGCTAAAGCAGAAATTTTAGCTAATAAACATAATGTATCATTTGATTCTTTAGATGCTTTACCTTCATTGTTAGAGCAAACTGATATTGTAATCAGCTCTACAAGTTCTCAAGATTATATCATTACTAATGAAATGATTAATCAAATTTCTGATCGTAGAAAAGTTGATTCATTAGTTATGATTGATATAGCGGTACCGCGTGATATTGAACCAGGTATCGATGCAATCACTAATATTTTTAACTATGACGTTGATGATTTAAAAGGTTTAGTTGACGCTAATTTAAGAGAACGTCAACATGCAGCTGAAACGATTGCACAACAAATTCCAGCTGAAATTGACTCACACAATGAATGGGTTAATATGTTAGGTGTCGTACCTGTCATTCGAGCATTACGTGATAAAGCTATGGATATACAATCAGAAACGATGGATAGTATTGACCGTAAATTACCTCATCTTTCAGAAAGAGAAAGAAAAGTAATTTCTAAGCATACAAAAAGTATTATTAATCAAATGTTGAAAGATCCAATCAAACAGGCTAAAGAATTAAGTAGTGATAAGAAAAGTACTGAAAAATTAGAGCTATTTCAAAACATTTTTGACATTGAAGCCGAAGATCCTAGAGAAAAGGCTAAGCTAGAAAAAGAGAGTAAAGCACAGGAGATTTCTGCTCGTCGAATTTTTAGTTTTGAATAAGCATATTAATATGGTGATAATATGCAAGAAACCCTGTTTATTCGATTTCATGAAATTATATTAATTATATATATTCTAAGTATAGTGTTCTATTTTATAGATTTTATTAGTAAAAGTTATAAAGTTAGGACTTTAGGCGTTTATTCATTAGGGATTGTTTGGGTATTACAAACAATCTCTTTATCTGTTTTTATCATTCAAACTCAAAAAGTGCCTTTAAATTCGATATTTGATGTCTTTTTCACACTTACGTGGATTATTATTTCACTTTCTTTAATATTGAATTTAATTAAAGTTCTTAATTTCTCCGTTTTCTTTTTGAATTTAGTAGGATTAGCACTTATGGCGATGAACACGTTTCAGCCTGAACACTATCAAACACAGGTACAACAAGTAGCTGTGATCAATGAACTTTTACTTGTTCATATTGGTTTAGCTGTGTTAAGTTATGCCTTTTTTGCAGTAGCATTTGTGAATGCTTTGCTATACATTATTCAATATAGAAACTTAAAAGAGAAAATTTTTGATCAAAATTACTTTAGAATTGGTAGCGTCGCTACTTTAGAGTCGATTATATTTTACTCCACACTAATAGGCATTATCGTTCTTATTTTGAGTATTATTTTAGGTGCTCAATGGGGCGTTTTTGCCATCGGTAATCGTATTTTTATAGATCCAAAAGTTATCTTTTCTTCAATTATTACTTTATTATATGGTGTTTACATCCTGTTACGTATTAGAAAATGGATTACACAAAGAAATTTAATTTATTTTAATATCATTCTATTCTGTCTTAGTATGATTAATTTATTCTTTACAACGCACTTTAATTAAAAAGTTGCTTAATTTTTACTATTTCGAGTATTTAATAGATTTTAGTACCTAGGAGGCATTCAACATATGCGTAAACTCGTTGTTGGATCACGTAGAAGTAAACTAGCTTTGACTCAAAGTCAACAATTTATAGATAAATTAAAAAAAGTCGATCCTGATTTAGACATCGAAATCAAAGAAATTGTTACAAAAGGGGACCAAATTGTAGATAAACAACTATCCAAAGTTGGAGGTAAAGGTCTATTTGTTAAAGAAATTCAAAATGAATTATTTAATAAAGAAATCGATATGGCTATTCATTCTCTGAAAGATGTGCCAAGTATTATTCCCGAAGGTCTTACATTGGGATGTATTCCAGATCGTGAAGTTCCATTCGATGCTTATATTTCGAAAAACCACACCCCACTGAGTGAGTTAACAGAGGGTAGTATAGTCGGTACAAGTTCACTTCGTCGAGGCGCACAGATTTTATCTAAATATCCTCATTTAGAAATTAAATGGATTCGCGGTAATATAGATACGCGTTTAAAAAAATTAGAAACAGAAGATTATGATGCAATTATACTCGCTGCAGCAGGTCTAAAACGTATGGGTTGGTCAGACGACATAGTTACAACTTATTTAGATAAAGATGTCCTTCTACCAGCTATTGGACAAGGAGCACTAGGTATAGAATGTAGAAGCGATGATAAAGAACTTTTAGAGTTGCTTAAAAAAGTGCATAATCAAGATGTCGCACAATGTGTTACTGCTGAACGTACCTTCTTGTCGGAGATGGATGGCAGTTGCCAAGTACCCATCGGTGGATACGCCACTATAGATGGTGATAAGCAAATCGAGTTCACAGGATTAATTATGACACCAGATGGAAAAGAACGTTATGAACATACTGCCAAAGGTTTAGATCCTGTTGAATTAGGTCAAGAAGTTAGTCGCGTATTGAAAGAACAAGGCGCTTATGAAATTATTAGAAAGTTAAATGAGGAAAATAATTAAAAAGATTACCATGTCTTAAAGGTGGAACTCAATGATGAAACCAGTTATAGTTATGACCCAAACAAGTAAAGTTCAAAGTAATTTAGTCAATATTATTCATAAACCATTGATTCAAATACAAGAACTTTCGTTTAATGAGCATTTGCTTAATCATGACTATGACTGGCTTATTTTTTCTTCTAAAAATGCAGTCAAATACTTTTATGAGTATTTAAAAAGCGTTAAAGTTAAGAAGGTAGCAGTTATCGGCGAGAAAACGGCTCAATACTGTGAGGATTTAAATATAAATGTTGATTTTATTCCAAGTGATTTTTCTCAAGAAGGATTTCTTAAAGAGTTTAATTCTATGAATCAGCGAATCTTACTTCCTTCTAGTCAGCTTGCACGACCGAAATTAGCACATCAATTGAATAATAATAATGTTGTGATTAAGATTGATTTATATAAACCTATACCTCACCATCAAAATATTAATGAGGTTAAACAACTTGTAAAAAATAATGAATTAGATGCTATAACTTTCTCAAGCTCATCTGCAGTTCGTTATTATTTTGAAAATGGAGATACTCCAGAGTTTCACCATTACTATGCGATAGGTAAGCAAACAGCTACAGTTCTTAAAAATTATAATCAAAATGTGCAAGTTGCTGATTCACAAACTTCGGAATCAATAATAGCCAAAATTTTAGAAAGTAGGGAGAATAATGAAATTTGATAGACATAGAAGACTACGTTCTTCTCATACAATGCGAGATTTAGTGAGAGAGACACACGTGAGAAAAGAGGATTTAATTTATCCTATTTTCGTAGTCGAACAAGATGACATTAAATCTGAAATTCATTCACTACCTGGTGTATATCAAATTAGTTTAAATTTATTACATGAAGAAATTAAAGATGCTTATGATTTAGGCATTAGAGCAATAATGTTCTTTGGAGTGCCTAATAACAAAGACGATGTAGGTTCAGGTGCATACGATCATAACGGTGTTGTACAAGAAGCAACGCGTATTGCTAAAAAAATGTATGATGACTTGTTAATTGTTGCGGATACTTGTCTATGTGAATATACAGATCACGGCCATTGTGGCGTTATTGATGATCATACTCATGATGTTGACAATGATAAGTCATTACCTTTATTAGTTAAAACTGCTATATCACAAGTAGAAGCAGGCGCAGATATTATCGCTCCAAGTAATATGATGGATGGTTTCGTTGCAGAAATTAGGAAAGGCTTAGATCAAGCTGGGTACGAAAATATTCCAATTATGAGTTATGGTATTAAATATGCGTCTAGTTTCTTCGGTCCGTTCCGTGATGCAGCAGATTCAGCTCCATCTTTCGGTGACAGAAAAACTTATCAAATGGATCCAGCAAATCGTTTAGAAGCATTGAGAGAATTAGAAAGCGATCTTAAAGAAGGTTGCGATATGATGATTGTTAAGCCAGCTTTAAGTTACTTAGATATTGTTAGAGACGTAAAAAATAATACTAATGTTCCTGTTGTTGCATACAATGTCAGTGGTGAATATAGCATGACTAAAGCTGCGGCCCTCAATGGTTGGATTGATGAAGAAAAAATTGTGATGGAACAAATGATTTCTATGAAACGTGCTGGTGCGGATTTAATCATCACTTACTTTGCTAAGGATATTTGTCGCTATTTAGATAAGTAATGAATCACTACTAAGGAGGATTTTATTTATGGGTTATGAAAAATCTATAAAAGCTATGGAAACAGCTGAAAATTTAATGCCTGGAGGTGTTAATAGCCCTGTCAGAGCATTTAAATCGGTAGATACACCTGCTATTTTTATGGATCATGCAGACGGTTCTAAAATATATGATATAGATGGCAATGAATACATTGATTATGTACTAAGTTGGGGACCACTAATTTTAGGACATAAAAATAAACGTGTGATAGAAAAGCTTCATGAAGCAGTTGATAACGGTACAAGTTTTGGTGCTTCAACGTTACAAGAAAATAAACTAGCAGAACTCGTGATTGACAGAGTGCCATCAATAGAAAAAGTAAGAATGGTGTCTTCAGGTACTGAAGCTACACTTGATACTCTACGTTTAGCTAGAGGGTATACAGGTCGTAGTAAGATAATTAAGTTTGAAGGTTGCTATCATGGTCATAGTGATTCTTTATTAATTAAAGCTGGTTCTGGCGTAGCTACATTAGGATTACCTGACTCTCCTGGTGTACCAGAGGGAATTGCTAAAAACACAATAACAGTTCCTTATAATGATTTAGAATCATTAAAATTAGCTTTTGAAAAATATGGTGACGATATCGCTGGTGTAATTGTTGAGCCAGTAGCAGGTAATATGGGTGTAGTTCCGCCTTTAGAAGGATTCTTACAAGGTTTACGTGACATTACAAATGAATATGGTTCTTTACTTATTTTTGATGAAGTAATGACTGGTTTCCGCGTAGGATATAATTGTGCTCAAGGTTACTTTGGTGTTACTCCAGACTTAACTTGTTTAGGAAAAGTTATTGGTGGCGGATTACCAGTTGGTGCATTTGGTGGTAAAAAAGAAATTATGGATCAAATAGCTCCAGTAGGAAATATTTATCAAGCTGGAACTCTATCAGGAAATCCTTTAGCAATGACGAGTGGGTATGAAACATTAAGTCAGCTAACTCCTGAGTCTTATGAATATTTTAATGAATTAGGGGACATTCTTGAAAAAGGTCTAAAAGATGTGTTCGCTAAACATAATGTACCTATTACTGTAAATAGAGCAGGCTCAATGATAGGATACTTCCTAAATGAGGGCCCTGTTACTAATTTTGATGAAGCAAATAAAAGTGATTTAGAACTATTTAGTAATATGTATAGAGAAATGGCAAAAGAAGGTGTATTCTTACCGCCATCTCAATTCGAGGGTACTTTCCTTTCAATGGCTCATACTAAAGAGGATATTGAAAAAACAATTCAAGCATTTGATAACGCACTAGGCCGTATTGTATGATAAATTGAACAAAATAAAAAAGATAAATGACTGGGGTGATAGCTATTATCCCAGTCTAAGTTTTGTTAATGTTCTTTTATGAAAGTAGTGAGATAAGATGAATAATATACAGAGAAATAACTTTATTGTCTTAGCATTAGCTATAATAATAAGTTTAATATTGAAGATTTCTCACATACTGTTGCCTTTCATGTTTGGACCAATTATTGCAGCGGTTATTTGTGTGAAAGCATTTAAATTGGAGATCAAATGGCCTTTTTGGTTAAGTCAAATCGGTTTAATATTTCTTGGCGTACAAATTGGTTCTATTTTTACGAAAACAGTGATCGGTGATATAAAAAATGATTGGTTAACAATCATCATAGTAACTGTACTTTTATTAGTCTTAGCATTATTAATAGCTTATTTCTTTAAGAAAATAGCTCAAGTTAATTCGGAAACAGCTATTTTAAGTGTAATTCCAGGTGCATTAAGCCAAATGTTAATTATGGCTGAGGAAGATAAGAAAGCTAATATTTTAGTTGTAAGTTTAACTCAAACATCTCGTATAATATTTGTGGTTATATTAGTTCCGTTGATATCATATTTTTCCCAAGATTCCCATAATACCACTGGGGAACATGTAAGCAAAGCGCCAGCATTGACACATGCTCTTGATTTTTGGCAAATATTCATAATATTTTTAGCTGTAGCAATAGTTTATTTCTTGATGGCGAAAATTAACTTTCCTACTAAACAATTGTTAGCTCCTATATTTGTCTTAATTGTTTGGAATATGACTACAAATTTAAATTTCACTTTAGATAATTGGTTACTCGCATCTGCGCAAGTGATTTATATGATACGTATAGGCCTTCAAATTGCTCATCTACTTAATGATTTAAAAGGTCGTATCGCAGTAGCTATTGCTTTTCAGAATATAATGTTAATTATTTCGGCTTTTATAATGGTGGTTATCATTCATCTTTTCACGCATAATTCAATTAATGAATTATTCTTAGGTGCAGCCCCAGGAGGTATGAGTCAAATAGTTTTAGTAGCTATAGCTACTGGTGCTGATGTAGCAATGATTTCAAGCTATCACATCTTTAGAATTTTCTTCATTCTTTTCTTAGTTGCACCTGTGATTAATTACTTCTTAAAATTTAGAGCGAAATCTCGTTAAATAAATAATAAAACGCATTTCCTAAGTTAATAGGAAATGCGTTTATTTCTATCTAAGAATGACTCGGTTTAACAGGGCATCCTTCAAGATGTGAATCGTATAATCCTGCAGCCTCAAGAAATGAAAATACAGTGACAGGACCTAAAAATTTAAAACCATATTTTTTTAAATCTTTAGAAAGTTGTGTAGCTCTATCATCTACTGTTTTACGATCTCTGGGTTTTTTATAACCCATATTAATAGGTTGATGATTAACATATGACCAAAGAAAATCACTAAAACTTTTATAATCTTTTTCAATTTGTAAGTAACCTCGTGCTTGGCTAACAATAGCTTCTAACTTTTTTCTATTATGAACTATATTAGGAAATTCCATAAGGCGATCAATATCTTTATCAGACATTTTGGCAACCTTTTTTGGTTCGAAATTATAGAATGCTTCTTCATAGGATTCTTTTTTCTTTAAGATGGTAAGCCATGATAAACCGGCATGTTGGGATTCTAAGGCGATTAACTTAAAAAGTTCTTTACTATCATATAAAGGTTGACCCCAAAAATAATCATGATATTCTAAATATGTTTCATCTTTAGTACCAAAGGCGCACTCATTCATAAATTTTACCTCCAATACATTGACTTATTGATGTATCCATTATACTATAAATAAGTAAATGAATATAATGATAGGGAAGAGTAAATTCTAATCATTTCAAAGAGAGCATATGTTTGGTGTGAATATGTAGATGATTTTAATTGAAGGTAGCCCAAAATGAAACTTTCACTGAACAAATGTTCAGTAGGTGAAAGCGTGTGAGAGCGTTAATCTTATACTTAAGTGCTCGAAGAATAAAGTATGTTTAAGTTAAAAGACTTTATTTTTCTTGAATATAGGTGGTACCACGGAACATCCGTCCTATTTTTAGGGTGGATGTTTTTTTATTTTATTAGGAGGTTTTTACATGGAAATGAAACCGAAATACGACCCAAGAGAAGTAGAAGCTGGTCGTTATGAAGAATGGGTAAAAAATGGTTATTTTAAACCATCAGAAGATAAATCGAAAGATACATATACTATTGTTATTCCGCCGCCAAATGTGACGGGAAAATTACATTTAGGACATGCGTGGGACACAACGTTACAAGATATAATTACTCGTATGAAGAGAATGCAAGGATATGATACTTTGTATCTTCCAGGTATGGATCATGCTGGGATAGCTACACAAGCGAAAGTAGAAGCAAAATTAAATGAACAAGGTATTTCAAGACATGAATTAGGTCGAGAAAAATTTCTAGAACAAGCTTGGGATTGGAAAGAGGAATACGCTTCATTTATTAGACAACAATGGGCTAAACTAGGCTTAGGATTGGATTATAGTAGAGAGCGTTTCACTCTTGATGACGGTCTAAGTAAAGCTGTTAGAAAAGTATTTGTTGATTTATATAACAAGGATATAATTTATAGAGGCGAAAGAATTATTAACTGGGATCCTCAAGCTAGAACGGCTTTGTCTGACATTGAAGTTATTCATGAAGATGTGCAAGGTGCATTTTATCACTTTAAATATCCTTACGCAGATGGTGAAGGTTATATTGAAATTGCGACTACCCGTCCCGAGACAATGTTAGGTGATACAGCGATTGTTGTTAACCCTAATGATGAACGTTATAAAGATGTTATTGGTAAAAAAGTAATTTTACCAATTGTTGGTAGAGAATTGCCTATCTTAGCTGATGAATATGTTGATATAGAATTTGGTTCAGGTGCAATGAAAGTCACACCTGCGCATGATCCAAACGACTTTGAAATTGGGCAAAGGCATGATTTAGAAAACATCATAGTAATGGATGAATACGGTAAAATGAATGAGAGATCTGGTAAATATGAAGGTATGGATCGTTTCGAATGTCGTAAACAACTCGTTCAAGATTTAAAAGATCAAGATTTAGTTATTAAGATCGAAGAGCATACGCATTCTGTAGGTCACTCAGAAAGAACAGGTGCAATCGTCGAACCGTATTTATCAACACAATGGTTTGTTAAAATGAAACCTTTAGCTCAAAGAGCACTAGATAACCAAAAAACAGACGACAGAATTGATTTCTTCCCAGGTCGTTTCGAAAACACATTTAATCGTTGGATGGAAGAAATAAGAGATTGGACTATTTCTCGTCAATTATGGTGGGGACATCAGATTCCTGCTTGGTATCATAAAGAAACTGGTGAAATCTACGTAGGGGAAGAAGCACCAAATGACATTGACAATTGGGAGCAAGATGCAGATGTATTAGATACTTGGTTCTCAAGTGCTTTATGGCCATTTTCTACTTTAGGTTGGCCAGATACTGAATCTGAAGACTTTAAACGTTATTATCCAACGAATGCTTTAGTTACAGGTTATGACATTATTTTCTTCTGGGTAGCAAGAATGATATTCCAAGGATTAGAATTCACAGATAGAAGACCATTTAATGATGTTTTACTACACGGTTTAGTAAGAGCTGAAGATGGACGTAAAATGAGTAAGTCATTAGGTAATGGTGTAGACCCAATGGATGTAATTGATGAATATGGTGCAGATAGCTTGAGATACTTTTTAGCTACTGGTTCATCACCAGGTCATGACTTACGCTATTCGACTGAAAAAGTTGAATCTGTATGGAATTTTATAAACAAAATTTGGAACGCTGCGCGCTTTAGTTTAATGAATATTGGTGAAGAGTTTAAAGTAGAAGATATCGATTTATCTGGAAACTTATCGCTTGCTGATAAATGGATTTTAACTCGCCTAAATGAAACAATTAAAACCGTAACAGATTTAAGTGACAAATATGAGTTTGGTGAAGTAGGGCGTGCGCTTTATAACTTTATTTGGGACGAATTCTGTGATTGGTATATTGAAATGAGTAAGATACCAATGAATGGTGATGATGAAGCTCAGAAACAAACTACACGTTCAGTGTTAAGTTATGTTCTTGATAAAATTATGAAGATGTTACATCCATTTATGCCTTTTGTTACAGAAACAATCTGGCAAAGTTTACCTCATGAAGGTGAAACTATAGTTAACGCAGATTGGCCAACTGTTAACTCTGAATATATGTTTGACGAAAGTAAACAAACAATGCAGCAACTTGTTGAAATCATTAAATCTGTTCGTCAATCAAGAGTTGAAGTGAATACGCCACTTTCTAAATCAATACCAATTTTAATTCAAACTAAAGATGATAACGTTAAGCAAACATTGAAAGATAATGCGAGTTATTTACACAAATTCTGTAACCCAAGCGAACTCACTATTGATACAGAAGTTGAAATTCCTGAAAAAGCTATGACATCAGTAGTTGTAGCGGGTAAAGTTGTGTTACCGCTTGAAGGACTTATTGATATGGATAAAGAAATCGCTCGCTTAGAAAAAGAACTAGATAAACTTCAAAGTGAATTAGATAGAGTAGACAAAAAATTATCAAACGAAAACTTTGTAAATAAAGCACCTGAGAAAATTATTAATGAAGAAAAAGAAAAACAACAACATTATCAAGAGAAGTATAATGGTGTTAAATCACGAATCGAACAATTAAAAGCATAGGAGTATGATCATGAATTACCTAGACAGCTTGTATTGGATACATGAAAGATCGAAATTTGGTATTAAACCAGGTGTCAAACGTATGGAATGGATGTTAGAACAATTTAATAATCCTCAAGATAAAATTAGAGGTATACATGTTGGCGGCACCAATGGTAAAGGGTCTACGGTAGCATATCTAAGAACTGCTTTGGTTGAAAATGGTTATGATGTCGGAACCTTTACATCTCCGTTTATAGAAAGTTTTAATGAACGCATTAGTTTAAATGGCACACCAATTACTAATGATGAAATTGTAGATTTAGTTGAGCGTGTTAAACCAGTTAGTGAAGCTTTAGAAAATGAAACAGAACTTGGTGGAGCAACAGAGTTCGAAATTATTACTACTATGATGTTCCTTTACTTCGGTGAAATCCATCCAGTTGATTTCGTTATCATAGAAGCTGGTTTAGGAATTAAACACGATTCAACAAATGTATTTAAACCAATTTTATCAATTTTAACTAGTATTGGATTGGATCATACTGATATTCTTGGGTCAACTTATCTAGATATAGCAAAAGATAAATCAGCAATAATTAAACCATATACACCAGTTATCTATGCTGTGAAAAACGATGAAGCTCTTAAGTATGTGAGAGACTATGCTTTAGAACAAAACGCTAAACCAATTGAGTTAGATAGAGAAGTAACCATCATTTCACAAGATGATGAGTTTACTTACCGATATAAGGATTATGAACTAGAAACTATCATTTTAAATATGATGGGTGAACATCAGAAAGAAAATGCTTCCTTAGCAATTACGGCGCTTATTGAACTTAATGAAGCGGATATTATTGATTTAGATTTTAATAAGATGATTGATGGTATTGAATCTGTAAATTGGACTGGACGTATTGAACAAGTGAAAGAACAGCCGCTTATGGTTATCGATGGTGCACATAATAATGAAAGTGTAGAAGCTTTAATCGATACTATTAAACATTACTATGGTAGAGATAAAATTGATGTACTCTTCTCAGCAATTAAAGGCAAACCAATTAATTCGATGATTCATAATTTAAGTGAAATTGCCTCGCAGTTTTATTTAGCGGATTTCGATTTTCCTAAAGCTTTAACTAAAGAAGAAATTGCTGATGAAACTAATTTAGATAATGTAGAACTTGTAGAAGATTATGTACAGTTTATTGAAAATTACACTGGTGAAGGTTTAATCATCACGGGTAGTTTGTATTTTATAAGCGAAATAAAAGCAAAAATTAAATTTAACTAAATTAAGAAAGAGTAAAATGAGTAGTTATACTAACTTGTTTTACTCTTTTTTTATATGAAAGCCATTAAAATATGGAAATTAAACATAGCCAATAAATAAGTACTCCAATGATAAAATTCCTCTAATTATGCAACTATTTACATTCAAAAGAAATTACTTATAATTATTTTAAAGGAGGATGATAAATGGCTTTACTGGCTTATTCATGTAGTGTGATATTTAGTTTTTTATACCAATTTAGTCACAAGGGTACATTAAAATTTAATTATTTCTTTTCAAGATCCGTTTGTGATCATTGTAATCAAAATGTTAAGCCTTATGACTTATTACCGATTTTGAGCTACATATTACTCAAAGGGCGCGCTCGCTGTTGTCACAAGAAATTACAAATATATTATTTGATAGGGGAAGTTTTAGCGCTTATACCAATATTTTTGTATTACTTTTCACATGGTAATATCAATTTTTCTCATTTCTTATTAACTTTTCTTTTTTTACTCAGTTTCTCTATATACGATATTAACAATCTATCGATCGACATAAGATTGTCCTCAGTCTATGTTATAGTAGCCTTCTTTTGTTCACATTTATATCTTCATACTTTTATAATTACTTTTTTAATTTCGCAATTGTTATATCTAATTCTACGTAAATATATAGGTTACGGAGATATCGTAATTTTTAACATGCTGTCTTTATTCTTACCTTTAAATTTTCTTATTTATTTATGTATGTTTACTTTTATTTTTGGCGGTTTTATATCCATTTTTATAAAACTTTTGATTAATAAAGATTTAAAATATATTCCATTAATTCCTTTTGTCTTCCTCTCTTTCATTTTCAGTTCGCTTTTCTATAATGATTTAAATATTGTATTAGGAGGAACATATTATTGAAAATAAATGAAATGGCAATTTCCGAGAAACCTAGAGAGCGTCTTATGAATTACGGTGCAAAAAGCTTATCAAATGTGGAATTGCTGGCAATACTTATTAATACTGGTAGAAAAGGCTTCTCTAGCATTGATATTGCTAATGAACTTATAAAAAGTCATCATTCTATTAGAGATTTAAAAAAATTATCTATCAATGATTTATTAAAAGTAAAAGGGATTGGATTGTATAAAGCAATTATATTGCAAGCAGCTTTTGAGTTAGGAGAAAGGCTAAATGCATCAAGCACGATAGATAAAGTTAAAATTACTCATCCGAGTGACGTGACTGATTTGATGATGTCTTCTATGAAAGATTTAGATCAGGAACATTTTGTAGTATTACTACTTAATTCAAAAAATATAGTTATAAAACAATCTTGGATCTTTAAAGGAACACTTAATAGTTCGATTATTCATCCACGTGAGGTATTTAATATTGCAATTAGAGAATCCTCTAATGCTATCATTATTGTTCACAACCATCCTTCAGGTGATGTAACACCCTCTAGAGAAGACATTACTACGACTTTACGTTTAAAAGAGTGTGGTGCTATTTTAGGAATTGATGTACTTGATCACATCATCATTGGAGATAATCAATTTACAAGTTTGGTTGAAGCAGGCTATTTTGAGGAGCATTAAAATCAATTAGTTTATATCAGTCACATAGTGTATAATTTTCTTATTAAAAAATAAGGAGATATTTTATATGAGTTTATTTCTAATTTTAGGTATAATCATGCCAGTGGTTTACGTAATAAGACTTAATATCCTAGATAATATAATGACTATTAGACGTGGTTTCATAACGATTATTTTATCGATTATAGGTATAGTTACAGCATCTTTGTTAGGTAGTATAGTAACAAAGCAATTGAATGAATTAATATTTATAATCATTGGAGCTATAATAACAGGTGTATTGTGGGGATTACTTCTAGTGGGGAGTTATATATTAATAAATTGGTTATCTAAATTAATTAAAAAATAATAAAAAGTTAGCTAAAAAACATTGAAGAGGTTTTGAAACATTCACTCACAATGTATAGCTAACTCTTAAATTAATTAACATAAGATATCAAGTTTTGATAGTTATCTAATAGCCAAATTACTCCTTGATACGCCAAATAAATACATAGTAAAACAATCCCTGCAGATATTAAGAAACGTAGTATAGATAGACCAACTCTAAAGAGAAGTACGACTAATAATACTATCAAAATAATAGTTAAGATACTTATCAAATGCTGTCCCTCCTCATCACGTATGCATGTTATATTGCTTATTATAATTCATTTAATGAATGTTAGCATCCGTCTACAGATATAATATTTCTACACCTATAGTCTGATGTAAACTAAAAACATTTAACATATACTTAATTAAATATGATAAGGAGGGCGAATATGAGATTTATATTTAGTATAGTTAAGAATATTATTGCTGTGCTAGCTATTATTGCTATTATTTATATAGCATTGAAGTATGCCCCTTTCCTTAGAGATCAAGAATGGAATCCTTTACATGAAAGTACTAATTATATTCAACAAAATATGCATGATACTCCGGCAAATAACAGACTACCTGCTCAGCCACAAAACGGCAAAAGTTATTCATTAAAAGAAAACGACATCATCAATAATGTCCCTTCTAGTCAAATTAAAAATGTATTTAATATGATTGATAAGAAAGAATTTATGTCAGTATCTGGTATAGGTAGAATGGGCTATAATAATAAATACTTAGCAGGCCAAAGAGGGGACGAATTCATAATATATAAATTTGGTTCAGATTCTATAAGAGTATATAACACAGAGTTTGAAATGCAACAGGATCTAAATAAATTAGGACAACATATAGAGTTAAAACCATCAGAAGCTTTTAAGTAAAAACTGTAAACTATGAATTTGAAATGTATTTTTAAATAAGTTAACCTTTATATATAGATAAATACATTAAAGGTTGGTGTGATTTCTAATGGCTGAACAATCAAAAGAAAAACAAGCTAACGAACAAGCAAAAGCACAAAATCTTTTTGCTCGTTGGAGAAAAGAAGAAACACTATATAGCGAAGACGAAAAGAAAGATAAAAATGATAGCGAAGATGAAACTAAATAAATTTAAGGTCATATTTTATTAAACTACTAACGATAAGGTTAGTAGTTTTTTTATGTATTTAGGCATAATGTTTTTAAAAAGTTTAACATTACTTATTATAAATTTTACCTTTTAGATTAGTTAGTGCTTTATTTCATGTAGTGAGTAATATAAAATATAAAAGGATAATAAATTTAGTCTTATAGAGGTGTTCTGGGTGCTTAATTTTTTCAAAAATAACAAGCTCATTGTTGTTTTATGTGCAATTATCGTTTTTATAGCGTTAATTGGTTTATCCATTCGTTCCCAAAACCAATCACCTCCTGAACAATATGTAGGAGACTCAGTTTCTTTAGGACAAAGAGTTGTGAGTTATCCTATTCATTTTGTAACTGGAGCTATTGGAAATATTTTCAATAATGGTGGATCGAAAGAAGATAAAAATAAAATTAAACAACTTGAGGCAAAGAATCAAAAGTTAGAAACTGAAAATAAAAAGTTTAAAAAAGAATTAGACGTTAAAGATTTATCAAAATATGAGCCTATTTCAACAACAGTGATTGCTAGAAACCCAGATCAGTGGATGAATACAATTGTGATAGACAAGGGTTCTAAATCTGGCATTAAAAATAATATGGCGGTTATGACTTCTGAAGGTTTAGTTGGTAGAGTCACAAAGGTAAATCAATTTTCTGCTCAAGTCGATCTAATTTCCACTCATACGAGAGCAGGTAAACTTTCAGTTAACGTACAACACGGTTCTAAAAATGTTTTTGGTTTGATTGATCATTATGATGCTAAAAACGAAGAATTAGTGATTAGTGATATTAACAACAAAGATAGTGTGAAAAAAGGAGATAAGGTAGTAACCAGTGGCTTAGCTGACCAGTTACCAAGTGATCTTTACATAGGTGAAGTTACAGATGTTGAAAATGATCAATACGGACTTGCCAAAGAGGTAAGAGTTAAGACTGGTGCTGATTTAGCTGACTTAAATCATGTATATGTTGCAAAACGTGATGTGAGCACGATTCCCGATGATGAAAGCAGGGATAACTAATGCGAACGCTTTATTATTTACTAATTGGAGTACTTTTATTTTATATAGATACGGCTATAGGATTAGTTATTCCATTGCATTTCGGTAAAATCGACATTATCTTTGTTCCTCATTTAACTTTAATGTACATATTGATAATGACTGTATATAGAGGTCTTGGTGTATCAATTGTTCTTGCTATCTTTTTCGGAATAGTTACAGATTTATATTTTGGAAGTATATACGGTTTATATATGTTTGGTTACATTATATTAGTTGTGATTGTAGATAAATTCTTTAAAGTGTTTTATCGAGACCATACAATGCTATTTAGCATCGTGTTGTTAAGTACAGTGATACTTGAAATTTATGTAGCAGCCATATATGCAGTAATTGGATTTATTCAATTTGATTTTATTGATTTTATTTTATTCAGATTAATCCCAAAGTTTATAATTAATTTTATCTTATTATTAATTTTATATCCTATCATCATAAAATTTACGCGAAAAATGCAAAACGCAATTGACAGTAAAGCTTAGTGATGGTAAGATGCAGTAGTTGAGTAGTTTCAGGCTACATACAACCGCTCAAATACAGGTTTAAGTACGAAGGCAAATATATTATTTTGTTTGTCTATTCAAGCTAGCTTCATTGTATAGCTCATGAAGGTGTCACCTGTATATGGCGTGACTTATTATATAGGAGGTGCAAAGTATGTTTGCTATTATTGAAACAGGTGGAAAACAAATCAAAGTAGAAGAAGGTCAAGAAATCTTCGTTGAAAAATTAGATGTAAATGAAGGTGACTCCTTCACTTTTGATAAAGTATTATTTGTAGGTGGAGATTCAGTAAAAGTTGGTGCGCCAACTGTTGAAGGTGCGTCAGTTACTGCTACTGTTAACAAACAAGGACGTGGCAAAAAAATCACTGTATTCACTTACAGACGTCGTAAAGACTCAAAACGTAAAAAAGGCCATCGTCAACCATTTACTAAATTAACTATCGATAAAATTAACGCATAATTTTATGATTACTGTTGATATTACAGTTGATGATGAAGGCAAAGTCACAGATGTGATCATGGATGGTCATGCGAATCATGGTGAATATGGTCATGACATTGTCTGTGCTGGTGCCTCAGCAGTTTTATTTGGTAGTGTGAACGCAATTATGGGATTGACATCAGAAAAGCCTGACATCGATTACGATGATGATGGTGGTCATTTTCATATAAGAAGTGTTGATACTAATAACAAAGAAGCGCAATTAATTCTTCAAGCGATGTTAGTTTCTTTACAAACAATTGAAGAAGAATATAATGAGAATATCAGATTAAATTATAAGTGAGGTGTATCCCGATGTTAAAATTAAACTTACAATTCTTCGCATCTAAAAAAGGGGTAAGTTCTACTAAAAACGGACGTGACTCTGAATCTAAACGTTTAGGTGCTAAACGTGCTGACGGTCAATATGTATCAGGTGGTTCAATTCTTTATCGCCAACGTGGTACTAAAATCTACCCTGGTGAAAATGTAGGTCGTGGTGGCGATGATACATTATTCGCTAAAATCGACGGCGTTGTTAAATTTGAACGCAAAGGTCGCGACAAAAAACAAGTTTCTGTATACGCAGTTGCTGAATAATTTTGTCTAGTTAACACCAGAAGTGAATGCTTCTGGTGTTTTATTTTTGTTTAAATTGATATACACATTAAAAATTTTTCTATAAATAGGGATAATGATATAATTATAAGGATGAAAAATTCAGAGTAAAAGAGGTGAGATATATGTTTGTCGATCAAGTCAAAATATCTCTCAAAGCAGGTGATGGAGGTAACGGAATCACTGCTTATCGAAGAGAAAAATATGTACCTTTTGGTGGACCAGCTGGAGGTGACGGTGGTAAAGGTGCCTCAGTTGTATTTGAAGTAGATGAAGGTTTAAGAACACTTTTAGACTTTAGATATCAAAGACACTTTAAAGCTAAAAAAGGTGAAAATGGGCAAAGTAGCAATATGCATGGTAAAAATGCTGAAGACTTAGTATTAAAAGTGCCCCCAGGTACAATTATTAAAAGTGTAGAAACTGAAGAGGTTTTAGCTGACTTAGTTGAAGACGGTCAAAGAGCTATCGTTGTACGTGGGGGCCGTGGTGGTCGTGGTAACTCACGTTTTGCTACTCCACGTAATCCAGCACCCGATTTCAGCGAAAATGGTGAGCCCGGTGAGGAACTAGATGTAACCTTAGAACTTAAATTATTAGCGGATGTCGGTTTAGTTGGTTTCCCTAGTGTTGGTAAATCTACGTTATTATCTATTGTTTCAAAAGCAAAACCTAAAATCGGAGCTTATCATTTTACTACGATTAAGCCAAACTTAGGTGTAGTTTCTACGCCAGACAGTAGAAGTTTTGTTATGGCTGATTTACCTGGTCTTATAGAAGGTGCTTCAGATGGCGTTGGTCTAGGTCATCAATTTTTAAGACATGTAGAACGAACTAAAGTGATTGTTCACATGATAGATATGAGTGGTTCTGAAGGAAGAGATCCTATTGAAGACTATAAAATCATCAATCAAGAACTTGTTAATTATAAGCAACGACTTGAAGATCGCCCACAGATTGTAGTGGCTAATAAAATGGACATTCCTGACGCTAAAGATAATTTAGAACTTTTTAAAGAGGAAGTTGGCGAAGATATTACAATTGTTCCGGTATCAACTATCACACGAGATAACATAGATCAATTGTTGTATCTCATTGCTGATAAACTAGAAGAAGTTAAAGATGTTGACTTCTCAGTTGAAGAAGATGAAAATATAGGCGTCAATCGTGTTTTATATAAACACACGCCTTCCCAAGATGCATTTACAATTACTAGAGACGACGATGGTGCTTATGTAGTAAGTGGTAATGCAATTGAAAGAATGTTCAAAATGACTGATTTCAATAGCGATCCTGCCGTTCGTCGATTCGCAAGACAAATGCGTTCTATGGGTATTGATGATGCGTTAAGAGAAAGAGGATGTAGTAATGGAGATATCGTTAGAATTCTAGGTGGAGAATTTGAATTTGTCGAATAGGAGTGTAGACTATGGACAATAAAGACTATAGAAAGTTTTATTTAATTAGAGAAGATGTATTACCTGAATCTGTTGTTAAAACTTTGAAAGTTAAAGATGCTTTAAAAAACAATCCTGAATTGTCCATTTATGATGCAGTTAAACAGTTCAACTTATCCCGTAGTGCCTTTTATAAATATAGGGAAACTATATTTCCTGTAGATGAAAAGATGCTAGATCATAGGGAGTTTACACTCATTTTATATGTTAATGATATAGTAGGAATGTTAGCACAAGTATTAAATACAATTTCAAGACTTCAATTATCTGTATTAACGATACATCAAAGTGTACCTATGGAAGATAAAGCTACGATTACTTTATCACTTAACGCTCAATCATCCTATCTCTCAATTGATGATGTAGTCAATACACTTAGAGAAATAGAGCATGTTTCAAAAGTTGAGTTAATTAGTATGAGTATGTAAAGGGAGTGCCAACATGTATGCTTATGTAAAAGGGACATTAACGCAATTATTTCCAACTCATGTAGTGGTTGAAACTTCAGGAATAGGTTATGAAATTCAAACACCTAATTCTTATCGTTTTCAAAAATATTTAAATCAAGATGTACAAATTTTCACTTCTTTGATTGTTAGAGAAGATGCACAATTGTTGTATGGATTCATTAGTGAAGAAGAGAAAGATATGTTTCATAGTTTAATTAAAGTTACGGGAATTGGTCCCAAGTCAGCTTTAGCTATTTTAGCAGCTAGTTCTCCAAATGAAGTGAAAAGAGCAATTGAAAATGAAAATGATGCTTATCTAACTCAGTTCCCTGGCATTGGTAAAAAAACGGCCAGACAAATCGTATTAGATTTAAAAGGTAAAGTCACCATTACTGAGGAAGATTCAGAATCATTGCTTCAAGTCGATGTTAATAATAATGAACAAAGTCAAGTTGTTAAAGAAGCTATGTTAGCATTAGAAGCATTAGGATACTCAAAACGTGAACTTTCTAAGGTTGAAAAAGTGTTAAACAAGCAAAGTGTATCTAGTGTAGACGAAGCTGTAAAATTAGGCTTACAAACGTTAGTTTCTTAATAAATAGAGTATGTATCTTATGGAGGCACGAATATGGATAAAAGAATGGTCGATCAACAATTTCATAATGAAGATTCGGATTTCGAATTATCATTGAGACCTACTAAACTCAAACAATATATTGGTCAAACCTCTATTAAAAGTAATTTAGAAGTGTTTATTAAAGCTGCTAAATTAAGAGAAGAACCTCTCGATCATGTGCTTTTATTCGGGCCACCAGGATTAGGTAAAACAACACTTTCAAATATTATAGCTAATGAAATGGAAGTTAATATACGTACAATCTCAGGTCCTTCATTAGAAAGACCTGGAGATTTAGCTGCAATTCTTTCAGGACTACAGCCAGGTGATGTGCTTTTCATAGATGAAATTCATAGATTAAGTAGTGTCGTTGAAGAGGTACTCTATCCAGCAATGGAGGATTTCTTTTTAGATATTATTATTGGTAAAGGTGACGAGGCACGTAGTATTAGAATAGATTTACCACCATTTACACTAGTGGGTGCTACAACCAGAGCAGGTAGTTTAACAGGACCGTTAAGAGATAGATTTGGGGTGCACTTGAGACTTGAGTATTATAACGAAAATGATCTCAAAGAAATAATTACTCGAACTGCAGATGTACTTGGTACTGGTATTGATGAAGAGAGTGCTTTAGAATTAGCTCGACGTTCTCGTGGTACACCAAGAGTAGCAAATCGTTTATTGAAACGTGTTAGAGACTTTCAGCAAGTCAATGAAGATGATCAAATTTATATTGAAACAACAAAAAGAGCATTACAATTACTTCAAGTTGATAAAGAAGGTTTAGATTATATAGATCATAAAATGATGAACTGTATTATCAATCAATATAATGGTGGCCCGGTTGGTTTAGATACAATTGCTGTATCTATAGGTGAAGAGCGCATTACTATTGAAGATGTTTATGAACCATTTTTAATACAAAAAGGCTTTTTAGAGCGAACACCACGTGGACGAAAAGCGACGCCTTTCGCTTACGAGCATTTTAATAATACGAATGAAAAGAGGGAGTAAGTTGAATATTGAAGAATTTGACTATCATTTGCCAGAATCTTTAATAGCTCAAACACCTTTAAAAAATAGAGACCAAAGTCGTTTGCTTGTGCTTCAAAGAGAGACTGGTAAAATGACTCACCTCCATTTTAAAGATGTCATTGATTATTTAAATCCTGGAGATACACTGGTTTTAAATGATACGCGAGTGATGCCCGCAAGACTATTTGGCTTAAAAGAGGAAACTGGCGCTAAAGTAGAAATGCTTATGCTTACTCAAATTGAGGGAAACGATTGGGAAGTATTGCTAAAACCTGCTAAAAGAATCAAGGTGGGTAATCGCTTATCATTTGGCGACGGAAAAATTGTTGCTGAATGTATTAAAGAATTAGAACAAGGTGGACGTATTATGCGTCTACACTATGATGGTATTTTACAAGAACGACTTGATGAGCTTGGTGAGATGCCTTTACCTCCATACATTAAAGAACGTCTTGATGATCCAGATAGGTATCAAACTGTATACGCTAAAGAAAGTGGTTCTGCTGCAGCTCCAACTGCAGGGTTACATTTTACGGATGATTTATTAAATCAAATTAAGCAAAAAGGGGTCAATATCGCTTTTATAACATTGCATGTAGGGTTAGGCACGTTCAGACCAGTTAGCGTTGATAACATTGATGATCACGAAATGCACAGCGAATATTATCAAATGACTCAAGAAACTGCTGATTTACTTAATCAAACAAAGGCCAAAGGTAAAAGAATAATTTCGGTGGGAACAACATCTACACGTACTTTAGAAACTATTAGAAGAGACCACGAGCAATTTGTTGAAAAAAGTGGCTGGACGGATATATTTATTTATCCTGGATTTGAATATAAAGCGATTGATGGATTAATTACTAATTTTCATCTACCTAAATCTACATTAGTAATGCTAGTTTCAGCATTTAGTACTAGAGAAAATATTTTAAATGCATATCATAAAGCGGTAGAAATGGAGTACAGATTCTTCAGTTTTGGAGATGCAATGTTAATTATTTAAAGAAGAATGTGAGGTTTAAAGTATGCCTGCGGTAATTTATGAGCATATTAAAACATGTAAACAATCAGGGGCAAGATTAGGTATTGTACATACACCACATGGTTCATTTGAGACACCGATGTTTATGCCTGTGGGAACAAAAGCTACAGTTAAAACGATGAGCCCTGAAGAACTTAAAGATATTGAAGCAAAAATCATTTTGGGCAACACATATCATTTGTGGCTACAACCTGGAAATGATATCATCAAGCATGCTGGGGGCCTACATCAATTCATGAATTGGGATGGTCCGATTTTAACAGACTCTGGTGGATTTCAAGTTTTCAGTTTGAGTAATTTGCGTAAAATAACTGAAGAGGGCGTTGAATTTAGACATCATACTAACGGTTCTAAACTTTTCCTTAGCCCTGAAAAGTCTATGCAAATACAAAATGATTTAGGTTCAGATATCATGATGGCGTTTGATGAATGTCCGCCCATGCCATCTGAATACGATTATGTTAAAAACTCTATTGAAAGAACCACACGCTGGGCAGAAAGATGTTTAAAAGCGCATCAACGTCCCGAAGATCAAGCATTGTTCGGTATTATTCAAGGTGGAGAATACAAAGATTTACGTGAGCAAAGTGCGAAAGAGCTTGTTGACCTTGATTTTCCTGGTTATGCTATCGGAGGTCTGTCTGTGGGAGAACCGAAGCCAGTTATGTATGACATGGTTGAACATACCGAACAATTTATGCCGAAAGATAAACCTAGATATCTTATGGGGGTAGGCTCACCTGATGCATTAATAGAGTGTAGCATCAGAGGCATGGATATGTTTGATTGCGTGCTTCCTACTAGAATCGCTCGAAATGGTACATGTATGACTTCAAAAGGTCGTGTAGTTATCAAAAATGCAAAATATGCAGATGACCTTGGACCATTAGATGATAATTGTGACTGTTATACTTGTCGTAATTATTCAAGAGCATATATTAGACATTTAATCAAAGCGGAAGAAACTTTTGGTATCCGTCTTACTACTATTCATAATTTACATTTTCTGCTAAAATTAATGGAAGATATAAGACAAGCCATTCGAGAAGACCGTCTTTTAGACTTTAAAGATGCGTTCTTTGAACAGTATGGATTAAATGTAGAGAACCCTAAGAACTTTTAAAAGGAGAATTTGACAATGGGCCAATTCACATCATTGATTTTACCAATTTTATTATTGGTATTAATGTGGTTCTTTTTAATCAGACCACAACAAAAACGTGCTAAAGAGCATCGTGAAATGATTAGCCGTGTAGAATCAGGACAAAAGGTTACTACAATAGGCGGTATTAAAGGTACTGTTAAATCTGTTGATGAAACAACAGTTGTCATTACAGTAAATGGTCATGGTACGGAAATGACTTTCGAGAAACCAGCCATCAAACAAGTTGACCCTTCATAATATGAGGTCAGTTTTAATTAAAAGTGGGACTCTTTAAAAGGAGTTCCACTTTTTTTATATACAAATCATTATGTTAAATTTGTTTAAAAGTTTTAAATTAAGCCAATAATTTCACTATTGAGTGTAGTATGTTAATATAGATAGGTCGTTAGAGTGAACGTAATATCATTTTAACTTGCATGATAAAATAATCATCGAGTATGCTAAATACATAAGTAAATAATGAGGTGTTCATGTGAAGAAAACTAGTAGATTAATTGCATTCATACTACTTGTGGCTCTTCTTTTTACAGGAATGGGACTTACATATAAGAATGTAGTTAAAAATGTTAATTTAGGACTTGATTTACAAGGTGGTTTCGAAGTACTTTATCAAGTTAATCCTTTAGATAAAGGAGAAAAGATAGACAAGAAAGCACTTCAAGCAACATCAAGAACACTCGAAAACCGAGTTAATGTTCTAGGTGTTTCAGAACCTAAAATTCAAATTGAAGATCCTAACCGTATACGTGTTCAATTAGCTGGTATTAAGGACCAAGCTCAAGCACGTAAATTGTTATCTACGCAAGCGAATTTAACAATTAGGGACGCTCAAGACCATGTTTTAATGTCTGGTTCAGATATCAAACAAGGTTCAGCCAAACAAGAATTTAAACAAGAAACTAATCAACCAACAGTAACATTTAAGGTTAAAAGCAAAGAAAAATTCAAAAAGGTTACTGAAAAGATTTCAAAAAAACGTGACAATGTTATGGTTGTCTGGATGGACTATAAAAAGGGTGATAGTTACAAGAAAGAGGCTAAGAAGCAACAAGAAGGTAAAGACCCTAAATATGTTTCTGCCGCAAACGTAGATCAGCCAATTAATTCAGATAGCGTCGAAATTTCCGGTGGTTTCAATGGTAAAAAAGGTGTTAAAGAAGCTAAACAAATCGCTGAATTACTAAATGCCGGTTCGTTACCTGTAGATCTTAAAGAAATTTATTCTAATTCAGTTGGCGCACAATTTGGTCAAGATGCTCTAGATAAAACAATATTCGCTTCATTTATCGGTGTAGGAATAATTTATCTATTTATGCTAGGCTTCTACAGATTACCAGGTTTAGTAGCAATTATTGCATTGACTACTTACATTTACCTAACATTAGTTGCATTTAACTTTATTTCTGGTGTGTTAACATTACCGGGACTTGCCGCACTTGTGCTTGGTGTAGGTATGGCTGTTGATGCTAACATTATTATGTATGAGCGGATTAAAGACGAACTAAGAATAGGTCGAACGCTCAAGCAGGCATATTCTAAAGCAAATAAAAGTTCATTCCTAACAATCTTTGACTCAAACTTAACAACTGTTATTGCTGCAGCTGTGCTGTTCTTCTTCGGTGAGAGCTCAGTTAAAGGTTTCGCGACGATGTTACTATTAGGTATTCTAATGATATTCGTTACAGCTGTCTTCTTGTCACGTGGACTATTATCATTATTAGTATCATCTAACTTCTTTAAGAAAAAATATTGGTTATTTGGAGTTAAGAAAAAAGATCGCCATGACATTAATGAAGGTAAAGATGTTCATGACCTTAAAACATCATTTGAAAAGTGGAATTTCGTTAAGTTAGCAAAACCGCTTATCGCGTTAAGTATTTTAATCGTCATAGTTGGTTTAGTTATTTTATCAATTTTTAAACTTAATTTAGGTATTGATTTCTCTTCTGGTACAAGAGCAGATATTGAGACAAATCAATCACTCACTCAAGGTAAAGTCGAAAAAGCTGTTAAAGATGTCGGCTTATCGCCAGACCAAGTTCAAATTAATGGCAGCGGTCATAAAAATGCTACTGTACAATTCAAGAAAAATTTAACAAGGGCAGAAGATAACAAGCTAAGTGATAAGATGAAATCAGAGTTTGGTGATACACCACAAATTAACTCAGTATCACCATTAATCGGTCAAGAACTCGCTAAAAATGCTATGACAGCGTTAATCCTAGCTTCAATAGGTATTATTATTTATGTATCACTTCGATTTGAATGGCGAATGGGCTTATCTGCAGTACTTGCGTTATTACATGACGTATTTATAATCGTAGCAGTATTTAGTTTATTTAGATTAGAAGTTGACTTAACATTTATCGCAGCTGTATTAACAATTGTAGGTTATTCTATTAATGATACAATTGTTACTTTCGACCGTGTTCGAGAAAACTTGCATAAGGTTAAGGTGGTTACGTCACCTGAGCAAATTGATGATATTGTTAATAGATCAATTAGACAAACAATGACACGTTCAATTAATACGGTCTTAACGGTTGTAGTTGTAGTTGTTGCTATACTCATCTTTGGTGCACCAACTATATTTAACTTCTCATTAGCGTTATTAATTGGTTTAATCTCAGGAGTATTCTCTTCTGTATTTATCGCTGTACCGCTTTGGGGTATCATGAAAAAACGTCAATTGAAGAAATCTCCAAACAGTAAATTAACGGTTTATAAAGAGAAAAAATCAAATGATGAAAAAATCTTAGTTTAATCTATTAGTTAACTGTCAATTAAGTATTTAATACTTGATTGACAGTTTTTTTGTTGAAATTATTTAATCCTTAACGGGTTGTACTTTTTATTTTAAATAAAGTTCGGTATAATGACTTTTGGAAATGAGGACGATTGTTATGATTAAATCAAGATATCATTGGGATTTAGCCCAGCCAACTGAATACATAACAGATGATCTTGCTAAGAAACTTAAACTTTCACCTATTGTAAAAAAAGTTTTGGAAAGCAAGAATCTAGTTCAAGAAAATAATATTTTAGATGTATTAGAAGATAAAGTACTTGACCATGATCCTTGGTTATTAAGTGATATGCAAAAAGCAATTGATCGCATAAATTTAGCTATTGATAAAAATGAACGTATTTTAGTCTATGGCGATTATGATGCTGATGGTGTCACTTCAACAACTATTCTTGTTAATACATTACAGCAATTGGGTGCTCAAGTAGGATGGTATATTCCTAATCGGTTCTCTGAAGGTTATGGACCTAATGAACATGCCTTTCGTAATGCATATGATGAGGGGATCTCACTAATCATAACAATGGATAATGGAATACAAGGGCATGATGAAATTAAAATGGTTCAAGACCTCGGTGTGGATGTCATTGTGACAGATCATCATGAGATTGGACGTACTTTACCAGAGGCATTAGCCATTGTACATCCAATGCACCCGGATTTTGACTATCCGTTCAAATATCTTTGTGGTGCTGGTGTGGCATATAAGTTATCGCAAGCTTTATTAAGTCATCCACCTCAGCAATTTATAGCATTAGCAGCTATAGGAACGATTGCAGATTTAGTGTCTTTAACAGATGAAAATCGTTCAATAGTTAAAAGAGGATTGAAAATATTAAATGATCAGACACCTGTTTCTATCAATGCTATATTGAAACAAGCAGGTTATAATGATCAAATCAACGAAGAAACAATTGGGTTTATCATTGGACCTCGACTCAATGCGGTAGGTAGATTAGAAGATGCATCACTAGCTGCTGAATTATTAATGGTAGATGAGTTTGAGGAAGCAGAATTTTTAGCTGAACAAGTGGAGCATTTCAATCAAGAAAGAAAAGATATTGTAGCAGAAATTACTGAAGAGGCGCTTTCATTAGCTGAGGAACAAGTTCAACAAGGAAATTTATTTTTATTATTAGCTAAAGAGAATTGGCATGAAGGAGTACTCGGTATTGTAGCATCTAAGATTGTTGAAACTTATGCTCTGCCAACTCTAATCTTGAATATTGATTTAGAGCAAAATCATGCTAAAGGCTCTGCACGCTCGATAGACCAGGTGTCAATGTTTGAAATTTTAAATGCTCATCAGGATTTAATTACTAAATTTGGTGGTCATCATATGGCTGCTGGTATGACTATGGATATAGAAAATATTGATGAACTACGAAAAGGTCTTAACGAATGGATGAAGCAACTTTCAGAATCAACATCTTTAGCACCACGTAAACATGTAGATGTACTGCTCAATGAAAGTGAAATTACTGTTAAAAATATTCAAGATATACAAAAATTGCGTCCATTTGGTACAGACTTTAATAGTCCTACATTTGAAGTTAATGATTTAAATGTTAAATCGATTAAAGCTATTGGCCAGGAAGGTAAACATTTAAAAGTGGCACTTGGAGAGAATCAATTAGCGGCACTTTACTGGAGTTATGGACATCTTGCTAAAGAAATTGAAATGGGGCAACCACTTAATTTAATAGGTAACCTTCAAATCAATGAATGGAATGGAAATCAATCACCCCAATTAATTATTCAAGATATTGCTACAGAAACAATACAAATCTTAGATTATCGAAGCAAACGTAAGCATCTTCAATTCACTGAAAATAATTCTAATACAGCATATGTGATTCATCCTAAAAAGGATAAACCCAATGAGCATCATTATTATTATAGTGAAACTATAGAATCACAATATGATAAAGTAGTTCTCAGAGATTTACCTACAACAATGAATGAAATTGAAGAAACGCTTAAACAATTACAATTTTCCCAGCTTTATCTTGTTTTACAACATGATCAATCAATTTATTTTGAAGGTATGCCAAGCAAAGCATTATTTAAAGAATGTTTTAAAGCTTTAATTAACAAACAAGAAACAAATTTAGCTAAAGAGGGTATGATGTTGTGTGAGTTTTTAAAAGTTAAGCCAGAAATATTAAAGTTTATGCTTAAAGTTTTTAATGAGCTTAATTTTATTTACAACGAGGATGGTCTTATTAAAATAAATTCACACTCTAGTAAAAAAGATATCGAGACGAGTCGTCTTTACCAATTAAGACAATCTCGAATAGAAGTAGAAAAAAGATTACTGTACGATGACTTTTCAAATATTAAAAAATGGATAAAGTCTCAATTGAGTTAAAATTTAGGAGGAAATTTAATGGATTTAAAACAATATGTCTCAGAAGTTCAAGATTGGCCAAAACCGGGAGTAAGTTTTAAAGATATAACTACAATTATGGATAATGGTAAAGCATATGGATACGCGACTGATCAAATCGTGGAGTATGCGAGAGAAAGAGATGTTGATGTTGTAGTAGGGCCAGAAGCTAGAGGATTTATTATTGGTTGTCCAGTGGCATACTCTATGGGGATTGGATTTGCTCCTGTGCGTAAAGAAGGTAAATTACCTAGAGAGGTTATTCGTTACGAATATAGTTTAGAGTACGGTACAAACATTTTAACTATGCACAAAGATGCGATTAAACCAGGTCAACGTGTGTTGATTACAGACGATTTACTCGCTACGGGTGGTACAATTGAAGCGGCAATTAAACTTGTAGAGAAATTAGGTGGCATCGTTGTAGGTATTGCATTTATTATCGAATTAAAATATCTACATGGTATTGAAAAGATAAAAGATTATGATGTCATGAGTCTTATTTCATATGATGAATAACTAAAGTTATGTTCAAAGCTATATCTTGTATTATTTAAATTTTAATACAGGATATAGCTTTTTTATATTTGCAAAAGTAACCTTATTTTAGCGAAATTTAATAAATAGATTGTAAGCTTTAAAGTCTACCCACGTTTATTTATTTAAAAAATTGTAGTATCATAGAACTATTATTTAAATTAAAGTGAACTACCTTATTTAAGTTAGGGTAAAAGTTATAGTAAAGTGGAAGTAAGTATTACTTATTGTATAGATAAGGACATAGATTTTATATAATCAGAATTTTACAAATATATTATATTTTAATTTTCAAAATCAAAAACCTATAAAAGCAAATAAATTAACTCGTTTATTTAGCGTTTAAATACTAAGGTATGTAATAGTAATAAATTTGAGTGGGGTGTCATAATTTGAACAACGAATATCCATATAGTGCGGATGAGGTTCTTCATAAAGCTAAATCATATTTATCGGCAAGTGAATATGAATATGTACTTAAAAGTTATCATATCGCTTATGAAGCCCATCAGGGTCAGTTTAGAAAAAATGGCTTACCTTATATCATGCATCCTATTCAAGTTGCAGGTATATTAACTGAGATGAGACTCGATGGGCCTACAATCGTAGCCGGCTTCCTACATGATGTCATAGAAGACACGCCTTATACATTTGAAGATGTTAAAGATATGTTCAATGAAGAGGTTGCTCGTATTGTAGATGGTGTAACAAAACTTAAAAAAGTTAAATATCGCTCTAAAGAAGAGCAACAAGCTGAAAACCATAGAAAACTATTTATAGCCATCGCTAAAGATGTTCGAGTTATTTTAGTGAAGTTAGCAGACCGTCTGCATAATATGAGAACATTGAAAGCAATGCCTAGAGAGAAACAAGTCAGAATTTCAAAGGAAACTTTGGAGATATATGCTCCACTTGCGCATCGTTTAGGTATTAACACAATCAAATGGGAATTAGAAGATACAGCATTAAGATATATTGATAGCGTCCAATACTTCCGTATTGTAAATCTAATGAAGAAAAAACGTAGTGAACGTGAAGCATATATAGATAATGCGATAAACAAAATTGAAGCAGAAATGGAAAAAATGAACCTTTCTGGTGAGATTAATGGTAGACCTAAACATATTTATAGTATTTATCGTAAAATGATGAAACAGAAAAAACAATTTGATCAAATTTTTGATTTATTAGCAATACGTATCATTGTTAATTCAATTAATGATTGTTACGCCATTTTAGGTCTTGTTCATACATTATGGAAACCTATGCCGGGTAGGTTTAAAGATTATATAGCTATGCCAAAACAAAATATGTATCAATCTCTTCATACTACAGTTGTAGGTCCTAATGGTGATCCACTCGAGATACAAATTAGAACATATGAAATGCATGAAATTGCCGAACACGGTGTAGCGGCTCACTGGGCTTATAAAGAGGGAAAAACGGTTAATGAGAAAACTCAAGATTTCCAAAACAAACTTAATTGGTTAAAAGAACTAGCTGAAACAGATCATACCTCCACTGATGCTCAAGAATTTATGGAGTCTTTAAAATACGATTTACAAAGCGACAAAGTTTATGCGTTTACACCTGCGAGTGACGTTATTGAATTGCCATATGGAGCAGTGCCTATTGATTTCGCTTATGCCATACATAGTGAAGTAGGTAATAAAATGATCGGTGCAAAAGTAAATGGCAAAATTGTACCTATTGATTATGTACTACAAACAGGTGATATCATTGAAATACGTACCAGTAAACACTCATATGGACCGAGTCGTGATTGGTTGAAAATCGTAAAATCTTCAAGTGCGAAAAGTAAGATTAAAAGTTTCTTTAAAAAACAAGACCGCTCCTCAAATATTGAAAAAGGTAAATTTATGGTTGAAGCAGAAATAAAGGAACAGGGATTCCGTGTTGAAGATGTTTTAACCGAAAAGAATTTAGAGGTTGTAAATGATAAGTATCATTTTGCAAACGACGAGGATTTATTTGCGGCTGTAGGATTTGGTGGCGTAACTTCCGTACAAATTGTTAATAAACTAACTGAAAAACAACGAATATTAGATAAACAGAAAGCTTTAAATGAAGCCCAAGAAGTTACAAAATCAGTTCCTATTAAAGAAGATATTATTACTGACAGTGGTGTATATGTTGAAGGATTAGAAAACGTCCTTATCAAACTGTCAAAATGTTGTAATCCTATACCTGGTGATGATATTGTAGGATATATCACCAAAGGTCACGGTATAAAAGTTCACCGTACAGATTGTCCAAATATAAAAAACGAGACAGACCGGTTGATTTCTGTAGAGTGGGTTAAATCTAAAGATTCAACTCAACGTTATCAAGTTGATTTAGAAGTGACAGCATACGATAGAAATGGTTTACTTAATGAAGTGCTACAAGCTGTTAATTCGACAGCAGGTAGTTTAATTAAAGTTTCAGGTCGTTCTGATGTAGACAAAAATGCTGTGATAAATATTAGCGTGATGGTGAAAAATGTTAACGATGTTTATCGCGTCGTTGAAAAGATAAAACAACTAGGTGACGTATATACAGTATCGAGAGTTTGGAACTAGAGGTGCAAAAGAAATGAAGATAATTGTACAAAGAGTTAAACATGCAAGAGTAATAAATGATTCTATCGATAATGAAATCGAGAGAGGATTTTGTTTACTAGTAGGTGTAGGCAAAGATTCTACTGAAGAAGATATCAAAATCGTTGCCAAAAAAATTGCTAACGCTCGATTATTTGAAGATGAAAATAACAAATTAAACCTTAATATTCAACAAGTTGATGGACAAATCTTATCTGTATCTCAATTCACACTTTATGCAGATGTTAAGAAAGGTAATCGTCCTGGATTTTCAAATTCAAAAAGCCCTGAAGAAGCGAAACAACTTTATGAAAGATTTAATGAGGAATTAGAATCATACGGTTTAACTGTTAAAACAGGCGAATTTGGTACACACATGAATGTTGAAATTAACAACGATGGTCCTGTTACTATAATCTATGAATCACAGGATGGAAAAATTCTATGAACAAAATAGATGCTTGGTTAACACGACATGGCCTAAAAAATTGGCTTACACTTGTAGTAGTCATAGCATTCATTCTATTTATTATCTTGTTATTTATGTTTCTCAATCAAGGTGATGAGGATACTGGTCAGATTACAATCACTGAAAATGCTGAATTAAGAACAGGTCCTAATGCAGCCTATCCTATCATTTACAAAATTGAAAAAGGTGATAGCTTTAAGAAAGTAGATAAACAAGGTAAATGGATAGAAGTCCAAAATCGGGCTGGAACAGAAAAAGGCTGGGTTGCCGGTTGGCATACTAACTTAAATATACATGCTGACAACTCTAAAGCTTCTAATCCTCTTAAAGGTAAAACAATTGTACTTGATCCTGGTCATGGTGGTAGTGACCAGGGTGCATCAAGTAACACCCCCTCTAAAAGTTTAGAAAAGAATTACACTTTGAAAACTGCTAAAGAACTTAAAAAATTACTTGAAAAAGAAGGTGCCAAAGTCAAAATGACTCGCACCACAGATAAATATGTGTCTTTAGATGATAGAAATATAAAAGGTGACGCATTTATCAGTATACATAATGACTCTTTAGATTCCTCTAATGCTAACGGTGCAACCGTTTATTGGTTACAAGATAATCAAGAATCGCTCGCTCAAACATTAAATTCTAATATCCAGAAAAAAGCCTTGCTTACTAATAGAGGTGCGCGACAACAGAATTATCAAGTACTCCGACAAACTGATGTGCCAGCTGTATTGTTAGAACTCGGATATATTAGTAATCCAACCGATGAAAATATGATTAAAGACCAACTACATCGTCATGTCGTAGAGCAAGCAGTAGTTGATGGTCTTAAACAATATTTCTCATCATAGAACTTGCAAATTAAAATAAAACTCGTTATCATAATTAATGAACTTTATAAATAAAACCATTATTATTCTTGGAAGATTAAACGAAAAAGGTAGCAAAGTATTGCGTAGAAATACAATCCTAGGCTGTAAGATTGTACTGAGTAGTTTAATTCTTGAACACAAGAAGAGGTACTTTAGGAAACTAATGTCGGCTTACGCACGTTAAGCGTATTGAGTGGGTCAAGCTCTTATTAAGAGACTGATCAATTAGGGTGGCAACACGGTTATTACGTCCCTTGTATAGTTTTAAACTATACAAGGGACTTTTTATTTTCTTAATTGGGGATAATCATCACCTTAGTCGTCATGATGACCTATTCTGAAACTAACGACAAAGGAGACAATGATATGATCAAGATTCCAAGAGGCACACAAGATATCTTACCTGAAGATTCAATCAAATGGCGCCACATTGAGAATAAATTAGATGAACTCATGGAATTATATAATTATAAAGAAATTCGCACACCTATATTTGAAAGTACTGAACTATTCGCAAGAGGTGTTGGCGATTCTACCGATGTAGTTCAAAAAGAGATGTATACCTTTAAAGACAAAGGAGATCGTAGTTTAACTTTACGACCTGAAGGTACTGCAGCGGTTGTTCGTTCTTATATAGAACATAAAATGCAAGGTAATCCTAATCAACCTGTTAAATTATATTATAACGGTCCTATGTTCAGATATGAACGTAAACAAAAAGGACGTTATCGTCAATTTAATCAATTTGGTGTAGAGGCGATTGGTGCTGAAAATCCGAGTATAGATGCTGAAGTTTTAGCTATGGTAATGCACATTTACGAATCTTTTGGTTTAAAACATCTTAAACTCGTTATTAATAGTATCGGTGATAGTGAATCACGAAAAGAATATAACGAAGCGCTTGTTAATCATTTTGAACCTGTTATTGATACGTTTTGTTCAGACTGCCAATCTCGTTTGCACACAAATCCGATGCGTATTTTAGATTGTAAAATTGACAGAGACAAAGAAGCAATCAAAACCGCACCTCGTATAACAGATTATCTTAATGACGATTCTAAAGCATACTATGAACAAGTAAAACATCATTTAGATGACTTAAATATTCCTTACGTAGAAGACCCAAATCTAGTAAGAGGCCTGGATTATTATACTCACACAGCATTTGAACTTATGATGGATAATCCAAACTATGATGGAGCTATCACTACATTATGCGGTGGCGGTCGTTATAATGGTTTACTACAGTTATTAGATGGACCAAGTGAAACTGGTATTGGATTTGCTTTAAGTATTGAAAGACTCTTACTTGCACTAGAAGAAGAAGGTATTGAGTTAGATATTGAAGAAAACTTTGATTTATTTATCGTAACGATGGGTGAGGAAGCTGATCGTTATGCAGTGAAGCTTTTAAATGACTTACGAAAAAATGGTGTGAAAGCTGATAAAGATTATCTCAATAGAAAAATTAAAGGACAAATGAAACAAGCCGATAGATTAAATGCAAAATATACAATTGTCATTGGCGATCAAGAACTTGAGAATAATTCCATTGCAATTAAAAATATGACTACAGGCGAGTCAGAAAATATACAACTTGATCAGTTAATTAATTATTTTAAAAAGTAGAAAGGGAGTATAACTTTGAGTAAGAGAACAACATATTGTGGTTTAGTCACAGAAGATTTATTAGATGAAAAGGTAACTTTAAAAGGATGGGTACACAATCGCCGTGATCTCGGAGGATTAATTTTCGTAGATTTAAGAGATCGTGAAGGTATTGTTCAAATCGTTTTCAATCCGGACTTTTCAGAAGAGGCCTTAAAAGTAGCTGAAACAGTACGTTCTGAGTATGTTGTAGAAGTACAAGGTGTTGTTACTAAACGTGACCCAGAAACAATTAATCCTAAAATTAAAACAGGTCAAGTAGAAGTTCAAGTTTCAAATATAGAGATTATTAATAAGTCAGAAACGCCTCCGTTTGCAATTAACGAAGAAAACGTCAATGTAGACGAGAACATCCGCTTAAAATATAGATATTTAGATTTACGTAGACAAGAATTAGCTCAAACTTTCAAAATGAGACATCAAACAACACGTTCAATTCGTCAATATTTAGATGATAATGGCTTCTTCGATATAGAAACGCCAGTATTAACTAAATCTACACCAGAAGGTGCTCGTGACTATTTAGTACCTTCACGTGTTCATGAAGGTGAATTTTACGCTTTACCTCAATCACCTCAGCTGTTTAAACAATTATTAATGATAAGTGGTTTTGATAAATATTATCAAATCGTTAAGTGTTTCCGTGATGAAGATTTACGTGCAGACCGTCAACCTGAGTTTACGCAAGTAGATATTGAAATGAGTTTTGTTGATCAAGAAGACGTTATTTCAATGGGCGAAGAGATGTTACGTAAAGTTGTTAAAGATGTTAAAGGTATCGATGTAGAGGGACCGTTCCCACGTATGACATACGCTGAAGCTATGGACCGATATGGTTCAGATAAACCTGATACACGCTTTGATATGGAACTCATTAATGTATCTCAATTAGGTAAAGACATGGATTTCAAAGTCTTTAAAGATACTGTTGAAAATGAAGGCGAAATTAAAGCAATTGTTGCTGAAGGTGCTGCGGATCAATATACACGTAAAGATATGGATTCATTAACTGAATTTGTAAATATTTACGGTGCTAAAGGATTAGCTTGGGTTAAAGTAGTCGAAGATGGCTTAAGTGGCCCAATCGCTAGATTCTTTGAAGATGCTAATGTAGAAACATTAAAAACATTGACTGGAGCTAAACCTGGTGATTTAGTTATGTTTGTAGCCGATAAACCTAGTGTGGTTGCTCAAAGTTTAGGAGCATTACGTATTAAATTGGCCAAAGAATTAGGATTAATCGACGAGTCTAAATTAAACTTCTTATGGGTAACTGATTGGCCATTACTTGAATATGATGAAGATGCTAAACGTTATGTTGCTGCACATCATCCATTCACATCTCCTAAACAAGAAGATATTTCTAAACTAGATTCTGAACCTGAAAATGTTCAAGCAAACGCATACGATATCGTATTAAATGGTTATGAGCTTGGTGGGGGATCAATAAGAATACATGATGGTGAATTACAACAAAAAATGTTCGAAGTTTTAGGGTTCTCTACTGAACAAGCAAAAGAACAATTCGGCTTCTTACTTGATGCATTTAAATACGGTGCACCTCCACACGGCGGTATAGCATTAGGATTAGACAGACTAGTGATGTTACTCACTAACAGAACAAACCTAAGAGATACAATCGCATTCCCTAAAACAGCATCAGCAACATGCCTATTAACAGACGCACCAGGAGAAGTATCAGACAAACAACTAGAAGAACTCTCACTACGAATCAGACACTAGGGGCCCCAACATAAAGAATTTCAAAAAGAAATTCTACGAGCAATGCAAGTTGGGGTTAGGCTCCCGACACAAAGGATTTCGATAAGAAATCCCTCGAGCAATGCAAGTCGGGACAAAGGGGCCCCAACATAAAGGATTTCAAAAAGAAATCCCACGAGCAATGTGGACCTAGATGAAAACTCAATACCGCTTACTAAAGTTAAAAATTTAGACATAAAAAAGTTGATACTTTGAGTTTAAAAATTTCTTTAAATTCGAATTTGTGGTAAGATTATTTCATAAGATAGTCATCTGTGGTGTACGTAAGTTTGCTTTTTATTTGGGCCTAACACTCTTTGATCAGGGAGCCCAATAGGTTTTCTCGCAGCGCACACGCCTCTATAGGAGGACTTGCAAAACGAGAAACAGGGCACCCACCTGTATATAGCAGGCCGAATGATCAAGCTATTTACAACTACGGCACCTACGGACTCTATCGATACGCAAGACTTCGGTCTTGCGTATTTTTATGTGAATTTTTACAATGATGAATATACATACATAAATGAAAAGCTAATTAAGGTTTAGTTTGATAAAGGAGTACAGAATGAAACATCAATTTTCCAGAAATGAATTGGCAATTGGTCAAGAAGGCTTAGATTTATTAAAAAATAAAACTGTAGCAGTTCTTGGTATCGGAGGAGTCGGATCTTTCGCTGCAGAAGCACTTGCTAGAACAAATATTGGTCATATTATACTTATTGACAAAGATGATGTTGATATTACAAACGTTAATAGACAAATTCATGCATTAACATCTACGATAGGTCAAAGTAAGGTCACGCTTATGGAAGAGCGAATTAAATTGATTAATCCAGATTGTAAAGTAACGTCGCTTCATATGTTTTATACAGAAGAAACATATGAACAAATTTTTAATAATTATCATATAGACTACTTTATTGATGCGAGTGATACCATTATTTATAAAGTACACCTTATGAAAGAATGTCTAGAGCGTGGAATTGATATGATTTCAAGTATGGGTGCAGCAAATAAAACGGATCCTACACGTTTTGAAATTGCAGATATTTCTAAAACGCATACAGATCCAATGGCCAAGGTGATTAGAAATAGATTAAAAAGACAAGGCATTAGAAAAGGAGTCAAAGTCGTATTCTCTGATGAAAGTCCAATTGTGATTCGTGAGGATGTAAAAGAAACTGTTGGCGATAAAAATGCGATTAATCGTAAAGGTCAAATGCCACCTTCATCTAACGCCTTTGTACCAAGTGTGGTAGGACTCATATGTGCAAGCTATGTTATTAATGATATTTTAAAAGATATTCCAGTTAGACGTATTAAAGATAAAGGTCAGTAACCTCAAAAAAGTTAGCTTATATTCCATAGGATAGATTGAACAGAAGTTGCATATAACTACTATTCAACTATCTTATTATTGGAATATAGCTAACTTTTATTTTTTGTTTAATAAATTTTCATAAACATCTTTAAATTGTTGCTCACTCTTAGACGTTGTTTTAGGTTCATAGTAAATTCTATTTTTAAGTTTGTCTGGTAAATATTGTTGCACGACGTGACCATTTTCATAATTGTGAGGATATTTATAGCCAATTGCTCTTCCTAAGTCTTTAGCGCCAGAGTAATGACCATCTTTTAAATAGTCTGGTATTTGTCCTACTAAACCTTTTCTGATATCACTCAAAGCACTATCTATAGCTGTGATTCCTGAATTAGATTTAGGTGATAAACACAGTTCTATCACAGCTTGGCTAAGTGGAATTCTAGCTTCAGGAAATCCAAGACGTTCAGCTGACTGAATTGCCGCTAATGTTCGTTGCCCCGCAGAGGGTGAAGCTAGGCCAACATCTTCGTAACTAATGACTAATAAACGCCTTACAATGGTAGGTAAGTCGCCAGCTTCAATAAGTCGTGCTAAATAATGTAATGCTGCATTAACGTCACTACCTCGAATTGATTTCTGAAAAGCACTCATTACATCATAGTGCATATCCCCATCTTTATCGCTCACAAAAGCACCTTTTTGTAAACAATCTTTAGCATCATCTAATGTAATGTGACGTTGGTTTTCAACTACCTCTGCACTTAGAACTGCTAACTCTAAAGCATTTAGGGCACTTCTTACATCACCTTGGCTTTGAGTGGAAAAGTACTCCATAGCATCTTCGTCTACAATGGGATGATAACTTTTAAGACCTCTATCACTATCCTCAATTGCACGATCAAGTGCAATTCTTACATCATGGTCATCTAAAGGATAAAGTTCAAAAATTTGAGCTCTAGAACGGATAGCTGGGTTAATTGCATGATATGGATTAGACGTTGTGGCTCCTATCAAGACAATTTTGCCATTTTCTAAATGAGGCAAAAGAAAGTCTTGCTTTGCTTTATCCAAACGGTGTATCTCATCAAGTAGCAAGATGACTTGGCCAGACATTTTGGCTTCTTCAACAACCATTTGCATATCCTTTTTAGTATTTGTTACAGCATTTAATTGTCTAAATTTAAACTGCGTACTTCCAGAAATGGCTTTGGCAATACTCGTTTTACCAATACCTGGAGGTCCATAAAATATCATGGAAGAAAGTCGTTTAGTCTCAACCATTCTTCTAATAATACCTTTAGGACCAACGAGATGCTGTTGTGATATAATCTCATCTATATTCATAGGCCTCATTCGAGACGCTAGAGGTTCTGTACTCACATTTGTCACACCTTTCTAATATTATCTTAACGTAAAAAATGATAGAATGGGAATATATAATTCGAATTAAGTGAGGTTATACAATGAAAATATCAACAAAAGGGAGATACGGATTAACATTGATGATTTCTCTTGCTAAAAGAGAAGGTCAAGGTTGTGTATCTTTAAAGTCTATTGCTGAAGAAAATAAACTAAGTGATTTATATCTTGAACAATTAGTCGGCCCTTTAAGAAATGCTGGATTAATTCGAAGTGTGCGTGGTGCTAAAGGTGGTTATCAACTTAGAGTACCAGCTGATGAAATCACAGCAGGCGATATTATTCGCTTACTTGAAGGTCCGATTACGTTTGTAGAAAGTATTGAATCTGAACCACCTGCACAGAAACAATTATGGTTGAGAATGAGAGATTCAGTTCGAGATGTGTTAGATAACACAACTTTAAAATATCTTGCTGATTATAAAGAAACCAATGAAGATTTAGATGGCTATATGTTCTATATTTAACATTTTAGTAATCTATTTAAGTTAGAAATATACTCATTAATCGCATAAATCCTAAATTTTTATAGAAAAATTTAATTAATAATGTTTATCCTCATTTTCAAGTGGTATAACAATTAATACATCGAAGAGGTAGTAAGTATGGCAGACGAAATTAAGTTTAAATAAACTTAAGCTAACGTCAAATAGTCAATTGGAAATGCTACCATCAACCAAGAACTTGAAAGTGAAGGTCCGTAAAATAGTGCTTATGGCGAAACGAATGAATTCGTTGTAAATGTCAAAGATAAAGCAAGTGACCTTATTAATAAGCAAAAAATAATTTTTCAAATTCGAAAGGAGCTATTATTTATGAGTTTCATGGATAAAGCAAAAGAAGCAGCAGAAAAATTCAAGGATAGCGATAACGAACAAGTTAACAAAGCAAAAGATAAAATTAACGAATACACTGGTGGCGGAGACGACGACAAAAAAGACAAAGACGACAAATAAGTCTTAACCATACAGTTATAAAGGGAGGGCAGACGCCCTCCCTTTATTTTATATTATGACTGAATTACTTTTTGTAATCTTTGATAAGATTCAAGTTGTTTATCTTGGTCATAAATGTAACTTATTGCCATTAGCTCATCAATTTCTCCATATTCCTTTATAAAGCCTTCAAGTTGACGCTTAACAGAATCCTCTGAGCCAATTAAAGAGCCACTGAAACGTTGTTTAGCTAGTTCATATTCTCTCGGAGTAAGTAATCCTTTTAAATCATCAGTTGGTGGTTGAACAGGTTGCATTCTGCCTCTTGTAATACTTACCATTACTTGAGCCATTGTGCTTGCTAAATATTCTGCATGCGTATCTGTATCTGAAACAATCACATTTAAACATACAATGACATAAGGTTCGCTTAACACATCAGAAGGTTCAAATAACTCTTTATATATTTGAATAGCTTCTTTCATTTGTTGAGGCGCAAAATGTCCGGCAAATACATATGGCAATCCTCTTCTAGCAGCCACATGAGCAGAATCAGTAGAAGAGCCTAGTATATATAGAGGAACATTTTTACCTACAGCAGGGTAAGCTCTTACATATGCTTGTTGATTCCCCGGTCCGAAGTATTTCTCTAGTTGTTCGACTTCTTCAGGAAATTGGTATACACCATTATGTTGGTCACGTCTTAATGCACTAGCAGTCATCATATCTGTACCAGGCGCGCGACCTAAACCTAAATCAACGCGATGTGGGAAAAGTGTTTCCATCGTGCCAAATTGTTCGGCCACTATAAGTGGTGCGTGATTAGGTAACATAATTCCACCTGAACCTACTTTAATTCTTTCCGTATGTTCTAAAGTATGTTGAATAAGTAATGCCGTAGCAGAACTAACTAAATTTGGAGCGTTGTGATGTTCAGCTATCCAATAACGTTCGTAACCTAATTCATCTAAACCTTGAGCTAATTTAACCATGTCATTAATAGCGTCTTTATCGTCTTGACCTTCTCTAATAGGTACAAGATTTAATGCTGATAATTTAATATCTTTCATTTTATAGCTTCCTTTCATGACAATTTAATAGTTGAAGTATAACAACTGAATATTGAATGCAACATTTATATGCTCATGCATAGAAAGGTTTCATCTTTTTGGAAAATGAGTTTCATTAAAGATTAATCATCGAAAAATTACTATTTAAGATGTTAAAATATTATAGAAATAAAAATTCTTTCCATAAACAGAAAGGTAGAAAAAAGCAAGTATTGGTGCTATTATAGGAACATTGATAACATGACGAGGAGTGTCCACACATGGAAGTTTATGCAGATTATGCCGCGACCACACCAGTAAAAACAGAAGTCGTTGATGCAATGATGGAAATCTATAAAGAACATTATGGTAATCCATCTTCTATTCACTCAATAGGTAGAGATGCACGTAAATATTTAGATCAATCACGCCGAAAAGTTGCACAACTATTAGGTGCAAAACCTCATGAAGTGATATTTACAAGTGGTGCTACGGAATCTAATAATACTGCAATCAAAGGATTAGTAAAAGCGAATGAACAATTAGGAAATCATATTATTACTTCTAAAATTGAACATCATTCCGTTTTACATGTATTTGAGCAACTTGAACGAGAAGGCTATGACGTAACATATTTAGATGTAGATGATACTGGAGCGGTTGATTTAGATCAATTACGTGAAACAATCACAGATAAAACAATTCTTGTATCAATTATGTTTGTTAATAATGAAGTTGGTACTGTTCAAAATATGTATGACATTGAGGACATTATTGCTGAAACTAATGCGTTATTCCATGTTGACGCTGTACAAGCTATTGGTCATTTAGAAATTGACTTTCATGATTTCAAAATTGATACTATGAGTGTAACTGGACATAAATTTGGGGGCCCTAAAGGAGCTGGTATACTCTTAGTAAAGGACCATACTCCGCTTGAATTTAATCAGCTAGGTGGGGAACAAGAAACGAAACGTCGAGCTGGTACTGAGAATGTTCCTCAAATAGTTGGACTTACTAAAGCTTTGGAATTAGCAGTTCAACATCGTGACGCAAATAATGTTCATTTAATGAATTTAAAAGAATTATTCTTAGTTAGTTTGCAAGAACGTGTGATCCCGTTCGAACTTAATGGTTCTATGACAGACTCAACAGGTCATATTTTAAATCTTTATTTCCCATTTATTGATGTTGAAACAATGTTAACTCTACTAGACCTCTCTAATGTATACGTATCATCTGGGTCAGCTTGCACAGCAGGTTCTACAACACCGTCACATGTTTTAGCAGCAATGTTTGAAGATGAAGAACGTGCAAAACATTCTGTTAGATTTAGCTTTAATGAACAAATGAACGAACAACAAATTAAATATATAGTAGCCGAAATTCATAAAATTTATCATAAATTTAAGGAGGAATCATAGTGTCAAATAAAGATATACGCGTAGTCGTTGGTATGTCTGGAGGTGTTGATAGTTCAGTAACTGCACACCTATTAAAAGAGCAAGGTTATGACGTTATAGGTATTTTTATGAAGAACTGGGATGACACTGATGAAAATGGTGTATGTACCGCCACAGAAGATTACAATGATGTCATTGCAGTATGTAACCAAATTGGTATACCATATTACGCAGTTAACTTTGAAGAAGAATATTGGGACAAAGTATTTACTTACTTTTTAGATGAATATAAAAAAGGACGCACACCAAATCCTGATGTAATGTGTAATAAAGAAATTAAATTCAAAGCATTCTTAGAGCATGCTTTGAAATTAGGTGCTGACTATGTCGCAACTGGACATTATGCTCGTATACGTCGACACGAGGATGGGCATGTAGAAATGTTACGCGGTGTAGATAATAATAAAGATCAAACTTACTTTTTAAACCAACTATCACAAGAACAACTTTCTAAAGTTATGTTCCCAATTGGTGACATTGAAAAAAGTGAAGTTAGACGAATCGCAGAAGAACAAGATTTAGCTACAGCCAAGAAAAAAGATTCTACAGGAATCTGTTTCATTGGTGAAAGAAACTTCAAGGAATTTTTATCGCAATATTTACCAGCACAATCAGGTGACATGGTAACATTAGATGGTAAAAAAATGGGACAACATAGCGGTTTAATGTATTATACAATTGGACAACGTCATGGCTTAGGAATAGGTGGAGATGGAGATCCATGGTTTGTTGTAGGTAAAAACTTAGATGACAATTTTTTATATGTTGAGCAAGGCTTCCATCATGATGCTTTATATAGTGATTACTTAATCGCTTCAGATTTCTCATTTGTTAATGAAAATGAAATTGACTTAGAGCATGGTTTCGAATGTACTGCGAAATTCCGTTATCGTCAGAAAGATACAAAAGTATTCGTTAAAAAAGAGGATGAATCTTCAATTCGTGTAACTTTCGACCAACCTGTACGCGCAATTACTCCTGGACAAGCGGTTGTCTTTTACAATGAAGAAGTCTGCTTAGGTGGAGCTACTATAGATGATGTATACAAAAATGAAGGTCAACTTAGTTACGTAGTTTAAACCGTGAACTTGAATACCGTTAATTCATAAGATGACTATCTTTGGGTTAACGGTTTTTATTTTTTTAACATGTTATAATTATTTAGAAACGAGGTACGAATGATGCATGAACAGAATCAGATTTATCAATATATTAAAGATGGTAAGTTCGAAGATGCTTTAAAAGCGCTTTTCGAAAATATTGAAGAAAATCCTAATGCAGTTGAAAACTACATTAATGCAGGAATTGTGTTATCTGATGCAGGAGAAATAGAAAAAGCCGAGCGTTTCTTCCAAAAAGCGATTACTATTGATCCGTCTAATGGTGCTGTATATTATAATTTAGCGAATGTTTACTATAATCAAGTTCGCTTTAAAGAAGCAATTAAATTATATCAAAAGGCATTAAAAAACAATGTAGCTACTGTAGATTGTAATTATATGATTGGAATGTCATTTAACCAATTAGAAGCTTTTAAAGAAGCATTACCATTCTTGATGACTGCAGCTGAAAAAGACGATAACGATGATGTTGAGATTCAATTTCAATATGGACTTGTCTTATGCCAGCTCGAAATGTTTGAACAAGCCATTAATCAGTTAAATCACGTATTAAAAATTGACCCTAAACATGTAGATGCTATATATAATCTCGGCCTAGCAAGCTATATGAAAAAAGAAGATGTTGATGAAGCTATTGCTTATTTTGAACAAGCAGTTTCTATTGATGAACAGCATTTATTAAGTCAACACGCTTTAAAAACGTTTAAGACGATGAAAGAGGAGGAGTAACATGTCTGACCCTACACTTTTTGATAAATCAATGATCAAAGGTACTGTAGATGCTATATTATTTCAAAATAATGATAATTTCTATACAGTTCTTAAAGTAGACACGATTGAAACGAATGAGTCCTTTGATAGCATGCCAACTGTTGTAGGGTTTCTTCCAAATGTAGTTGAAGGAGACGTCTATACGTTTAAAGGGCAAATTGTCGACCACCCACGTTATGGTAAACAATTAAAAGCTGAAACTTTTGAAAAGGAACTTCCACAAACCAAAGATGCAATTATTAGTTATTTATCTAGTGATTTATTTAAAGGAATAGGAAAGAAAACTGCTCAAAATATTGTTAATGCATTAGGCGAGAATGCAATCAATGATATATTAAATAATCCTGAAGTGTTAGAAAAAGTCCCTAGTTTACCTAAGAAAAAGCAAAAGCAGATTGCAGAACAAATAAGTTCGAATCAAGAATCAGAAAAAATAATGATTCGGTTACATGATTTAGGATTTGGTCCTAAACTTTCAATGGCAATTTATCAGTTTTATATGGGAGATACATTGAAAATACTAGACGAAAATCCTTATCAACTCGTTTATGATATTAAAGGAATAGGTTTTAATAAAGCTGATCAATTAGCGCGAAACATTGGTATTGCAGCAGATTCTGAAGAGCGTTTGAAAGCAGGATTGCTTTATACACTTGAAGAAGAATGTATCAAACAAGGACATACATATTTGCCTAATTCATATGTGATTGAATCAACGCAAACTATGCTTAACGATAGCTCTGAAGTTGTAATTTCTACTAAAATGCTAGAGCAAAAGATTGAGCAACTCTCTGAAGAGAAAAAATTGATTCAAAGCGAAGAACAAGTTTCAATTCCAAGTTTGTATTATTCGGAATTAAAGAGTGTTCAAAATCTTTATCGTATTCAAACTAATAATAAAAAGTTAAAAGAAATCGAACAATCAGATTTACAAATGCATATTGGTGAAATTGAGTCACTAAATCAAGTAAATTATGCAACTTCACAGAAAGAAGCTTTAGAGACGGCAATCAATTCAAAAGTGATGCTTCTTACTGGTGGTCCCGGTACTGGTAAAACTACTGTCATTAAAGGCATCGTAGAGCTTTATGCAGAAATACATGGATTATCATTAGATTATGATGATTACAACGAGGATGATTATCCAGTTGTACTTGCTGCACCAACTGGACGCGCATCTAAAAGACTTCAGGAATCTACTGGATTAGAAGCAATGACAATTCACCGTTTAATAGGTTGGAATCAAGAAACACAACCTGAAGATATTTTAAATAATGAAATTAATGCACGGCTTATCATTATAGATGAAATGTCTATGGTAGATACATGGTTATTTCATCAATTTTTAAGTGCTGTTCCATTAGATGCTCAAATTGTATTTGTAGGAGATGAAGACCAACTCCCTTCAGTTGGACCGGGTCAAGTGTTTAAAGACCTCATTGATTCTAAAAGAATTCCGCGTGTTAATCTTACGGAAGTGTATCGCCAACAGGATGGCTCAAGTATTGTTGATTTAGCACATCGTATGAAAGTAGGCGAACCCATAGATATAACTCAACGTTTTCACGATCGCAGTTTCATTAACTGTACTTCAGACCAAATACCTGATGTAGTAGATAAAGTTGTTAAAAGTGCAGTGAGTAAAGGGTATAATATGAGTGATATTCAAGTCCTTGCTCCTATGTATAAAGGTAATGCAGGAATAAAACGTCTCAATCAAGTATTACAATCTATTTTAAATCCAAAGGAAAAAGATAGTCGTGAAATTGAATTCGGAGATGTTGTATTTCGTAAAGGAGATAAAGTACTTCAGTTGGTCAATAGACCTAATGACAATATATTTAATGGTGATATTGGTGTAATTGTAGGCATATTTTGGGCTAAAGAAAATGCTCTTAATAAAGATGTAATAGTAGTAGATTTTGAAGGAAATGAAATTACCTTTACTCGACAAGACTTACTTGAACTTACTCATGCTTATTGTACATCTATTCATAAATCTCAAGGGTCAGAATTTCCAATTGTTATTATGCCTATAGTTAAACAATACTTTCGTATGTTACAAAGACCTATCCTTTATACGGGTCTGACCCGTGCTAAGCAATCACTTGTTTTACTTGGGGATCCCCAAGCATTTGATATAGGACTGAAGACAAAAGGCCAAGAACGTTTAACTCAGTTGAATCACTTATTAAAATCTTATTTTGGTGATGAGCAAGAAGTTATAGGTAGTTCAGGTCATTCATCTGTAAATAGCACTGAAAAACATGATACTACACAAACTGAAGAAGAGAGCGCAACAACTGACGCACCACAAAATGACATTGTTCTTAGTGAAACCACTATATTTAAAATTGATCCTATGATTAATATGGGAGAAATGACGCCTTACGATTTTGCCGAGCATTGACATTCGTCATTAAAATAAATAAAATAAACTTAAGTTCACATAAAGATGAGTAAGTAACATGTTGATTTTAGAGATGTACTGGCTGGTGTAAAGTGCAATCAATGTTACCGAACGCTACTTTATGTCATAGAGAATACGTAATTTTAAGTGGTAAGAAATTTAATTAAGTTATAAATAGTTTCTTTTATAGCTACTATTATTTTTCTTATAACTAGGGTGGTACCGCGATAACGTTCGTCCCTTTGTGGATGAACGTTTTTTATTTTTCGTGTGATTATCATTAAGTTAAAATTCGTATTTCTTTATTAAATACTTATTTCCCAAGGGAGTGTTCTATAGATGAAAAATTTAAAAGCTAGTGAAATTAGACAAAAATATTTAGATTTCTTCGTTGAAAAAGGTCATATGATTGAACCTTCTGCACCACTTGTACCTATTGATGATGATTCATTACTATGGATTAACTCAGGTGTAGCAACACTAAAAAAATACTTTGATGGTCGCGAGACGCCAAGAAAGCCAAGAATTGTAAACTCACAAAAAGCCATTCGTACTAATGATATTGAAAATGTTGGCTTTACAGCGAGACATCTTACATTTTTTGAAATGCTTGGAAATTTCTCAATTGGAGATTATTTTAAACAAGAAGCAATTGAATTCGCTTGGGAATTCTTAACTAGTGAGAAATGGATGGGTATGGAACCAGAAAAATTATATGTAACAATTCATCCAGAAGATACGGGTGCTTATAAAATTTGGAATGAAGATATTGGTTTAGATGAAACTCGTATTATTCGAATCGAAGGTAACTTCTGGGATATTGGCGAAGGGCCATCGGGACCTAATACAGAAATTTTCTATGATCGTGGTGACGAATATGGTCAGAATGATCCTGCTGAAGAAATGTATCCTGGCGGAGAAAATGAAAGATATTTAGAAGTATGGAATTTAGTATTTAGTGAATTTAATCATAATAAAGACAATACGTATACACCACTTCCTAATAAAAATATTGATACTGGCATGGGATTAGAGCGTATGGCTTCAATCTCGCAAAATGTCAGAACAAATTATGAAACAGATTTATTTATGCCTATTATAAATGAAGTTGAAAATGTTTCAGGAAAGAAATATTTAGAAGTTGAAGAGCAAGACGTAGCATTTAAAGTTATTGCAGATCATATTAGAACCATTGCGTTTGCTATTGCTGATGGTGCATTACCTGCAAATGAAGGACGTGGATATGTCCTACGTCGTTTATTACGTCGTGCAGTTAGATTTAGTCAATCACTAGGTATTAATGAACCATTTATGTTTAAACTTGTGGATATTGTTGCTGAAATTATGGAACCATATTATCCAAATGTTAAAGAAAAAGCCGATTTTATTAAACGAGTGACTAAGTCAGAAGAAGAACGATTCCATGAGACACTCGAGGAAGGCTTATCAATTCTAAATCAGTTAATTGAAAAAGCTAAAAAAGACAATCATGAAATTAAAGGGGAAGATGCATTTAAACTGTATGATACTTATGGTTTCCCTGTAGAATTAACCGAAGAATTAGCAACTCAAGAAGGTTTATCAGTTGATATGACTACTTTTGAAAATGAAATGCAACAGCAAAGAGACCGTGCTAGACAAGCACGTCAAAGCTCTCAATCTATGCAAATACAAAGTGAAGTGCTAAAAAATATTACTGATGATAGTACATTTGTTGGATATGAAACAACTGATTACCAATCTATAATCACGCATTTAATATACAATGGTGAAGAAGTCGAGTCAGTGGAAGCTGGAGAGACTGTTTATTTCACACTAAAAGCTACGCCATTTTATGCTGTCAGTGGTGGCCAAGTAGCAGACGAAGGTACAATTGGAAATGATAAATTTGAAATTGCAGTATCTGAAGTGACGAAAGCACCAAATGGTCAGAATCTACACAAAGGTATTGTGCAATATGGACAAGCTACAGTTGGAGCAGAAGTGGATGCTAGTGTTAATAAAGAAGACCGTCGTGCAATTCAAAAGAATCATAGTGCTACGCATTTATTACATGCTGCTTTAAAAGAAGTATTAGGTGATCACGTAAACCAAGCAGGTTCATTAGTAGAAGCAGATCGATTACGTTTTGACTTCTCGCACTTCGGCCCAATGACGCAAGAAGAATTAGATCAAGTTGAACGAAGAGTGAATGAAGAAATATGGAGAGGCATTGATGTTCGTATTCAAGAAATGGGTATAGATGAAGCCAAATCTATGGGGGCAATGGCTCTCTTCGGTGAAAAATATGGTGATATTGTTCGAGTAGTAAATATGGCTCCATTGTCTATCGAATTATGTGGTGGTATTCATGTAAGTAATACTGCAGAAATTGGTTTATTTAAAATTGTAAGTGAATCTGGTACTGGTGCAGGAGTTAGACGTATCGAAGCGTTAACAGGAAAATCTGCTTTCCTTTATCTCGAAGATATTCAGTCTAAATTTAATACCATTAAAAATCATGTTAAAGTCAAATCAGATGAACAAGTAGTTGGTAAAGTAACTCAGTTACAAGAAGAAGAAAAATCATTACTTAAACAATTAGAACAACGTAACAAAGAAATCACCTCTCTTAAAATGGGAAATGTTGAAGACCAAGTTGAAGTTATCAATGACTTGAAAGTATTAGCAACTGAAGTTGAAGTTCCAAACACTAAAGCGATACGCTCAACGATGGATGATTTTAAATCTAAGTTACAAGACACGATTATTGTGTTAGCAAGTAATGTTGATGGTAAAGTTTCCATAATAGCTACTGTTCCTAAATCACTTACAGATCAAGTTAAAGCAGGAGACATTATAAAAAACATGGCACCTATCGTAGGTGGTAAAGGCGGTGGTCGTCCGGATATGGCTCAAGGTGGCGGCACACAACCTGAAAACATAACAGAAGCATTACACTTCATTAAAGATTACATTAAAAATCTATAACTTAATTTCATAATATTGTAGAATTAACTTGAATAATAATATGCATTAAAAGGAGTGTCACATATGGAAAACTTTGATAAAACGATGAAATTTGACTATGAAGAGATTCCAAAAGAAGATGTCAAATCAGTACTTAACAATGTGCACCGTACATTAGAAGAAAGAGGGTATAACGCAGTAAATCAAATTGTAGGTTATTTACTCTCTGGTGATCCTGCCTATATTCCTCGCCAAAATGAAGCGAGAAATCAAATTCGTCATATTGATAGAGATGTGATTATGGAAGAACTTGTTTCTTATTATTTAAAAGAGTCTGACCATTAAAATGTTACAACATAAAATTATAGGTTTAGACGTAGGAAGCAAAACTGTTGGCATTGCTATAAGTGACCTAATGGGATGGACTGCCCAAGGTTTAGACACACTCCGTATCAACGAAGAACAAAACGAATTAGGCATAGAAGAATTAGTCGATATTATTAAAAAAAATCAAGTCGGTACTGTAGTTATAGGATTACCTAAAAATATGAACAATTCTATTGGATTTCGAGGAGAGGCTTCGTTACAATACAAAGAGAAACTTCAAGAAGCCTTGCCTTCCATAGAAATTATAATGTGGGATGAACGATTAAGTACGATGGCTGCTGAACGTTCATTACTAGAAGCAGATGTTTCTAGGCAAAAGAGAAAGAAAGTTATAGATAAAATGGCAGCTGTGTTTATATTACAAGGCTATTTAGACTCTATCCAATAAAGGAGATATAAAAATGACAGAACATAACCACGAACAAAATCATGAATCAGATTTAAGCATTAATAACGAAGAAGAATTATTAACTTTATTCGATGAAGACGGCAATGAAGTTTTATATCGTAAAATGTTAGAATTTTACCATCCTGAATTCAAAAAGGAATATGTTGTATTAGCCGAAGAAGGTGCTCAATCTGATGAAGATGATATGATTGAACTCGTACCTATGATTAATGAACCTGATGAATCTGGAGATGGTGGTAAATTAGTACCTATCGAAACAGATGAAGAATGGGATATGATTGAAGAGGTTGTAAATACTGAGATTAATGAATAGTATCTCATTATTAATATGTAAGCTTTAATTGTTTAAAACTCATAGCTCTAAGATGTAAGTTTTTAGTATACATCTTAGAGCTTTTTTGATTAAAAATGAGTTAATTTATTGTTATTTAATTGAGTTAGTAATATCGAACTTAAAAACGCAAACTATAATTACTTTAATAACATACTAAAATAAATTGAATCACATATTTCGCACTTATATTTATTAATAATTTATGGTAAAATATGTAAAGTTAATTTCTATGAAACGATCATTCACTTCTAATATGAAAGAAATAGAAGCACCATTATAGAAATCAGTCATTTATATTGATTAAAATGATAATCAATTTTGGACTGATTTATTTTATGTCTACAAATCTTTTTAGTTTTTATAATAAAGGAAGTTATTTCAAAATGGATTTGAACCAAAACTATTTAACTCAATTGCATCAAAAGTTAGATACAAACATAGAGAATTTAAGACCTTATGCAGAAGACAATCAAGTTCCTATTGTAGATAAATTAACTTTAGATATGATTAAACAATTAATAAGAATGAATCATACCAAAAACATTCTAGAAATTGGTGCTGCTATTGGCTATAGTTCAATGCAATTTTCTTCAGTAGCAAATGATATACATGTAACTACCATTGAACGTAACGAAGATATGATTGCTTTGGCGCGAAATTATTTTCATCAATATGGTTACAATGAACAAATAAGATTGATTGAAGGTAATGCGCTAGAAACATACCAACAAGTCAATGATAGAGAATATGATATGATATTTATCGATGCAGCCAAAGCTCAATCCAAAAAGTTCTTTGAGTTATATACGCCTCTTTTAAGAAAAGGTGGGATTGTAGTAACTGACAATGTCTTATACCACGGTTTTGTATCGAATATAGACATTGTGAGATCTAGAAATGTTCGTCAAATGGTTAAAAAGGTACAACAATATAACCAGTGGTTAATGGAGCAATCAGGGTATACAACTAACTTTTTAAATATAGATGATGGTTTAGCAATATCAATTAAAGGAGAATGACTATGGTTGAATTATTAGTTACTCCTAAGTCAATAACTCATATGGAAACACTAATAGAAAAAGGTGCAGATGCATTTGTTATTGGTGAACAAAAATTTGGTTTAAGACTTCCAGGAGAATTTAATCGTGAAATGATGAAAGAAGCTGTTGAAATAGCACATAGAAACAATAAAAAAGTTTATGCTGCGGTCAATGGTTTGTTTCATAATTATCATTTAGATGCTTTAGAAGATTACATACATTTTTTACATCAAATTCAAGTGGATCGAATTATTTTCGGTGATCCAGCAGTAATAATGTTTGTTAAAAAACAATCAAATCCTATCCCTTTACATTGGGATGCTGGAGCATTAGTAACAAATTATTTCCAATGTAATTATTGGGGGAAAAAGGGTGCATCAAGAGCTGTTTTAGCTAAAGAGCTTAGCTTAGAAGAGATGATTAATATTAAAAAGAATGCTAATGTTGAAATCGAAGTCCAAGTACATGGAATGACATGCATGTTTCAATCGAAACGAATGTTGTTAGGTAATTACTATACATTCCAAGACAGACAAATGAAGATTGAGCGCAATAATGCACAACAAGATTTACTTTTATATGATGAAGAACGCGATAACAAATATCCAGTTTTTGAAGATTATAATGGAACGCATATTATGTCTCCGAATGATATTTGTTTAATCGAGGAATTAGAACCATTTTTTGAAGCGGGAATTGACGCATTCAAAATCGATGGCGTTCTACAATCAGAAGACTATATCAATGTAGTAACAGAGCAATATAGAGAAGCAATTGACTTATATAATGAAGACCCTGGAGCATATGATGATGAAAAATTCATGTTAATCGATCCTATAGAGGAAATTCAACCTGAACATCGTCCATTCGATGAAGGTTTCTTATATAAACAAACGGTTTACTAAGGGAGGCTTATCATTAATAATGAAAACTCTAGAAGAAGTTCACTCAAGTTCGAAACCAAAAATGAAAAAGCCAGAATTACTTGCTCCAGCAGGAAATTTAGAGAAACTTAAAATAGCTGTACATTATGGTGCTGATGCAGTATTTTTAGGTGGTCAAGAGTATGGTTTACGTTCAAATGCAGATAATTTTACTATGGATGAAATTGCTGAAGGCGTAGAATTTGCAAATCGTTATGGTGCTAAAATCTACGTTACAACAAATATTATTGCACATGATGAAAATATGGATGGATTAGAGGAATATCTACGTCAGTTAGATAAAACAGGCGCAACTGGAATTATTGTAGCTGATCCATTAATCATAGAAACATGCAAAGAGGTCGCACCAAGACTTGAAATTCATTTATCTACTCAGCAATCTCTTTCAAATTATAAAGCTGTTGAATTTTGGAAAGAAGAAGGTTTAGACCGTGTTGTGTTAGCACGTGAGACAGGCGCTATGGAAATGAAAGAAATGAAGGAAAAAGTTGATATTGAAATTGAAGCTTTTATTCATGGTGCAATGTGTATAGCATATTCAGGACGTTGTACATTAAGTAATCATATGACAGCTCGTGATTCAAACCGTGGAGGCTGTTGTCAAAGTTGCCGTTGGGACTATGATTTACTTCAAGTAGATAATGATGGAGAACTTGATTTATTTTATGAAGATGGAGATGTTACACCGTTTGCAATGAGTCCAAAAGATTTAAAATTAATTGAATCTATACCACAAATGATGGAATTAGGAATCGACTCTTTAAAAATTGAGGGTAGGATGAAATCTATTCATTATATTGCAACTGTCGTATCAGTTTATCGAAAAGTCATAGACGCTTATGCTATGGATCCTGAGAATTTTAAGATTAAACCTGAATGGCTCAAAGAACTGGATAAATGCGCAAATCGTGATACAGCGCCAGCTTTCTTCCAAGGGACACCTGGATATGAAGAGCAAATGTTTGGAGAAGAACAATCTAAGAAATCAGCTTACGATTTTTGCGGACTAGTACTCGACTATGATGAACAAACGCAACTTGCTACCATACAACAGCGAAACCATTTCAAACCAGGACAAGAAATTGAATTCTTTGGTCCTGAAATTGATAGTTTCAGGCAAATTGTTGATGCTATTTATGATGAGGAAGGTAATAGTTTAGATGCCGCACGTCATCCACTGCAAATTGTTCAAATTAAAGTCGACAAACCTATTTATGCTAATAACATGATGAGAAAGGAAATCGGCTAATGAATCAAACGACAATTATTGGTATTGCTGGTGGCTCTGGTTCAGGTAAAACCACTGTTACTAATGAAATTATGAAGAATCTTGAAGGCCACAGTGTTGCACTTTTAGCTCAAGATTACTATTATAAAGACCAGTCTCATTTAACTTTTGAAGAAAGACTTGAGACAAATTATGATCATCCATTCGCATTCGATAATGATTTACTTATACAAAATCTTAAAGATTTAAGAAATGGTGTGGCCATCGAAGTTCCTACTTATGATTATTCGAAACATACTCGTAGTGATGAAACGATTGCATTTGAACCAAAAGATGTTATTATCGTAGAAGGTATCTTTGCTTTAGAAAATAAAACTTTACGAGATATGATGGATGTAAAAATTTATGTTGATACAGATGCAGATTTAAGAATTTTACGTAGACTTACACGTGATACTCAAGAACGTGGACGTTCTATGGAGTCTGTAATTAATCAATATTTAAATGTAGTCAGACCAATGCATGAACAATTTATTGAACCAACAAAAAAACATGCAGATATTATCATACCTGAAGGTGGCAGTAATAAGGTCGCAATTGATATTATGACTACGAAGATTCAATCACTCGTTAGCAAAAAATAGTAACTTATAGTAAAGGAAGATGACATTATGGAAAACCAAAAACAATACCCAATGACTCAAGAAGGTTATGAACAACTTGAGCAAGAATTAGAAGAATTAAAAACGGTTAAAAGACCAGAAGTTGTTGAAAAAATTAAAGTAGCTCGTTCTTTTGGTGACTTATCAGAGAACTCTGAGTACGATGCAGCAAAAGATGAACAAGGATTCATCGAACAAGATATTCAACGTATTGAACATATGATTAGAAATGCGCTTATCATTGAAGATAATGGTGATAATAACGTTGTTCAAATTGGTAAAACAGTCACTTTTGTTGAATTACCAGGTGATGAAGAAGAAAGTTATCAAATAGTAGGTTCTGCTGAAGCTGACGCGTTCAAAGGAAAAATTTCAAATGAATCTCCTATGGCAAATGCTTTAATAGGTAAAGGATTAAATGACGAAGTTCGTGTTCCTCTTCCTAACGGCGGAGAAATGAACGTTAAAATCGTTGATATCAAATAATTAAATATTTTATTTTAAAATTGCTACCACTATTGAATTCTAGTATTAAGTCCGAGTCATATTTTATGACTTGGGCTTTTTTATATTATTATTATAGAAATTTTAGCTTTAAAGAAACATTACACCATTAAATGTAGTTCTTAATAGATGAGTAGGATAAAATCCTTTTGTTATTCATCATTTTTATCATGACAAAAAATAATATGTATGATTAAATAAATATTAGCGATTTTTTGAAATAGAAATGCTATATTTTTTGAAAGACCTTAATTTCTTAATATCAAATTATTAGTAATTATCACTAACAATTTGAATTAATTATTAAACAAACATTTTATTGCAATGATACAATTAAATAGTTACAGCAAATAAATCCTTAAAAATTTAAAGGGGAGGGATTTTAAAGTTGGAAACTCAAATTATAAATGAACAAACTGTGATGATTTATTTTGATAATGAAATTAGTGAAAGCACTTACCAACTCGTTCAATCAACAGTACAATACATAAAGAAACAGAATCATTCAGAGATAACAGAAATCATTCCATCTTATAGAGCAATTCTAATATACTTCGATAATAAGAGGATAGAAGGAAATGAATTGTTAGAAAATTTAGAACTTAACCGCTTACAAAACGAGTCAGATGCTAGAACTCGAAATAAGCGTATTATTCAAATTCCTGTTTTATATGGTGAGGAATATGGACCTGACTTGGCTGAAGTTGCAGAACATAATCATTTAACTAAAGAAGAAGTCAAACAGATTCACACTCGTCAGCCATACCTTATTTATATGTTAGGCTTTATGCCAGGATTTCCTTATTTAGGGGGGCTTGACGAACGTTTACATACACCAAGACGTTCTGAGCCAAGACTTAAGATTGAGGCTGGTTCTGTTGGAATAGCCAATAATCAAACGGGATTATATCCAATGGACTCTCCAGGAGGGTGGCAAATTATTGGTCGTACACCTCTTAAGGTTTTTGATCTCAATCGAACTCCGATGACAATGTATGAAGCTGGAGATTATATTCAGTTTTATGAGATTGATCAACATGAATATAACAATATATCTGAGGAAATTGAAAATGGAAAATTTGATATAGATAAGTGGGTGACAAATAAAGATGAGTATTAAAATTTTACAACCTGGCTTATTTTCAACAATCCAAGACGAAGGACGTATAGGTTATCAAGATTTAGGATTTTCCGGAGCTGGTGCTTTAGACTTTTATAGTTTTAAAATGGCTCAAAAATTAATTGGTAATGATGGACCTGCGATTGAATACACTGTTATTGGCCCTAAAGTACAGTTTCTTAAAGAAAATACTTTTGCATTTATTGGTGGAACATCCAATGCAAAATTAAACGGTAATTCCATTGATTCACAAGTAGTATATAAAGTACAGACTAACGATGTATTAGAAATCGGTCAGGTTACTGAAGGTGCGAGAGGATATCTTGTGTTTGGTCATCCGTTAAAAATAGAAAGGATTGCAGAGAGTTATTCTACTCATACTAGAAGTGGACTTGGTGGTTTTGAAGGACGAGCGCTTAAAAAGCATGACATTATACCTACTCAAAGTAATGCATCTTATAATGAGAATTTAGGTAAAGCAACCGACTATAAACCATTAGTAGAGGATAATACTATTCATGTTATTAAAGGTCCTCAATTTAGTTCATTTTCAGAGGAAGCAGTAGATACATTTATCAATTCTGAATTTAAGGTTTCAGATCAGTCAGATCGTATGGGTTACAGATTAGTTGGTCCATCCGTTTCACCTTTGAAAACGGCTGACATTATTTCTGAACCTGTAGCTTTAGGAAGCATCCAAGTTCCTAATGACGGAAACCCAATTATTCTATTAAATGATAAACAAACTGTAGGTGGTTATACTAAAATTGCTACAGTTACTCAATTAGATTTAAAAAAATTAGCGCAACTTAAACCAGGAGAAACTATTCGATTTGAATGGATATCTACAGAAGAAGCGTTTAAACAATTAATAGAATTTGAAAATGATTTTGATCAAAAACTAAAAAACGTGTCAGAACAACCATTATTTAATTTAAGTAATGTAAGAAACACTTCTAAGAAATTAGCATCACTAATTAAGGAGGACAAATAATAATGAATCTTGAAAGAATAGAAGAAATTATAAATTTAGTAAAATCAAATGATGTAAAAAAGTTTAAATATAAAGACTTTGAGAATGAAATTGAACTTGATTTCACAGAGGGTAATTCATCACAAGGTTTATCTCAAACTGCAAATGTACAATCAAATGAAATGACACAAACTAATAATGAAACTCAAGATACTAACAACCAAACGCAAGATTCTAGTGATGACAAAGAAATTAAATCTTCTATGGTTGGTACGTTTTTCTTACAAGATAGTAAAGAATTAACGGATCCCCAAATTAAAGTTGGTGATCAAGTTAAAGAAGGAGATATCATTGGTTACATAGAAGCAATGAAGGTAATGAACGAGATCACTAGTGACGTAAGTGGTGAGGTTACTGAAATTGTTGTAGAACATGGTACTAATGTTGAATATGATCAAGTATTAGTCAAAGTGAAGTAAGGGGGAATAGACTTATGTATCGTTGTTTGATTGCAAACAGAGGGGAAATAGCAGTAAGGATTATTCGTGCATGTAGAGAGATGAAAATCGAAACAGTAGCCATCTATGCCAAAGGCGACGAAGATAGTCTGCATGTAAGTTTAGCTGATCAAGCGATTTGTATTGGAGAAGCTAATCCTTTAGATAGCTATTTAAATATAGAACGTATTATCTCAGCAGCAGAAATTACCGGAGCAAATGCGATACACCCTGGTTACGGTTTCTTATCTGAATCAACTACTTTTGCTGAAGCTGTTGAAGAAAATGATATCCACTTCATTGGCCCTAATAAAAAGACAATGGAAATGATGGGGGATAAAATTACAGCTCGTCAGACCGTTCATGCTGCAAATGTTCCAGTAATCCCTGGATCTGACGGCGAGGTTGAATCTGTTGATGAAATTAAAAAACTCGCGGAAGAAATAGGATACCCCCTTGTTCTTAAAGCTGCAAGTGGCGGTGGAGGTAAGGGTATCCGTATCGTTAAAGAACCTGAACAATTAGAAAAATCATTAAAAGAAGCTAAAAGTGAAGGTCAAAAATATTTTAATGATGATCGTGTATACGTTGAAGCTTTTATTCCCGTTGCAAAGCATGTAGAGGTTCAAGTCATCGGTGATGGTAAAAATAACTATGTTCATTTAGGTGAACGTGATTGTTCAGTGCAACGAAAAAATCAAAAACTTATTGAAGAATCACCTTGTGCTGCATTAACAGATGAAAGACGAGAACGGATTTGTAATGATGCTGTTAAAGTAGCAAAGGCATCTAATTATAGAAGTGCTGGTACAATTGAATTTTTAGTAACAGAGGATGCTCACTACTTTATTGAGATGAATGCACGTATCCAAGTCGAACATACAGTTACTGAAATGCGAGCAGATAGAGATCTTTTACAAGCACAATTATATTTATTACAATATGGTGAATTACCGTTCCAACAAGAAGATATAGTATTTAACGGACATGTAATTGAAGCACGTATTAATGCTGAAAATCCAGAAAAGAAATTCCAGCCCACTCCTGGTAAAGTGAAGAAATTACATTTACCACAAGGATTTAATATTCGAGTAGATTCTTTATTATATTCCGGTTATCAAGTATCACCATATTATGACTCACTTGTAGCAAAAGTGATTGTAAAAGACTCAAATAGACAAACAGCTATCAATAAATTGAAAGTAGCATTAGATGAAATGGTTATTGAAGGTTTCACTACAACAGCAGATTTCTTATACGCAGTATTAAGTTATCCGTTATATGCAGATGGTGATGCAAGCGAAGTTGATATTAAATTCTTAGAGAAGCATCAAATCATTAAAGGGGTGGATTTATAATGCAAATCGATTTGAATTGTGATTTAGGTGAAGCATTTGGAAATTATTCATTTGGTGGCGACAAAGATATTATTCCATTAATTACTTCGGCAAACATTGCTTGTGGTTTTCACGCCGGTGATGAAAATGTAATGAATGAGACAATACAACTTGCTAAAGAAAATAATGTAGGCATAGGAGCACATCCAGGTTTACCTGATTTACAAGGTTTCGGCAGACGCAAAATGGATATTAAACCTAAAGAAATCTACAATTTAGTTGTCTACCAATTAGGTGCTTTGAATGGTTTTTGTAAAATTCATGGAGCTCGTATAAATCATGTTAAACCTCATGGTGCTTTATATAACATGGGCGCTAAAAATAAAGAAATTGCTCAAGCTATTGCACAAGCGGTTTATGATTTCGATAAATCCGTAGTGCTAGTTGGACTATCTAATACATTGTTAATTTCAGAAGCTGAAGCGCTTGGTTTACGTACTGCTTCAGAAGTTTTTGCAGATCGTCGTTATGAAGATGATGGTCAGCTTGTAAGTCGTCAAGAATCAGATGCGACAATTACAAATACGGATGAAGCATTACAACAAGTGTTAAAAATGGTTACTGAGAATAAAGTTGTTAGTAAAAATGGTAAAGAAATTGATTTACAAGCCGATACAATATGTGTCCATGGTGATGGTGCTCATGCACTTGATTTTGTAACTCAAATTAGAAAAAAATTAACGAAAGAAGGCATTGATATTCAATCCTTATAGGGGGTACCAGAGATGGGAGAAAATTTTAAACAAAGCAACAATCAAGAAACAAAACAAAGTGGGAAAGACTTTAAATTTACAAAAGGTCATAGACGTTTATTATATGGTTCAGTATTTTTGATGGCTACTTCTGCCATTGGTCCGGCATTTCTAACTCAAACGGCTGTTTTTACAGCACAATTTTATGCTAGTTTTGCATTCGCTATTTTAATATCAATATTAATTGATATTGGTGCTCAAATTAATATTTGGCGTGTTTTAGTAGTTACTGGATTGCGTGGTCAAGAAGTTTCAAATAAAGTTGTACCTGGATTAGGCACAGTGATATCAATATTAATAGCATTTGGGGGACTTGCATTTAATATAGGTAATATTGCAGGTGCAGGTCTTGGACTCAATGCAATGTTTGGTTTAGATGTTAAATGGGGTGCAGCTATAACTGCAATATTCTCTATCTTAATCTTTGTAAGTAAAAGTGGCCAAAAAATAATGGATGTAGTATCTATGATTCTAGGGGTAGTAATGATTTTGGTCGTTGCATATGTGATGGTAGTTTCTAATCCTCCATACGGTGATGCATTAGTACACATGGTTGCACCTGAACATCCAATCAAACTTATTTTACCTATAATTACTTTAGTCGGAGGCACTGTAGGTGGTTATATAACTTTTGCAGGAGCACACCGATTATTAGACTCTGGCATGAAAGGTAAAGAGTTTTTACCTTTCGTTAACAGATCTGCGATTGCAGGTATTTTAACAACAGGAGTTATGAGAACTTTACTTTTCTTAGCAGTTTTAGGTGTGGTTGTTACTGGAGTTACGTTAAGTGCAGAAAATCCACCTGCTTCAGTGTTTGAACACGCTATTGGTCCAATAGGAAAAAATATATTTGGTGTAGTTATTTTTGCAGCAGCGATGTCATCTGTTATCGGTTCAGCATATACAAGTGCAACCTTCTTGAAGACATTACATAAGTCTTTATTTAATAAAAATAATTTAATAGTCATTATGTTTATAGTTATCTCAACATTAATTTTCTTATTCATTGGTAAACCTGTAAGTTTACTTATAATTGCGGGAGCAATCAATGGTTGGATTTTACCAATTACACTAGGGGCTATCTTAATAGCTAGTCGTAAAAAATCTATTGTTGGAGATTATAAACATCCTACTTGGATGCTTGTTTTCGGAATCATAGCAGTTATAGTTACGATTATCACTGGTATTTTCTCTCTACAAGATTTAGCAAGCTTATGGAAAGGTTAATTATTTTTTATTACTTCACGTCGTTAAGATGTGAAGTATTTTTTTATTAAAAAGTCTTAAAAATTTAATTATTTAACTCTCTTTTGATAATTAACTTATCCTATCGTGATGAATTTTAAAATGTGATAAAATACGTAGTGCTAGGACTTTTTAAAAGAGGTGTAAATAGAAATGATAGGCATAATTGGAGCTATGGAAGAAGAAGTAGGTATACTCAAAGATAAAATTGTCGACTTAAGTGAAATTAGTGTGGCACACGTAAAATTCTATACTGGTATACTTAATAATAAAGACATTGTTTTAACTCAAAGTGGAATAGGTAAAGTGAATGCTACTATATCAACGACTTTATTAATTGAAAAATTCAATCCAGATATAGTAATTAATACAGGTTCTGCTGGCGCTCTTGATGAGAGTTTAAAAGTGGGTGACGTATTAGTTAGTAATGAAGTCATTTATCATGATGCAGATGCAACAGCATTTGGTTATGCTTATGGTCAAATCCCACAAATGCCAGAGCGTTATGAGTCTAGTGAAAAATTATTAGAAAAAACAATTGATATATTAAAACAGCAACAGCTAAATGGTAAAGTTGGCATGATTACTAGTGGCGATAGTTTTATTGGTAGTGCTCAACAACGAAATAAAATTAAATCACAATTTCCAGATGCAATGGCAGTAGAAATGGAAGCGACAGCTATTGCACAAACATGTTTCCAATTTAACGTTCCATTTATTGTGACGAGAGCAGTTTCAGATTTAGCTAATGGAGAAGCAGATATTTCATTTGAAGAATTTTTAGGTCAAGCTGCGATTTCTTCGAGTGAGACAGTTGAATTGTTAGTTAAATCATTATAAAAGTAAAGGTGAATTTATAAAATGGGTATTATTAAAAATTTATTTATGCCAAATGCATACGTACAATCTGTATTCGATATAGATATAGAAAAATTAGCGAGTATGGGAGTTAAAGGAATCATTACAGACCTAGATAACACCCTTGTTGGTTGGGACGTTAAAGAGCCTACCGAGAGAATTAAAGAGTGGTTCTCTAAAGCGCGTGAGCTTGGTATTACAATTACAATTGTGTCGAACAATAATGAAGAACGTGTATCTAGTTTTTCTAAAGATTTAGAAGTAGATTTTATATTCAAAGCACGTAAACCAATGGGTAAAGCTTTTAAAAAAGCTATTAAACAAATGAATATACAAGCTAAAGAAACTGTTGTTATTGGAGATCAAATGCTTACAGATGTTTTCGGTGGTAATCGCAATGGACTATATACTATTATGGTCGTTCCAGTTAAAAGAACTGATGGCTTTGTGACTAAATTTAATCGTCTAATTGAAAGACGCTTATTAAATCATTTTAGAAAAAAAGGTTATATCAAATGGGAGGAATAGTGTTTGAGTGAATTACTAAAATGTATTGGTTGTGGCGCTCCACTACAATCAGAAGATAAAAATGCTCCAGGCTATGTACCTGAACATAATATGTTCCGTGAAGATGTTATATGTCAAAGATGTTTTAGATTAAAAAATTATAATGAAGTTCAAGATGTTGGGATGGACAGTGAGGATTTCTTAAATTTATTAACTGGTCTTTCTAATAAATCTGGTATTGTAGTTAATGTTGTGGATGTTTTTGACTTTGAGGGTTCATTTATTAATGCAATTAAGCGTATTGTAGGTAATAAAAAAATCATTTTAGCTGCAAACAAACTTGATCTACTACCTAAACAAATCAATCAGCGTCGTGTAAAAGAGTGGTTAAAGAAAACTGCTAGAAAATACGGCTTAGAAGCCGATGATGTTGTACTTATTTCAGCTGATAAAGGTTGGGGCATTGAAGAGTTGATGCAGTCAATTAATCAAGTGAGAAATAATGAGGACGTTTATGTCGTAGGTACGACTAATGTAGGGAAATCTACTTTAATTAATAAATTAATTGAAATTAGTGTTGGTGAAAAAGATGTAGTAACTACTTCAAGATTTCCAGGTACTACTTTGGACATGATTGATATTCCGCTTGATGAAACTACGTTTATGTATGATACACCTGGTATTATACAAGAGCATCAAATGACAAACTATGTCTCTGATAAAGAATTAAAAACCATTATGCCTAAAAAGGAAATAAAACAACGCGTATATCAACTAAATGAAGAACAGACATTATTTTTTGGTGGTTTAGCTAGAATTGATTATGTATCTGGAGGTAAAAGATCATTAGTATGTTTCTTCTCCAATGATTTAAATATCCATAGAACAAAAACTGAAAAAGCTAATGAATTATGGAAAAATCAATTGGGTTCACTTTTAACACCACCACATGACGCAAGTCAATTTGATTTAAATGACGTAAAAGCTGTTAGATTAGAAACTGGTAAAGCTAAACGTGATGTTATGATATCAGGCTTAGGATTTATCACAATTGACGAAGGTGCAAAAGTGATCGTGCGTGTACCCAAAAATGTAGACGTCATTTTAAGAAATTCTATTTTATAAAAGGGAGTGGTTGAGAATGAAATTTGCAGTAATTGGCCACCCGATTTCTCATTCTTTATCACCTATAATGCATAGTGCTAACTTTTCAAATTTAAGTTTAAATTACACCTATGAACCACTAGACATTCCTAATGACGAATTCCACTTACTTAGAGACATCATTACTGAAAAGAAACTTAGTGGATTTAACGTCACTATCCCTCATAAAGAGTGGATAATACCTTATCTAGACGAGGTAGATGAGCAATCTAAAACAGTAGGTGCGGTAAATACTGTTTTAATTAGAGATGGTAAGTGGATAGGCTATAATACAGATGGTATAGGTTATGTAACTGGCTTAAAACAAATTTATGATGATTTAAAGAATGCTTATATACTCATTTTAGGTGCTGGTGGTGCAAGTAAAGGGATTGCTAACGAATTAACTAAATTTGTTGAACCCAAATTAACAATTGCTAATCGTACAATGTCAAGATTTGAAGATTGGAATTTAGATATTAATGCTATTTCTCTAAATGACGCTGAGAAGTATTTGGATGAATTTGATATCGTTATTAATACAACACCTGCTGGAATGGATAAAAATAATGATAGTGTGATAAATCTAAGAAATTTATCTCCTCATACGTTAGTAAGTGATATAGTGTACATTCCTTATAAGACTCCAATCTTATTAGAAGCTGAAAGTAAAGGTAACCCCATTTATAATGGTTTAGATATGTTTGTGTATCAAGGTGCTGAAAGCTTTAAAATTTGGACAGGAGAACAACCTAATATTCAAATCATGAAAAATACTGTATTAGATAAATTAAAAGGAGATTTATAATGTTAACTGGAAAACAAAAGAGATACTTACGTAGTTTAGCTCATAATACTGATCCAACTTTCCAAATAGGTAAAGGTGGAATTAACGAAAATATGATTTCTCAAATTGATGAAACGATAGAGAAAAGAGAACTCATTAAAATACATGTATTACAAAATAATTTTGATGATAAAAATGAATTAGCTAATGAACTTAGTCAAGCAACTAAAAGTGAATTAGTACAAGTAATCGGGTCAATGATTGTACTTTATAAAGAATCTCAAGAAAATAAAGACATCGTTTTACCCTAATGTCTAAAAAGATTGTATTATACGGCGGTCAATTTAACCCGATTCATACCGCTCATATGGTGGTAGCTAGCGAGGTGTTCCATGAATTACAACCTGATGAATTTTATTTCTTACCTAGTTACATGGCTCCGTTGAAAGAACATCAAGATTTCCTAGATGCTTCTTATCGTATGAAGATGATTGAATTTGTCATAGAGGAATTAGGTTTTGGAAAAATTTGTACTAGTGAATTAGATAGAAAAGGACAAAGCTATACTTATGACACGTTGTCTGAAATAAAGCGTAACAATCCTAAAGATGAATTTTATTTTGTAATAGGAACTGATCAATATGAGCAACTTGATAAGTGGTTTAAAATTGACGAATTAAAAAAGTTGATCACCTTCGTTATAGTTAATCGTGAGTCAGATTATCAAAGTGTCGAAACTGGTATGATATCGGTTAAAATACCTCGTATTGATATTAGTTCAACAATGATTCGAGACCGTGTTAAAAATCATAAATCTATACAAGCACTCGTCCCTAATAAAGTGGAGGACTATATTGAGGAGGAAGGACTTTATGGAAATTAGTGAAGCTAAAAAGCTAGTGAAAGAAAAATTGCCCGAGAAACGTTATAATCACTCGCTTAGAGTTGCTGAGACAGCTGTAAAATTAGCAGAAATATATGATGGAGATAAAGATAAAGCAGAATTAGCTGGTGTTTTACATGACTATTGTAAGTATGATGATTTAAGTTCAATGTACCAAATTGTTAGACAATGTGAATTAGAGAGTGACTTACTTAGTTATGGAAGTGAAATCTTACATGGACCTGTTTGCGCTGCAATCATGGAACATGATTATCACATTGAAGATGAAGAGGTTTTACTAGCTATAAAATATCATACAACTGGGCGTCAGCAAATGACTAAAACAGAAAAGCTTATTTTTATTGCTGATTATATTGAACCTGGTAGAAAAACCCCAGGAGTTGAAGAAATTAGAGATATGGCATACAATCAAGGTAGCTTAGATAAAACAATTTATGAAATTTCTAAGCGAACAGTTTTATTTTTAATCGGTAAAGACATTACGGTATATGGCGCTACGATTGCATGCTTGAATTATTATAATTATAGTGACGAAAGAATAAAGGATGATTAAATGAGTTCAGAAGAATTATTAAATATTGCTGTCGAAGCGACAGAAAACAAAAAAGCAGAAGATGTAATTTCTCTTAATATGCAAGGTATCAGCGATATGACTGATTACTTTGTTGTGTGTCATGGTAACAATGAGCGACAAGTACAATCCATTGCAAGAGCTGTTAAAGAAGCTGTTCATGAGCAAGGTATTGATGTTAAACGTATGGAAGGTTATAACGACGCAAGATGGGTATTAATTGATTTAGCTAATGTTGTGGTTCATATTTTCCATAAGGATGAGCGAAATTATTATAATATCGAGAAATTATATCAAGATGCTCCATATGAGTCATATGGTCAGGTTGCTTATTAAAATATGAGTCAATACGAAGATTTGAGTTTGGTCTATGACCAGCTTACTCAAGATCAACCATATGATGCTTGGTTCAATATAGTTCAAACCTTTTCAAAGAGAGAATCTAATGACATTCTAGATTTAGGTTGCGGTACAGGAAATTTAACACATATGTTGGTTCCATTAGGCAATGTTATCGGAATGGATTTAAGTGTTGATATGTTAACTATCGCTAATCAAAAATCTAATGAAGTTAGATGGTTAGAAGGAGATATGACAAGTTTTAAGTTGAACCAAAAATTCAATATCATTACAATATTTTGTGATTCACTGAATTATTTATCTTCAAGTAAAGAAGTTAAAGAAACCTTTAATAAAGTTTACCAGCATTTAACCGATGATGGAGTATTTCTATTTGATGTGCATACTGTACATAAGATGAATACTTTATTTAATAATCAAAGTTATATTGATGAAACAGAAAATGTCTTCTTAGGTTGGGAAGCAATTCAAGGAAATGAACCATTAAGTGTTTATCATGAAATGACTTTTTTCATTCATAATAATAATGGAAGTTATCGACGCTTTGATGAATCCCATTATCAACGCACATATGAAGAAGATGTTTATAAAAGGTTACTCAATGAGGCTGGTTTTAAAGAAATTAAAACTTTCACCGATTTTGATTTTAATCAAAAAGAAGAAGATGCTGATCGATTATTTTTCGTTGTAAAAAAATAGATTATGAAATAAATAGAAGTAAAATCACTCGTTCATACGTTATTAAGTGTGAAGGGGTGATTTTTTTGTTTAACATAGGTAATAAGTATATTGAATTTATTATTAAATGGAAAATTTATTTAATTATAGGTCTAGTAGTTTTAGCAATGATAGTTTTAAGTCTATTTAATCATTATGAAGACAATAGCAAAGAGGACGAATTTAACAAAGAGATTAATAGCAAGCAGGTTAATTCTAAGAGATATAGTTCAACTAACAAAGATAATAATGAAAAAGAAAGACAATCTCAAAGAGGAAAAAACAATGAAAAAATTTTTATAGATATTAAAGGCGCAGTAGAACATCCAAATGTTTATCAGATGACAAACACTGAAAGAGTCATAGATGCAATTAATAAAGCTAAACCTTATAAGGATGCAGACTTATCACAAGTAAACTTATCTGAAAGGTTAATAGATCAAAAGCTAATTTATGTTCCTAAAAAGGGAGAACACAGTCAATATAATACGGTGAATAATATTTCAAATAATAATATCAATCAAAATGAGGGAAATAAACAAATTAATTTGAATAATGCCACTGAAACGGATTTAAAAAGCATTCCAGGCGTTGGGCCTTCTAAAGCAAGAGAAATAATTAATTATAGAGAGCAAAATGGAGGGTTCAAGAATATAGAAGATTTGAAAAAAATTAAAGGATTTGGCGAAAAAACATTTGAGAAACTTAAAGAACATCTTGTTGTTTAACTGGTCAATGATTGCATTTATAATTATAAATGATTAAGCTATAAATGTTGATTGTTATTCAAGATAAGGAGGCACCTTTACATGGAACGAATTAAATGGGAAGAATATTTTATGGCTCAAAGTCATTTACTTGCTTTGAGATCAACATGTCAGAGACTATCTGTAGGAGCAACTATTGTTAAAGATAATCGAATTATAGCAGGAGGCTACAATGGTTCAGTTGCCGGTGAAGTTCACTGCATAGATGAAGGTTGCCTAATAGAAGATGGACATTGTATCAGAACAATTCATGCAGAAATGAATGCATTACTTCAGTGTGCTAAACAAGGCGTTTCAACAGAGGGAGCGACAATATATGTTACACATTTCCCTTGTTTAAATTGTACTAAATCTATTATTCAAGCAGGGATTAAAACAATTTATTATGCTGAAGATTACCACAATCATAATTATGCGATTAAGTTACTAAATCAATCTGGTATTGAATATAAAAAAATTCCATTTACACCGGAATATGTAGCTCAATATTTAACACAGGGGTAATCAATGATATACATAGCACTATCATTTTTAGTAGGGATACTTTGGATGAATTTCAAAGTTATCTCTATCTCTTTATTTTTCCTTTTAATCTTATTAATCTTCATCAAAAAACTTAAACTTCCAATAATCTTACTTATTGTTGTGTGTCCTTTCTTTTCAAATTATATTACACAAACATATAACCAACGTGTTGACCATGAACAACGCATACTAATGTATAATCCCAAAGTTAATGATTACGTAAAATTTAAAACATTTAAAGTTCAAAATAATTTTATTACTGGAATATTAGTTTATAAAGGTAAAAATTATAATTTCTTTTATAATAACAATAATAAGACAAACATTACCTCCCTCAAACATCACACTTGTAGTATAAATGGGGAATTCAAGTTTGATAAAGTTCCTCCATCAATTACACTGAATGAAATTCACACTAATTCATGTACTTATAATGATAGGTTTAAATTCATTTATCTCCATCAAGACTATATAATCGATAAGATTCAACATTCAGGTGTAAAATATCCAAATCGAATTTTAGCACTGATTACAGGTAATCCATTATTAATCAATGCTGATTATAGAGATAAAGTGAAGGATATAGGTATATATCATTTACTAGCAGTGAGTGGGACTCATGTAGCAGCAATTATACTTCTCATTCATCAACTTTTAGTGAGATTTAACACGCCACTTGTCATTATTAAAACAATGATTATTAATGTTTTAGTACTATACGCTGTTTATACTGACTTTGTTCCTAGCGCAGTAAGAGCAATTTCAATCGCAATATTAGTTTTAATCCTTCCTAAAAGATTCAGAAAATCTTCTATTGATTTGCTTTCTATCATATTTATTATGATGTTTATAAGCAATCCAGGTTATGTTTATAATATAGGTTTTCAATTTTCTTTCTTAATTTGCTTTTTTATTTTACTATCACAACCTTATTTAAAAAAATTAACTTCATTTCAAAGCATATTAGCCATTACCTGTATAGCTCAATATAGTTCTATTATTATAAGTACATATCATTTTAATCAATTTCAATGGATTGGTTTCCTCCCGAATTTAGTTTTTGTGCCTTTCTACAGTTTCATACTTTTTCCTTCAATAATTTGCTTTTTTATTATGACTCACATTGTATCAAATTTTGAAATTCTAAATGTTTACACGAATAAAATTTATGAAATACATGATTTATTACTCCACTTCTTTTTGAAATTTAATAATTATAAGTGGTTTATACCTTCTTTAAGCGAAATTTATCTACTAATATTGTTAATAAATATATTGATTGCTTATTATTTATTAGTGTACAAAAAGATTTTTAAATCCCTAATATACTTTTTAATTACCTTAGTAATAATATCTACATTGAGTAAACCTTCAAACGTAGAGTTAACAATTTTTGATGTAGGCCAGGGGGATAGCATACTTTTCAAAAGTAATACAAATAAAACTGTATTAATAGATACTGGAGGGAAAGGAGAAGAAAACTTTGAATTTAAACATCATAATATTGCTAAATACAAAATTCTCCCAAGTTTGAAGCGAAGAGGTATTACTACGATTGATTATTTAATTATTACTCATCCACATGCGGATCATATGGGGGAACTTCCTTATATCATAGACCATGTTAAAATTAAAAATTTAATATTAAACAGTGATGGTTTTCCTAAGCATTTATTAAATCAAGTTCACAACGAATGCAAGAAAAAAAGGATAAATATAATTGAAGCTAAAAATATACCTCAAATAAAGATTGATGATACTGAATTAGAAATTTACGATACATTTATATCCTCAAGTTCCGATAAAAATGAGTATTCAATCATTACATTAATAAAATATAACAATAGAAATATTTTACTCATGGGTGATGCCACTAAAAACAATGAGGATATTTTATTGAAGAAATATCATTTGCCTACAATAGATATTTTAAAAGTAGGACATCATGGTAGTCGAACAAGTAGCTCTGAAGAATTTATTAAGAAAATTCAACCAAGGTTAAGTTTGATTTCAAGTGGAAAACATAATAAATATAAATTACCTAATGACGAAGTTATTGAACGTTTAAAGAGATATGGAAGCTTAGTGTATGACACGCAACAAAACGGTGAAATGACGATTAATTTAGATAAACACCATTTAAGTGTGTTAAATGTTAAAGATCATCTAAAAACTATCGCTAGAGAAGTCACTCAATAAAATGATATAATTTAAAAGTATGAGAAATAGAGGAAGGATGCACTTATGAGCGACAATATCATAACTATCTATGGCGAAGTACCTGAACTTGTTGAGAAGAAAAGTTCAGAAATAGTAAATAATTATCTCGGACAAGAAAAAGATGATTTTAACTACGTTAAATTTAATATGTATGAAAATGATCTAACGCCCATCATTGAAGAAACATTAACTATGCCTTTTTTTTCTGATAAAAAAGCTATTGTAGTAAAAAATGCATACATATTTACAGGTGAAAAAGGTGCAAAGGAACTCAATCATAATCCAGAGCAGTTAATGGAATTTATAGAAAAATATGACGGGGATAATCTGATTCTTTTTGAGGTTTATCAAAATAAGTTAGATGAACGTAAAAAATTAACAAAATCACTTAAAAAAAATGCGCAACTCAAAAAAGTTGAACAAATGTCTGAAGAAGAAATAAAAAAATGGATTCAAAATAAATTACACGAAAATTATAAAGATATTAAACAAGATGCTTTAAATCTATTTATTGAACTAACAGGAATTAATTTCAACATTGTTTCACAGGAGCTTTCGAAACTTATGCTGTATATAGGAGATAGACCTACAGTTAATAAAGATGATGTTAATCAAATTATAAATAGAAGCTTAGAGCAAAACGTTTTTCTTTTAACTGAATATATTCAAAAAGGGAAAAAAGATAAGGCTATACAATTATTGAATGACTTAATTACTATGAAAGAGGAACCTATAAAACTTTTAGCTTTAATAACTAGTAATTACAGATTATATTATCAATCTAAGATTTTAGAACAAAAAGGGTACAGTGGCCAGCAGATTGCGAAGACAGTTAGTGCTCATCCGTATAGAGTGAAACTTGCTCTAAACCAAGCACGATACTATCAATTAAATGATTTATTAAACATTATTGATTCATGTGCAGAAACCGATTATAAATTAAAATCTGCTTATATGGACAAACAGTTAATTTTAGAATTATTAATTTTATCTTTATAGATTAATGATTAAACAAAAAAGATCAAGCACTATGCTTGATCTTTTTTAATAAACTGAATTATTTGTTAGCTGTCATAAGTTGAGATTTAATACGATCAGCTTTGTTTGAGTGAATTAAGTTGCTTTGAGCAGCTTTATCAACTTGTTTAATTGCAAAACTTAATAATTCGTTTTTGTTTTCAGCATCAGTAGAGATAGCTGTTTTAGCGCGTTTAACTGCTGTACGCATTGCATTCTTTTTAGAGATATTACGTGCTTCAGCTGTTTCAGTTGTTCTAACACGTTTAACTGCAGATTTAATGTTTGGCATTTCTGTCACCTCCTAAAAGTGAGCTTAACTTATCAAAATTTATTTGATTACAACAAGAAATATTTTATCAAATGTCTTACCTTTGTGCAATCATTTATTTATGCGTAATATTAATCATGTTTAGTAACTTTAACTATTGGAAAGTGTGTTTTAACTCTATATAATTAAAATTGTTAGGGTAAATAAATATTAATAGAAAATGAAAATTTAAGCTCTTAGATAGAGTGTTTGCAATTACCCTCTAAAAACGTTATCATATCAAAGATGTATACATATATCGGGTTAATATTATGAAAGTGAGAAGGATAAGATGGATAAGCAAGAACGCTATAATAGAAGAGAAAATATCAGAAATTTCTCTATCATTGCACACATAGATCATGGGAAATCAACGTTAGCGGATAGAATCCTTGAAAATACAAAATCAGTTGAAACACGTGAAATGCAAGATCAACTACTTGATTCCATGGACCTTGAAAGAGAACGCGGTATTACTATAAAGTTAAATGCTGTTCGTTTGAAATATGATGCTAAAGATGGTCAAACATATACTTTCCATCTTATAGATACACCAGGACATGTCGACTTTACATATGAAGTGTCGCGTTCATTAGCTGCATGTGAAGGCGCAATTTTAGTTGTAGATGCCGCTCAAGGTATTGAAGCTCAAACTTTAGCAAATGTATATTTAGCTCTTGATAATGACTTAGAGTTATTACCAGTTGTTAACAAAATTGATTTACCTGCAGCTGAACCTGAAAGAGTTAAACAAGAATTAGAGGATGTTATTGGTTTAGACCAAGATGATGTAGTACTTGCTAGTGCCAAATCAAATATCGGTATAGAAGAAATTTTAGAAAAAATAGTAGAAGTTGTACCAGCTCCTGATGGAGATCCTGATGCACCTTTAAAAGCTCTAATATTTGATTCAGAGTATGATCCTTATAGAGGCGTTATCTCATCTATTAGAATCATTGATGGTGTAGTTAAAGCCGGGGATAAGATTAAAATGATGGCTACGGGTAAAGAATTTGAAGTGACAGAAGTAGGCATTAATACACCTAAACAGCTTCCTGTTGAAGAATTAACAGTAGGAGATGTAGGATATATCATTGCAAGTATTAAAAATGTAGATGATTCACGTGTAGGTGATACTATCACATTAGCTAATCGCCCTGCAGATAAGCCACTCAAAGGTTATAAAAAAATGAATCCAATGGTTTATTGTGGTCTATTCCCAATAGATAATAAAGATTACAATGATTTACGTGAAGCGTTAGAAAAATTACAACTCAATGATGCTTCACTCGATTTTGAGCCTGAGTCATCACAAGCATTAGGGTTCGGATATAGAACTGGTTTCTTAGGCATGTTGCATATGGAAATTATTCAAGAAAGAATTGAGAGAGAGTTCGGTATTGAATTAATTGCAACGGCTCCTTCAGTTATATACGAATGTATTTTAAAGGATGGAACTGAAGTTACTGTTGACAATCCAGCTCAGATGCCAGAAAGAGACAAAATAGAACATATTTATGAACCATTTGTAAGAGCTACAATGATGGTACCTAATGATTATGTTGGTGCAGTGATGGAACTATGCCAACGTAAGCGAGGTCAATTTGTAAATATGGATTATTTAGATGATATAAGAGTAAATATTGTTTATGAAATTCCATTATCTGAAGTTGTGTTTGACTTCTTTGACCAACTTAAGTCTAATACTAAAGGTTATGCTTCATTTGATTATGAATTCATTGAAAATAAAGAAAGTAATCTAGTTAAAATGGATATCTTACTTAATGGAGATAAAGTGGATGCCTTAAGTTTCATCGTCCATAGAGACTTTGCATATGAAAGAGGTAAAGCACTTGTTGAAAAATTAAAAACACTTATACCTAGACAACAGTTCGAAGTACCTGTTCAAGCAGCTATAGGTCAAAAAATTATAGCCCGTACAAATATTAAATCTATGGGTAAAAATGTTTTATCTAAATGTTATGGTGGCGATATTAGTCGTAAACGTAAGCTTTTAGAAAAACAAAAAGCAGGTAAAGCAAAAATGAAAGCTGTAGGAAATGTTGAAATTCCTCAAGATGCTTTCCTAGCTGTGCTTAAAATGGAAGATGAATAGTTTATAATAATTTAAATAACATTGAAGCGGGATGTTGAAATCGTTGTATAAAGAAATTGATTTCACTTCCGCTCTTTTTACGTTAGTGAATGGGGGGATTTTTTGACAGTTAAAAGTGCTTATATACATATACCATTTTGTGTAAGAATCTGTACTTATTGTGATTTTAATAAGTATTTTATAGATAAGCAGCCAGTAGATGAATATTTAGATGCGCTCATTAAAGAAATGCAAGTTGAAAATAATAGAAAGCTTGAGACAATGTATGTTGGCGGAGGGACACCCACTGCATTGAATATTGTACAACTTGAAAAACTACTAAAAGCTATTAATAACACGTTTACTATTCATGGAGAATATTCATTTGAAGCTAATCCCGATGAATTAACTTATGAGAAAGTAGTACTTTTAAGAAAATATGGTGTTAATAGAATTTCGATGGGAGTACAAACGTTTAAGCCAGAGTTGTTAGAAATTCTTGGACGAACTCATAAAACTAATGATATCTATAGCGCTGTAAACAACGCTCGCAAGGCAGGTATTAATTCAATTAGCCTTGATTTAATGTATCATTTACCCCAGCAATCATTAGAAGATTTTAAACAAAGTTTAGAATTAGCTTTAGAAATGGATATTGATCATATTTCGAGCTATGGTCTTATTCTTGAACCAAAAACTCAATTTTACAACATGTATAGAAAAGGACATTTAAAGCTTCCTAATGAGGATTTAGGGGCAGATATGTACCAATATTTGATGAAACGATTAGAGGATTCTAATTTAAATCAGTATGAGATTTCTAATTTCGGGAAAAAAGGTCACGAATCAACTCATAACAAAGTCTATTGGCTTAATGAAGAATATTATGGTTTTGGTGCAGGAGCAAGTGGTTATGTGGATGGTGTAAGATATACCAATCTCAATCCAGTCACTCATTATATTAAAGCTATTTATAACAATGAGGAACCTATACTTACAAAGAACACCCCAACTTTTGAAGAGAGAATGGAAGAGGAGATGTTTCTTGGCTTAAGAATGAACCAAGGTGTTAGCATATCGAGATTTAAGAGAAAATTTGGTATAAATATTGAAGAGGTATTTGGTCAAACAATTACGGATTTAATAAATAGAAATTTATTAGAAAATAAATGCGGTTATATATCATTAACTGAACGTGGTAAAGTCATTGGGAATGAGGTTTTCGAGGCTTTTTTACTCAACGTATAAAAAATTTGATATTTTAATGCTTTAACATTGACTTACTTTGACCTTTTTGATAAATTATAATTAGCACTTGAGAGAAAAGAGTGCTAATGAGGTGAAAACATGATTACAGAAAGACAATTAAGCATTCTTAATGCGATTGTTGAAGATTATGTTGATTTTGGACAATCGATTGGTTCTAAAACATTAATTCACCGACATAATTTAGAGGTAAGCCCAGCAACTATTAGAAATGAAATGAAACAGCTTGAAGATATGAACTTCATTGAGAAGACGCATACTTCATCTGGCAGGACTCCCTCAGAATTAGGTTTTAGATACTATGTCAATCGTTTATTAGAACAAACATCTCATCAAAATCAAAACAAAATTCAACGTTTAAATCAATTATTGATTGAGAATCACTATGATATTTCTACAGCATTGACATACTTTGCTAATGAACTATCTATGAAATCTCAATATGCAACGTTGGTTGTACGTCCAAATCACAATCAAGATATTATTAATAATATTCATTTGATTCAAGCCAATAGTCATTTGGTTATATTAGTTATGGTCTTTTCATCCGGACATGTCGAAAATATTCATGTTGTAACTCAAATACAACTTAATCATCTCAATCTAAACAGAATAGCTAACTTTTTAACTGTCCATTTCAATAAACATAACCAAGATATTCAACACGAGATTAAAAGTTTTGTTAATTCTAGTGATGAACAAGAGTTAGTAAATGAGATGATTGAATTAATTAATATTCATATTAATAATCAAAGTAATAACATTTACATGGGTGGAAAGGTTAAACTTATTGATGCGTTAAACGAAACTAACGTATCATCGATTCAACCTATATTGCAGTACATTGAATCAAATAGAATAACTGAACTTTTAGATGATATTTCTACTTCTCAAATCAATGTTCGAATAGGAAAGGAAATTGATGAGAGCTTAAGTGATATCTCCATAGTTACTAGTCAGTATCATGTTGATGAATCACTTAAAGGACAAATTGCGGTCATAGGACCAACTGCGATGCATTATCAAAATGTAATTCAATTACTTAACCAAATATGGTAGTAATTAGAATTGTATTGGAGGTCAGAAAATGACAGAAAAAGATCAATCAGTGAATAATACTGAGGAAGAAGTTAATTCAGAAGAGAATGTAGAAACTCAAAATGTTGATAATTCTCAAGACTCAGTTGAAAATACTGACAATAGTGAAGTAAATGAAGATCATTTGCAAGAAGATTCTCAGGAAGAAGTTCAAACTGAGGATGTAGATCCTAAAGATGAGAAAATTCAAGAATTAGAAAAGCTAGCAAATGATAATGAAGAGAAATATTTAAGATTGTACGCTGAATTTGAAAATTATAAGCGTCGAATTCAAAATGAAAATCAAATTAACAAAACTTATCAAGCTCAAGGTGTTTTAACTGACATCCTTCCGTCAATAGATAATATTGAACGTGCATTACAAATTGAAGGTGATGATGAATCATTTAAATCACTACAAAAAGGTGTCCAAATGGTTCATGAAAGTTTACTTAGAGCTTTAAAAGATAATGGTCTTGAAGAAATTGAAGCTGAAGGTCAAGAATTTGACCCTAATCTTCATCAAGCGGTGGTTCAAGATGATAATCCTGATTTTAAATCGGGGGAAATCACTCAAGAACTTCAAAAAGGTTACAAACTAAAAGATCGCGTCTTGAGACCATCAATGGTAAAAGTAAATCAATAAACTGATTGAAAAAACATTGTATAAAATTACAAAATGATATTGGAGGAATTTTATTATGAGTAAAGTAATCGGAATCGACTTAGGTACAACAAACTCTTGCGTTGCCGTATTAGAAGGTGACGAACCAAAAGTAATTCAAAATCCAGAAGGCGCACGCACTACTCCTTCAGTAGTTGCTTTTAAAAATGGTGAAACTCAAGTAGGTGAAGTTGCTAAACGTCAAGCAATCACTAACCCTAATACAGTTCAATCAATTAAACGTCATATGGGTACAGACTACAAAGTAGATATCGAAGATAAATCATACACTCCACAAGAGATTTCAGCTATGATTTTACAAAACTTAAAAAGTACTGCTGAAAGTTATTTAGGAGATACAGTTGATAAAGCAGTTATCACTGTTCCAGCTTACTTCAATGATGCTGAACGTCAAGCTACTAAAGATGCTGGTAAAATCGCTGGACTAGAAGTTGAACGTATTATCAACGAACCTACTGCAGCTGCTTTAGCTTACGGTTTAGACAAAACTGAACAAGATCAAAAAGTTCTTGTATTTGACTTAGGTGGCGGTACTTTCGACGTGTCAATCCTTGAATTAGGTGACGGAGTATTTGAAGTATTATCTACTGCAGGTGACAATAAACTTGGCGGTGACGATTTCGACCAAGTAATTATTGATTACTTAGTTTCAGAATTTAAGAAAGAAAATGGCGTAGATTTATCTCAAGATAAAATGGCACTACAAAGATTAAAAGACGCTGCTGAAAAAGCTAAAAAAGACTTATCAGGTGTATCTCAAACTCAAATTTCACTTCCATTTATTTCAGCTGGAGAAAGTGGTCCATTACATTTAGAAATTAGCTTAACTCGTTCTAAATTTGAAGAATTAGCAGATTCATTAATTAGAAAAACAATGGAACCAACTCGTCAAGCACTAAAAGATGCTGGCTTATCAACTTCTGATATTGATGAAGTTATCCTTGTTGGTGGTTCTACTCGTATTCCAGCAGTACAAGAAGCTGTTAAAAAAGAAGTAGGTAAAGACCCTCATAAAGGTGTAAACCCTGATGAAGTAGTAGCTATGGGTGCTGCGATCCAAGGTGGTGTCATCACTGGTGATGTTAAAGACGTGGTATTACTAGACGTAACACCATTATCACTAGGTATTGAAATCATGGGTGGACGCATGAACACATTAATTGAACGTAACACTACTATTCCAACATCTAAATCACAAGTTTATTCAACAGCAGCTGATAACCAACCAGCAGTTGATATTCACGTGTTACAAGGTGAACGTCCAATGGCTTCAGATAACAAAACTCTTGGTCGTTTCCAATTAACTGATATTCCACCTGCTCCACGTGGTGTACCTCAAATCGAAGTAACATTTGATATTGATAAAAATGGTATCGTTAATGTAACTGCTAAAGATTTAGGAACTAACAAAGAACAAAATATCACTATTCAATCAAGCTCAGCATTATCTGATGAAGAAATTGATCGCATGGTTAAAGATGCTGAAGAAAACGCTGAAGCAGATAAAAAACGTCGCGAAGAAGTGGACTTACGTAACGAAGCTGATAGCTTAGTATTCCAAGTTGAAAAAACTATCACTGATTTAGGCGACAATATTAGTGAAGATGATAAGAAAAATGCTGAAGAGAAAAAAGATGCGCTTAAATCTGCACTTGAAGGCGAAGATATGGAAGACATCAAATCTAAAAAAGAAGAACTTGAAAAAGTTGTTCAAGATTTATCAGCTAAAGTATACGAACAAGCTCAACAAGCACAGCAACAAGCTCAAGGAGAACAAGGTTCTCAAGACAGCTCTGTAGAAGATGCGGACTTTAAAGAAGTAAAAGATGACGAAGATAAAAAATAATTCTAGGTTGAGTTAGTATATAAGTTTAATTTATGACTAAGCCAAAAAAGTCAAAGTCAATTGAACATTGGCTTTGGCTTTTTATTTGGATAGTAAGAATTAATCAGATAAACTAATCTTGTTAAACGTATAAAAGGAGAGATAGTTGTGGCCAAAAGAGACTATTATGAAGTCTTAGGCGTAAGTAAAAGCGCTTCTAAGGACGAAATTAAAAAAGCTTATCGTAAATTATCAAAAAAATATCATCCAGACATTAATAAAGAAGAAGGCGCAGACGAAAAATTCAAAGAAATCTCCGAAGCTTATGAAGTTTTAAGTGATGATAATAAACGTGCAAATTATGACCAGTTTGGACATGAAGGCCCACAAGGAGGATTCGGTAGTCAAGGTTTCGGTGGCGGAGACTTTGGCGGATTTAGCGGAGGTGGATTTGAAGACATTTTCAGTTCATTCTTCGGTGGTGGTTCAAGACAACGTGATCCTAATGCGCCACGTAAAGGTGATGATTTACAATATACTATGACTGTTACCTTTGAAGAAGCTGTTTTTGGTACTAAAAAAGAAATTTCTATTAGAAAAGATGTAACATGTCATACGTGCGATGGTGAAGGCGCGAAACCTGGAACAAGTAAAAAAACTTGTAGCTATTGTAATGGAGCTGGTCATGTTTCCGTCGAACAAAATACTATTTTAGGTAGAGTCAGAACTGAACAAGTTTGTCCTAAATGTGAAGGTAGTGGTCAAGAATTTGAAGAGCCATGTCCTACTTGTCACGGTAAAGGAACTGAAAATAAAACTGTTAAATTAGAAGTTACAGTTCCAGAAGGTGTAGATACTGAACAACAAATTCGTTTAGCTGGTGAAGGTTCACCAGGTGTAAACGGTGGTCCTCACGGTGATTTATATGTAGTGTTTAGAGTTCAACCTTCCGATACATTTGAACGTGATGGAGATGACATTTACTACAATTTAAATGTGAGCTTCCCTCAAGCTGCCTTAGGCGATGAAATCAAAATACCAACTTTAAATAGTAATGTAGTGCTAACAATACCTGCAGGTACACAAACAGGAAAGCAATTCCGTCTTAAAGATAAAGGTATTAAGAACGTTCACGGTTATGGTTATGGAGATTTATTCGTTAATATTAAAGTAGTTACTCCAACTAAAATGAACGATAGACAAAAAGAAATTATGAAAGAATTTGCTGAAATTAATGGCGAAGACGTGAGTGAACAACCTTCTAATTTTAAAGATAGAGCAAAAAGATTCTTCAAAGGAGAATAGAGAATGAATTGGACGGAACTCTCAATTGTAGTTAATCACGATGTTGAATTTGAAGTAACTGATATACTTGAAGATCATGGTTCTAATGGTGTAGTCATTGAAGATTCAAGAGACTTAGAAACACCACCATCAGATAAATTTGGTGAGATTTATGAATTAAATCCTGAGGATTATCCTAGTAGTGGTGTTCGTTTAAAAGCTTATTTTAATGAACTTACATTCAATGATGAACTCAGAAAGAGTATTAAGAATAATATTTTAAATGTATCAAATTTAGATAAAGAAGTACTTACATTTTCAGAAAAGGAAATTGCGGAGAAGGATTGGGCGAATGAATGGAAAAATTATTTTCATCCCTTTAAAGCTTCTAATAGATTTACCATAGTTCCAAGTTGGGAAACTTACACAAAAGAAAACAGTGATGAGTTATGTATTGAACTCGATCCTGGTATGGCTTTCGGTACAGGTGACCACCCAACTACTAGTATGTGTTTAAAAGCTATTGAAGAATATGTTCAACCAACTGATTCTATTATTGATGTTGGAACAGGTTCAGGTATATTAAGTATTGCTAGTCATCTCGTTGGTGTTAAAAGAATTAAAGCATTAGACATTGATGAAATGGCAGTAAATGTTGCTAAGGAGAACTTCAAAAAGAATCGTTGTGAAGACGCAATTGAAGCTGTTCCCGGTAATTTATTAAAAGAAGAAAAAGAGAAATATAATATCGTTATTGCAAATATTCTTGCTCACATTATTGAAGAAATGATAGAAGATGCTTATAATACATTATTTGAAGAAGGATATTTTATTACTTCAGGTATTATAGAAGAAAAATATGAAGAGATAGAATCTCATATGAAGCGTGTTGGTTTTAATATCATTTCTGTAGAACATGACAACGGTTGGGTCTGCATCGTTGGTCAGAAAGTGAGTGATTAATTTGCAAAGATATTTTATTAATCAAAGCGCTGATAAACTTCAGCGCTTTTTTATTGAAAATAAAGAAGATATTCATCATATAAAAAATGTCATGCGTTTTAGTGAAGGTGATTCAGTTATCGTTACATTTCTAGATCAAACAGTGTACAAGTGTCAAATAAAAGCTTTAAACGATAATTATGTTGAACTAGAGTTAAAAGATAAACAAAACATTGATACAGAATTACCTCAACATATCACTATTTGTAGCGGATTGATTAAGGCTGATAAGTATGAATGGATGATTCAAAAAGCAACTGAAATGGGCGCTAATGAATTTATTGCAGTAGGTATGGACCGTTCAGTAGTTAAATTGAATGAATCTAAAGTTGCTAAAAAGTTAGAAAGATGGCAAAAAATTATTAAAGAAGCTGCAGAACAAAGTTATCGTTTAACAATTCCTAATATTTATTTTAAGTCGAATTTACAGGAAATTTATGATATTATAAGTCATTATGACTATGTTCTTATAGCATATGAAGAACAGGCTAAACATGGTGATTTAAGTCATTTTAAACAAATTATAAAGCAATTTAAAACACAAGATCGTGTTTTAATGATATTTGGACCTGAAGGCGGTTTATCTGATAAAGAAGTGTCTTTATTCAGTGAAAATAGTACTTTAGTAGGCTTAGGTCCACGTATTTTACGGGCAGAAACTGCACCTCTATATGCTTTAAGTGCAGTGAGTTTTGAAAAAGAATTATTGGGGTGAAGACGATGTCAACAGTTGCATTTCATACATTAGGTTGTAAAGTCAATCACTATGAAACTGAAGCAATATGGCAATTATTTAAAGAAGCAGATTACGATAGAGTAGATTTTGAAACAAATGCAGATGTATTTGTTATTAATACTTGTACTGTTACGAATACTGGAGATAAAAAAAGTAGACAAATTATTAGACGTGCGATCAGACAAAATCCTGAAGCAGTTGTATGTGTTACAGGTTGTTATGCTCAAACATCTTCAGCTGAAATTATGGAAATTCCTGGCGTGGATGTAGTTGTCGGTACTCAAGACCGTCATAAATTATTAGACTATATTGATCAATTCCAAGAAGAGAGACAACCAATTAACGGTGTTGGTAATATAATGAAGAATCGTACATATGAGGAGTTAGAAGTTCCTTACTTTACCGATAGAACTAGAGCCTCTTTAAAAATCCAAGAAGGATGCAACAATTTTTGTACGTTTTGTATTATACCTTGGGCACGCGGCTTGATGAGATCACGTGATCCTGAGAAAGTTGTAGAACAAGCTTCACAATTAGTAAACTCTGGCTATAAAGAGATTGTTTTAACTGGTATTCATACTGGTGGTTATGGTCAAGATTTAAAAAATTATAATCTAGCGCAATTGTTAAGAGATTTAGATGAAATTGAAGGCTTAGAGCGTATACGAATCTCATCTATCGAAGCGAGTCAATTAACTGATGAAGTAATAGAGGTTATTGGCAATTCAAACAAAGTAGTAAGACATTTACATGTTCCGTTACAATCTGGTTCAGATTCAGTTTTAAAACGTATGAGACGTAAATATACTATGGAACATTTCTCTGAGAGATTAACAGAATTACACAAAGCATTGCCTGACTTAGCTGTAACAAGTGATGTAATAGTAGGATTCCCTGGAGAAACTGAAGAAGAATTTCAAGAAACATACGATTTTATTGTCAAACATCAATTCTCTGAATTACATGTGTTCCCATATTCACCAAGAATCGGTACACCAGCAGCTCGAATGGACGATCAAATCGATGAATCTGTTAAGAATGAACGTGTGCATAAATTGATTGCTTTAAGTGACCAACTTGCTAAAGAGTATGCCTCTAAATTTGAAAATGAAGTGCTTGAAGTAATACCTGAAGAAAAAGGCGAAGAACCGAATACATTGGTAGGTTATGCAGATAACTATATGAAAGTTCAATTTGAAGGTGATGAATCACTAATTGGACAAATTGTTAAAGTAAAAATTCTTAAAGCTGACTATCCTCTAAATGATGGTAAAGCCATTAGAGTAGTTGAGCATGCTACGAATAAATCTGAAGAAGAAGTACTTGTCTAAATATTTAAAAAATGTAAATTTTACTAATTGACCACCTATTTGAGTTATATTATACTAATAGTTGCATAGTTTTTACTATGTGATGACTATAAAGTTCCGTTGATATTTGGAGGGAGGGAAATACAGATGTCTAAAACAGTAGTACGTAAAAACGAATCACTAGAAGATGCTTTACGTAGATTTAAACGTTCAGTATCAAAAAGTGGAACAATTCAAGAAGTACGTAAACGTGAATTTTACGAAAAACCAAGCGTTAAACGTAAAAAGAAATCAGAAGCTGCACGTAAACGTAAATTCAAATAATTAATAGCTCTGTTGACTCCCTCAACACGAATGTTAATTATATATAATAGATACCCTAGTTATTAGAACTAGGGTATTTTTTTATACTATGCTAACTACTTTAATTATTCTCGTAAAATTATTTAAACGTATTGCTCAATTAATTAAATCTTTTTCATTTTTCAGATAAATAAACAAATATTATTAAAATTAATAAAATTAAATTGTTAAGCTACAAATTACCAATTTATATATTAGTAAAATACTATATAATGAGTGCGTTTTCATGTATAATTAATGTGAGGGCGAGGTGAAATAGTGAATTACTCCTATCTAATACATACGTTGCTTTTTACAAGATTCACTAGTGAAAATAGTTGGGCTGATAATCTATCAAGTTTTATTACGCAACCTTTTATTTCACTAATTCTTACGTGTATAATCTTCCTAGGCTTTTTGTATCAATTATATTCAAAACGCATTAACTTGATTGGAATTATTGCTTCACTAGCATTATTACTTTTATTTTTAGGATTCCTTATCAATGGAGATGTAAATGTTTTATCAGTATTATTGTTTACTATTGGTGTCATACTAGTTATTATAGAACTGTTTATCATTGGTGCCGTGATAGGTATTATTGGTATGCTACTCATAACTCTCAGTATCATCATGCTAGGAAATAATATTATACTCATGCTCGGTAATGTAATAGTTGCGTTAATTTTATCAATAATTGAATGGGTGATATTAGTGAAAATTTTCAACAAGAAAATACCATTTCTTGATAAAGTGATCTTAAAAGATTCAACAAATTCAGAGGCTGGTTATCGTTCACATGACGACCGCTCTCACCTTGTAGGTAAAACTGCTCAAACAATCACTGACCTTAGACCTGCTGGGATTATTACTTGTGACGATGAAAGAATAGATGCAGTTTCAGACGGCACATTTATTTTAAGAAATAGACAAGTAAAAATTCTTGAGGTTGAAGGTACGCGTGTAGTTGTGAGAGAAATAGAATAAAATTAAGGAGCGATTTAATGTTTGGTATTGGTTTTATAATCATTGCTGTAATTATTGTAGTAGCTTTACTCATACTATTTTCTTTTGTACCTATAGGATTATGGATTTCTGCTATAGCAGCAGGCGTTCACGTAGGTATTGGTACCCTTGTAGGTATGCGTTTAAGAAGAGTTTCACCAAGAAAGGTCATTGCACCTTTAATTAAAGCACATAAAGCAGGTTTAAAATTAACAACAAATCAATTGGAGTCACACTACCTAGCTGGTGGTAATGTTGATAGAGTTGTTGATGCAAATATCGCAGCACAACGTGCAGATATTGATTTACCATTTGAACGAGGAGCGGCAATTGATTTAGCAGGTCGTGATGTACTCGAAGCAGTTCAAATGTCAGTTAACCCTAAAGTTATTGAAACACCATTTATTGCTGGTGTAGCGATGAACGGTATTGAAGTTAAAGCAAAAGCTCGTATTACCGTTCGCGCAAATATAGCAAGATTAGTCGGTGGTGCTGGAGAGGAAACAATTATTGCCCGTGTAGGCGAAGGTATTGTTTCTACAATTGGTTCAAGTGAGCATCACACTGAGGTTCTAGAAAATCCAGACAATATTTCTAAAACTGTGTTAAGTAAAGGTTTAGATTCAGGTACTGCTTTTGAAATTTTATCTATTGATATTGCAGATGTAGATATTAGCAAAAATATCGGTGCTGATTTACAAACTGAGCAAGCTCTTGCAGATAAGAATATTGCTCAAGCGAAAGCTGAAGAGCGCCGTGCTATGGCAGTAGCTTCTGAACAGGAAATGAAAGCTCGAGTACAAGAAATGAGAGCGAAAGTAGTTGAAGCTGAATCAGAAGTACCATTAGCAATGGCTGAAGCTCTTAGATCAGGTAATATTGGAGTTAAGGATTATTATAATCTTAAAAATATTGAAGCAGATACTGGCATGAGAAATGCTATTAACAAACGTACTGATCAGAATGATGACGAATCACCAGAACAATAAATAATGAGGTGATTAAATGAATATCGGTATTATCATATTTATAATATCTGTTATTGTAACCGGTATTAGCGCGCTACGTGATAAAAGTCATGAAAGCAGACAAAATCAAAAGCCACCTCAAAATACGCAAAGTGATAATCAACCCAAAAAAGGTGGTTTCTTTGAAGAATTAGAAAAAACATTTAAAGAAATTAACGATGAATTAAATGATGAACCCGAGAAAAAGCAACGAAGAGAATTTGAAGAGACGCTTCCACCTTTAAGTAAAAACCTTGAAGATGAAGATGCTAACTCTCAAACAGAAAATAAATCGTCTAAAGAAACGCATAAACAATCGGAAGTCAAAAATCATCCTAAACCTGACCCAACACCATATAACCAGGATAATCCTAGACCTCAACCTGTTACTTCAACTTCACGAGATGAAAGTGCAGAAAAATTAAGAAAAGAACTCGAGTCCAATTTGACTCAGGATTTAAAAAATGTTCGCAACGAAATTGATAGAGAAAAAGAAAAACAACTCGAATTGATTGAGAAAAAAGCAAGAGACATTATTGAGGATAAGTATTTATCAGAGAGAACTAAACGTTATCGCTTAAAACAATTACTTAATTCTCAAAACATTGAACGTAATATGTCTCATTCTGCTTTTCAATTTGATAAAGATGAAGTAATAAATGGTTTGATTTGGTCAGAAGTTTTAAGTAAGCCAAAGCAACTTTAAATTTCTTAATTAAAAATTAAAGAATTAGCTATTGTATTAACGTTAGAGGGTAAAACTATGTATTCATGCTTAAATATTGAATACTGTTTTACTCTCTTTTTAGTTTGTCTAATTAGTATGAGTTTAGTAAAATTTTAGTAAGAAATAATATATATTCAGTAGTATTTGTTCAATAATTTTGAAGCAAAGCATAATCACATCATTAAGATGAATAAGAATGATATAATGTGTTTGGATATTGTTTTTATTAAAAATAACAAATTAGTCTAAAATTTTTAGCTAATAAAACTTATTATTGTAACTTGTAAAGGAGCGCGTTTATGCCAGGAATAATTCAAATTGACGACATTAATCAATCACAAGCTTTAATGGGAAATAATGATGAGCATTTAAAAACTATTGAAGATAATTTTGATGTCGTGATACATGCTAGAGGTCAAGAAATAGCTGTTAAAGGCGAAAAATTAGAGCATGTTGAAAAAGCAGAATTAGTTCTCACCAATTTACTTAAAGTTATAGAATTAGGTAATACAATTACACTTAAAGACGTAGAGGCTGCTATTAAAATGGCAGACAATGATACAATTCAACATTTACTTGATTTGTATGATGAAGAGATTACTAAAGATGCATTTGGTAAAACGATTCGTGCTAAAACAATGGGACAACGTATGTATATCAATGCTATGAAGAGAAATGACTTAGTATTTGGAATAGGTCCTGCTGGTACAGGTAAAACTTTTTTAGCAGTTGTATATGCAGCTAAACAATTACGTAAAGGTTCAGTTAAACGTATCGTATTGACTAGGCCAGCCGTTGAAGCAGGAGAATCTTTAGGTTTCTTACCAGGTGACCTAAAAGAAAAAGTAGATCCATATTTACGTCCTCTATATGATGGCTTAAATACAGTTTTAGGTAGAGAGCAAACTGAAAGATTCATCGAGAGGGGTATTATTGAGATTGCGCCACTTGCTTATATGAGAGGTAGAACATTAGATGATGCGTTTGTTATTTTAGATGAAGCTCAAAATACAACGCACGCACAAATGAAAATGTTCCTAACTCGTTTAGGTTTTGGTTCAAAAATGGTAGTTACAGGTGACCAAACTCAAATTGACCTACCAAAAGGCGTAAAAAGTGGCTTAAAAGAAGCAATTAAAAAATTATATGGAGTCAATGGAATTAGTATTATGAAATTAGATCAAAGTGACGTTGTAAGACATCCACTTGTAAGTAAAATTATAGATCGTTATGAAGGAGTTGAGTAAATGTTTACAATTGACTTTAGTGACCATACCGATTTAGTAAAGAATGAATGGTATGAACAAATAGATTCATTACTTACCTTTGCTAAAAAACAAGAACATATTGATAGTGAGGCTGAACTTTCAGTAACATTTGTAGATAAAGATGAAATTCAAAATATCAATAAAATGTATAGAGATAAAGATAAAGTCACTGACGTCATCTCATTCGCTTTAGAAGAAGACGAGCCAGAAATCGATATGAATGAACTTGATATACCTCGAGTTTTAGGCGATATTATTATATGTACAGATGTAGCACATGAACAAGCTGAAAATTACGGACATTCTTTTGAACGTGAATTAGGTTTCTTAGCTTTACATGGTTTTTTACATTTATTGGGATATGATCATATGACAGATGAAGATGAAAAAGAAATGTTTGGTCGACAAGATGCAATTCTTAATGCATACGGTTTAACAAGAGAATCATAATAATGAGACGTTTTAAATACGCTTATGATGGCTTCACAGCCATTTTGAAAAAAGACCAAAATTTCTTACTTCACATATTAGCAGGAATTATCGCTATTATTATGGGGTTTATTTTTCATATCAATCGATCTGAGTGGATGTTTATATTATTCTCAATAGCTTTAGTATTGAGTCTAGAAGCTATCAATACATCAATTGAATTTGTGGTTGATTTGGTAACAACCGATTATCATGAATATGCTAAACACGCTAAAGATATCGCTGCTTTTAGTGTTGTAATTGTGTCTGTTTTAGCATTATGTATTGGATTAATAGTTTTTGTACCACATATTTTAAGTTTATTTTTGGGAGGAAAATAAATGAGTTATCAATCGCATTACTTTAAGGAAGTTAGGGAGGCACAAAGTAAAGCTTATGCTCCATATAGTCGCTTCAAAGTTGGTGCCTATTTAAGAACTAAGGACGGACGTACTTTTCATGGAGCAAATGTAGAAAATGCTGCATATTCCATGGCAATTTGTGCTGAACGTTCAAGTCTTGTTGCAGCAATCTCAGAAGGATATAAACCAGGGGATTTTGAATCGATAACCGTTACTGTTGATTCGGATAAACCCTCCTCACCATGCGGGGCTTGTAGACAAGTACTTAAAGAACTTTGCGATGATGATATGCCTGTGTATATGACTAATCATAAAGGTGAAATGATTAAGTCTACTGTAAACGAATTATTACCATTAGGATTTTCAGGAAAGGATTTAAATTAATGACAGAAGAACATAAATCAGGATTTGTATCCATCATTGGTCGACCTAATGTTGGTAAATCTACATTTGTAAATAGAGTAATAGGGCATAAAATTGCGATTATGTCAGATAAAGCACAGACAACACGTAATAAAATTCAAGGCGTCATGACAAGAGACGATGCACAAATCATCTTCATTGATACGCCAGGTATTCACAAACCTAAACATAAACTTGGTGATTATATGATGAGAGTTGCCAAGAATACACTATCAGAAATAGATGCAATTATGTTTATGGTTAACGTAAACGAAGATATTGGTCGTGGCGATGAATATATCATGGAAATGCTTAAAAATGTTAAAACGCCTATCTTTTTGGTATTAAATAAGATTGACCTTGTGCATCCGGATGCTTTGATGCCTAGAATTGAAAAATATAAAGAATATATGGACTTCACAGAAATTATACCAATTTCAGCACTTGAGGGATTGAATGTAGATCACTTTATAGATGTGTTGAAATCTTATTTACCTGTAGGTCCGAAATACTATCCTGACGACCAAATTTCTGATCACCCAGAACAATTTGTTGTTAGCGAAATTATCCGTGAAAAGATATTACATTTAACAAGTGAAGAGATACCTCACGCAATAGGCGTTAATGTTGATAGAATGATTAAAGAAGATGAAGACAGAGTTAGAGTTGAAGCAACGATTTACGTTGAGCGTGATTCTCAAAAGGGTATAGTCATCGGTAAAGGTGGTAAAAAACTTAAAGAGGTAGGTAAACGTGCACGTCATGATATAGAGATGCTATTAGGATCTAAAGTTTACTTAGAACTCTGGGTAAAGGTACAACGTGATTGGAGAAATAAAGTAAACTTTATACGACAAATTGGTTATGTAGAAGACCAAGATTGATTGATAGAGAGTCGGTGAATGAGTCATGTTAATGAAACAAAAAGGCATCATAATCAAATCAGTAGATTATGGTGAATCTGATAAAATCATCACAATTTTAAATGAATATGGCGCTAAAATACCTTTAATGGCTCGACGTGCGAAAAAAGTTAAATCTGGATTACAAGCTCATACACAAATGTTTGTGTATGGCTTATTTATTTATAATAAATGGCGTGGTATGGGAACACTCAATTCTGTAGATGTGATTGATCAACATTATGAATTACAGCTTGATTTATTTGAAAGTAGTTATGCATCGTTATGCACAGAGACTATTGAAAGATCTATGGAAGAAAATGAAGTTTCGAAGTACAATTATGACTTACTCTATTTTGTACTTACTAAAATAACAGAGGGCACATCAGCACAACTCATGTCTATCGTAGTATTATTGAAGTGTATGTCTAAATTTGGATTTGCAGCTTCATTTAATCATTGTGTGATTACTGGAAATGAAGATCAATCTAAATTAGTAGGTTATAGTTTCAAATTCGATGGAGCAATCTCTGAAGAAGTATTATATCAGGATCCACACGCTTTCAAATTAACAAATCGCTCGCTTTATCTATTAGATATACTACAAAAACTACCTATCAATAAAATGAATTCACTGAGTATTCATAAAGAAATCTTAGATGAGATGTCAGAACTTATTATCATGCTCTATAGAGAATATGCTGGTATGTTTTTTAAGAGTCAAAAATTAATTAATCAACTTAAAAGATTAGAAAGTGATCCACACTAAACCGTTTTATTTCGATAAACGGAATAGTGTGGATTTTTTATGTAATAAAAATACTCTTACCTAAACACTTATTGTGTCAAAGTAAGAGTATTATTAGGTAATAAGTTATTAAAATTTAACTTTCTCTGCTAAGAATGTTTCTAATTCTGAAATTGGCATACGTACTTGTTCCATTGAATCTCTGTCACGTACAGTTACTTGATTATCTTCTAATGAATCAAAGTCGAATGTAATACAATATGGTGTACCGATTTCGTCTTGTCTACGGTAACGTTTACCAATTGATTGTGATTCGTCGAAATCAATAGAGAAGCTTTGACTTAATTGTTCAAAGATTTTAATCGCTTCGCTTGATAATTTTTTACTTAAAGGTAATACCGCAGCTTTATATGGTGCTAAGGCAGGGTGGAAATGCATTACAGTACGTGCATCTTTACTTCCTTCAACACCTTCTTCTTCATATGCGTCACATAAGAATGCTAACGTTACACGATCAGCACCTAATGAAGGTTCGATACAATACGGAACATATTTTTCATTTGTTTCTGGATCGTGATATTTAAAGTCTTCACCAGAGTGTTCGCTATGCTTTTGTAAATCGAAGTCTGTACGGCTTGCGATACCCCATAATTCGCCCCAACCAAATGGGAATTTGTATTCAATATCAGTTGTAGCGTTAGAGTAGTGAGATAACTCATCTGCATCATGGTCTCTTAAACGCATATTTTCTTCATTAATATTTAAATCTTTTAACCATTGACTTGCAAATGTTTTCCAGAAGTTTTGCCATTCAATTTCTTCACCAGGTTTGCAGAAGAATTCTAACTCCATTTGTTCAAATTCTCTAGTTCTGAAAATGAAGTTACCAGGTGTAATCTCGTTACGGAAAGATTTACCGATTTGACCAATACCGAACGGTAATTTTTTACGCATTGAACGTTGTACATTTTTATAGTTAACGAAAATACCTTGAGCTGTTTCAGGACGTAAGAACAATTCGTTAGTGGAATCTTCAGTTACACCTTGGAAAGTTTTAAACATTAAATTAAATTGACGAATATCAGTCCAATTTGCAGTGCCACTTACAGGACATACAATACCTTCATCATCAATAATTTGTTTCATTTCATCAAAGCTTAATCCATCAGCGATGAAGTTTTCATCACCTTTTTCTTTTTGCATGTAATCTTCAATTAATTTATCCGCACGATAACGAATTTTACTATCTTTATTATCGATCATAGGGTCATTAAAGTTGCCTAAGTGACCTGAAGCTTCCCAAGTTTTTGGATTCATTAAAATAGCTGCATCGATACCCACATTATATGGAGATTGTGTGATGAACTTTTGCCACCAAGCTTTTTTAATATTATTTTTAAGTTCAACGCCTAATGGTCCGTAATCCCATGTATTTGATAAACCACCGTAAATGTCACTACCAGGGAAGACGAACCCTCTATGTTTTGCTAATTGAACAATTGTTTCCATATCTTTTGCCATAAATTAACTCTCCTTAGACATAAAAAACGCCCCAAGACAATATATACATATTAGTAATGTATTATTATCTTGGGACGAGTTTTAAAAAGTATTTTTAATCATATGTATTGTTATAATACAATATGGTTACTTACAATTTTTAACCCGCGGTTCCACCCAAATTAGTGCAGACACTCGCTTTTATTTCATTAATAAGTCATTCGCCAATATAAGTTGTTAAGCTCGCACCATCCTTAACTCGCTTTAACTTTATTCTAATTGAAAGAATTTTTAATAGCAAGTATTTATATGTATTTGTAGCAATTTATAATAAAAGTTATAATAGAAAGTATTCAAGAGGGGTGAAGACCTATAGAACTTAGTAAAAGACAGGAACTAATAATTGAGATTGTCAAATCCAAAGGACCGATCACAGGTGAGCATATCGCTGAAAAATTAAATTTAACAAGAGCTACGTTAAGACCGGACTTAGCTATACTTACTATGTCTGGTTTTATAGAAGCGAGACCTAGAGTAGGTTATTACTATTCAGGTAAATCGAAAAATAAAATTATTAATGAACAATTGAGACAATATGTGGTTAAAGATTATATGTCTCAACCAGTTGTCATTAAGGAAGAAATGTCAGTTTATGATGCAATATGTACTATATTTTTAGAAGATGCAGGGACATTATTTATCACTAATAATGACAATGACTTTGTAGGCGTATGTTCTAGAAAAGATTTATTAAGAGCATCTATGATTGGTGAGGATATACATACAATGCCTATCAGTGTAAATATGACTAGAATGCCACATGTGACATATTTAGAAGAGGAAGAACTTGTAATATACGCTGCCAATCAAATGATAGATAACGAGATTGACTCACTACCAATTGTAAGGAAGAAAGACAATAAAAAATACGAGGTAATTGGTCGAATCTCTAAAACAACTATAACTAAATTATTCGTATCATTATTCAAAGAATAGGTGGTAAATACATGGACATTATAAAGATAATTGTAGCCTCAGATTCAATTGGTGAAACTGCAGAGTTAGTTGCAAGAGCAGGAGTATCTCAATTTAACCCTAAACAATGTAAACATGAATTTCTTCGATATCCATATATTGAATCATTTGAACATGTAGATGAAGTTATTCAAGTTGCTAGAGATACCAATGCAATTATTGTATACACTTTGGTTAAACCAGAAATTAAAAAATATATGCTTGCAAAAGTCGAAGAATTTTCATTAAAATCTGTCGATATTATGGGACCTCTAATGGATTTATTATCGGATTCAATTGATGAAACACCATATTATGAACCAGGAATAGTTCACAGGCTAGACGATGCGTATTTTAAAAAAATTGATGCAATTGAATTTGCTGTGAAGTATGATGACGGAAAAGATCCAAAAGGATTACCAAAAGCCGACATCGTTCTGTTAGGTATTTCTAGAACTTCTAAAACGCCATTATCTCAGTATTTAGCACATAAAAGTTATAAAGTGATGAATATACCTATAGTTCCTGAAGTAACTCCGCCTGATGCATTATTTGATATTGATACCTCTAAATGTATTGCTTTAAAAATAAGTGAAGAGAAACTAAATCGCATACGTAAGGAAAGATTAAAACAATTAGGTTTAGGAGATAAGGCTAGGTATGCCACAGAGGCACGTATTCAAGAAGAATTGAATTATTTTGATGAATTAGTTAATAAAGTAGGTTGTCCGGTCATAGATGTTACTGACAAAGCTATTGAAGAAACAGCGAATGACATCATACATTTAATTGAAGAAAGTAAATCGAAATGATTTCATTTTCCGTAGAAAAAAGATATAATTATACGACTAATATTTGATAGGTGATTCCATTTGCGTATAGATCAATCGGTCATTAATGAAATTAAAGATAAAACAGATATATTAGATTTAGTAAGCGAATATGTAAAATTAGAAAAAAGAGGACGCAATTATATCGGCTTGTGTCCTTTTCATGATGAAAAGACACCTTCGTTCACAGTATCTGAAGATAAACAAATTTGTCACTGTTTTGGTTGTAAAAAGGGTGGCAATGTCTTTCAATTTACACAGGAGATTAAAGATATACCTTTCGTAGAAGCTGTTAAAGAACTTGGCGAACGTGTAGATATTAAAGTTGATGTGGGGCAAACTCAATATAATCAACAATCTCAAATGGCCTCAGACGATTTAAAAATGATAGAAATGCATGAGTTAATTCAAGATTACTATCATTATGCCTTGATGAAAACTGTTGAGGGTGAAGAGGCTTTAAACTACTTGCGTCAGCGTGGTTTTACTGACGAACTCATCAAGCAGAGACAAATTGGATATGCGCCAGATAGCTCTCATTTTTGTCATGATTTTCTAGAGAAGAAAGGATATGACATAGAATTAGCTTACGAAGCGGGTCTATTGTCTCGAAATGAAGAAAATTTTAGTTACTATGATAGATTTAGAAACCGAATCATGTTTCCTTTGAAGAATGCTCAAGGTAGAATAGTTGGATATTCTGGAAGAACATATACGAACCAAGAACCTAAATATTTGAATAGCCCTGAAACACCCATCTTTCAAAAACGTAGACTCTTATATAATTTAGATAAAGCACGTAAATCGATCCGCCAAAACGACGAAATTGTATTATTAGAAGGATTTATGGATGTTATTAAATCAGATTACGCTGGTTTAAAACAGGTTGTAGCGAGTATGGGTACACAGTTGTCCCAAGAACATATGACGTTTCTAAAAAAATTAACAAATAACATTACATTAATGTTTGATGGAGATTACGCTGGTAGAGAGGCTACTTTAAAAACGGGTCAAGCTTTATTACAACAAGGTCTAAATGTATATGCGATTCAATTACCATCCGGTATGGATCCTGATGAATACATTGGCAAATATGGAAATGAGGCTTTTTTAAACTTTGTTGCTAAGGATAAAAAGGCATTTGTGCTGTTTAAAGTGGAGTCACATCAAGATGAAATTAATAATAATGATTTAGCTTATGAAAGACATTTTAGAGAAGCAACTCATGACATCGCTCAAGTTCAATCAACAATTTTACGTAATAAGTTAATACAAGATGTTGCTAATATATTCAATATGAGCCCAGAAATGATCTATCATGAAGTTGGTTCTAAAAATATGCCACAAGTGGCACCAGCAGAATATGGATATTCTCCGCAATCTGGTTCACAATTGTTTAATAATTTAACTAAACATGAAAAAGCTGAAAGAGCTCTATTGAAGCATTTTATGAAAGATAAGGATACCTTTATAAATTATTATCAAAAAATTAGTGATGAAGACTTTACAAATAAATATTTTAAGAGTATATTTAATATTTTGCATGACTATTTTTCAGAACATGATAATTATAGTATCAGTGATGTTATGCAATACATTGATTCCAATGAGCTTAGAGAGGCATTTATTGAACTTGAACAATATACCCTCAATGATGAACCTTACGAGAATGAAATAGAGGACTACATACTAATTATTAATAATAATGATGATGAGTCAATTGAATCATTAAATCATAAACTAAGGGAAGCATCGCGCATTGGAGATGTTGAATTACAAAAGTATTACTTACAACTTATTGTCGATAAAAACAAAAATAGAATGTAATTTTAAGCTAAATCTATTAATTAAAATTTAGTAGTTCAGACTTTTACAATTAATGATTAGATTTGAACTAATGGTTACTAGAGAGGTTGAACGGGTAGAAAATTATTGTCACAACTTTAATAGTAAACTTAGATTAAAATAATAATATAACTACACATTATTGAAAGTGTTTAAATGACTTAATTGAAAGTGATAAATTTAAAATTTACAATATACAAATCATATTTAATTGATATAATATATAGTTATTGAGAGATTATCAGTATTTATCAAAATCGGGAGGCCTTTTCATGTCTGATAACCAAGTGAAAATTAAAAAGCAAACAATTGATCCGACTTTAACATTAGAAGATGTTAAAAAACAATTAATTGACAAGGGTAAAAAAGAAGGTCATTTAAGTCATGAAGAAATTGCTGAGAAGCTTCAGAATTTCGAAATGGATTCTGACCAGATGGATGATTTCTTCGATCAACTAAATGATAATGATATAACGCTTGTTAATGAAAAAGATAGTTCAGATACAGATGAGAAATTAAATCCAAATGATTTAAGTGCCCCTCCTGGTGTCAAAATTAACGACCCAGTTCGTATGTATCTTAAAGAGATTGGTAGAGTTAACTTATTAAGCGCTCAAGAAGAAATAGAGTTAGCTAAAAAAATTGAACAAGGCGATGAAGTAGCAAAATCTCGTCTAGCTGAAGCCAACTTACGTCTTGTTGTTAGTATTGCTAAAAGATATGTAGGAAGAGGTATGTTATTCCTTGATTTAATTCAAGAGGGTAACATGGGCTTGATTAAAGCTGTAGAAAAATTTGACTTTAGTAAAGGGTTTAAATTTTCAACATATGCGACTTGGTGGATTAGACAAGCAATCACTAGAGCTATTGCTGACCAAGCACGTACTATCCGTATTCCTGTGCATATGGTTGAAACAATTAATAAATTAATACGTGTTCAACGCCAACTTTTACAAGACTTAGGCCGAGATCCTGCACCAGAAGAAATTGGTGAAGAAATGGATTTACCACCTGAAAAAGTACGTGAAATCTTGAAAATTGCTCAAGAGCCTGTATCTCTTGAAACGCCAATTGGTGAAGAAGATGACAGTCATTTAGGTGACTTCATTGAAGACCAAGAAGCTCAAAGCCCATCAGACCATGCAGCTTACGAATTGTTAAAAGAACAACTTGAAGATGTTCTTGACACATTAACTGATAGAGAAGAAAATGTATTACGTTTAAGATTTGGTTTAGATGATGGACGTACAAGAACACTTGAAGAAGTAGGTAAAGTATTTGGCGTAACACGTGAACGTATACGTCAAATCGAAGCTAAAGCTTTAAGAAAATTAAGACATCCTAGTCGTAGTAAGAGACTTAAAGATTTCATGGATTAAAATAATAATGTTGGGGAAGTAGCTATGAATTAATGCATATTAATTTTACCTCGCCCAATTGAATCATCACACTTGAGAGGGTGGGATAATGAATTCAACTTTTAATATACTGAATTCAATCCCGCTCTTTTTTAATACATATGAGGAGTTTAAAAATGATTAATTTAAACCAAAGATTATTGCGTGTGTGTTCATTTTTAAAAGAAGGAACGCTAGCTGATATTGGTTCGGACCACGCATATCTACCTATTTATGCCATCCAAAATAAGATATGTAACAGTGCAATTGCTGGAGAAGTCATCAAAGGACCGTACAAAGCTGCGCTAAATAATGTAGCTGAAAATAACTTAGGTGATTCGATTGAAGTTCGCTTAGGAGACGGTTTAGCAGTTATCAATCATGATGATGAAATTGATAATATAACGATTTGTGGCATGGGAGGACCTCTCATTGCTAAAATTTTAAAAGAAGGTCAAGAAAAATTAGCACATCACTCAAGACTTATTTTACAGAGCAACATCCAAACACAAGTTTTAAGAAATGTATTAACTTCACTGAATTATGAAGTTATAAACGAGGTTATCCTTGAAGAAAAAGGGCATATTTATGAAATTGTAGTTGCTGAATTTAACCAATCTATAATGCCACTTTCTACAAAAGAAGAAAAATTTGGCCCGTATTTATTAGAGGAAAAAAATGAACATTTCTACAAGAAATGGAATAGAGAACTTGAAGCACTTTATCACATTAAGTCACAATTGAATTCATCAACGCATCATGAGAGACTAAAAGAAATTGACAGTGAAATAAATCTCATACAAGAGGTGTTAGATAATGAAATTGAGTAAACTCATGTCCATTTTAGATTATCATGTCCCATTTTCCACTGCAGAATCATGGGATAATGTCGGATTATTAATCGGTGATGAGAATCAACAAGTAAATGGTATATTAACCGCTTTAGATTGTACTGAAGAGGTTGTCAATCAAGCGATAGATAAAAATATCAATACAATCATTGCACATCATCCACTCATCTTTAAAGGTATAAAAAATATTGTTCAAACTGGTTATGGCAAAATTATACGCAAATTGATTCAAAATGATATTAATCTTATCGCAATGCATACAAATTTAGATGTAAATCCTAGTGGCGTCAATAAAATGTTGGCAGATACACTTGATTTAAATAACGTTAACCAGATTAACCAACGTTACACGACATATTATAAGGTTCAAACTTTTATTCCTAAAGAAAATGTTGAAAACTTTAAAGACCAATTAAACCAACTCGGCTTAGCTAAAGAAGGGAATTACGAATATTGTTTCTTTGAAAGTGCTGGAAAGGGACAGTTCAAACCTGTTGGAGAAGCTAACCCTTACCTTGGTCAACTTGATAGTATAGAATATGTAGATGAGATTAAACTTGAATTTATGATTTCTGAAAATGAAAAGCAAATTACAGAACAAGCAATTATAAACTATCATCCTTATGAAACACCTGTATATGATTTTATTAAACTACAAAAACAAAGCGAATTTGGATTAGGTATTATAGGTGAACTTCCTCATACTATGACTTTAGATGAGTTTTCTAGTTACGCTAAAGAGAAATTAAATATTAATAGTTTAAGATATACTGGTAATTCTGACGCGGTGATTAATAAAGTTGCAATGATCGGTGGTTCAGGTATAGGTTTCGAGTATGAAGCTCACAGTAATGGTGCAGATGTATTTGTTACTGGAGATATCAAACATCACGATGCATTAGACGCTAAAATACAAGGAGTCAATCTACTTGATATCAATCACTATAGCGAATATGTAATGAAGCAAGGGTTAAAATTGTTACTAGAAGATTGGTTATTTGAGTATAAAGATATGTTCCCTATCGAAGCCTCAAATATTGATACTGATCCTTTTACTTATAAATAACAAATTGCTTATTAGACTTTAAAGGAGGCCATAACATGGCAAAACATCCATTTGAGCATTTTAATTTAGACGAAAGTTTAATTAAAGCGGTTCAAGATCTTAATTTTGAAAAACCTACAGAAATACAAAATAGAATTATCCCAAGAATATTAAAAGGCACTAACTTAATAGGTCAATCACAAACTGGTACAGGAAAGACGCATTCTTTCTTATTACCTTTAATACAAATGATTGATGTTGGTCTTCAAGAACCCCAAGCCATTGTAGTTGCACCAACACGAGAGCTTGCTCAACAATTATTCCAAGCAGCGAGTCACCTTTGCAAATTTAAACAAGAAGTGAACGTTAAATTGTTTATAGGTGGTACAGATATTGAAAAAGACAAACAACGCTGTAATAGACAACCTCAATTAATTATTGGTACACCTACACGTATTAATGACCTTGCTCAAGGCGGACATCTTCATGCACACCTTGCCAGCAATTTAATTGTTGATGAGGCTGACTTAATGATTGATTTAGGATTAATTGAGGATGTAGATTATATAGCAGCTAGATTAAATGATGAAGCGCACATTGCTGTATTTAGTGCAACGATTCCTAAATCATTGCAACCATTTTTAAATAAATATTTAAGCCAACCTGAATTCGTTGAGGTTGATCATAAGTCTCAAAATAAAAAGAACATTGAATTTTATTTAATACCTACAAAAGGGACTGCTAAAGTAGATAAAACGCTAAATCTAATAGATATTTTGAATCCATATCTTTGTATTATTTTCTGTAATAGTAGAGAAAATGCAAACGAACTTGCAGATTCTCTAAATAAAGAAGGTATCAAAGTAGGTATGATTCACGGTGGTTTGACACCTAGAGAACGTAAACAACAAATGAAACGTATTAGAAACTTAGACTTCCAATACGTTATTGCAAGTGATCTCGCTTCGAGAGGTATCGATATTGAAGGGGTAAGTCACGTCATAAATTTCGACGTACCTAATGATATTGATTTCTTTACACATCGTGTAGGTCGTACAGGAAGGGGTAATTATAAAGGAGTAGCAATTACTCTTTATAGCCCTGATGAAGAGCACAATATTTCATTAATCGAAGATAAAGGCTATCACTTTGAAAATGTGGACATTAAAAATGGAGAACTTAAACCGATTAAAGCACACGATACAAGACGCACTAGACAACGAAAAGATGATCACTTAACAAATGAAGTTAAGCATAAAGTTCGAAGTAAATCGAAAAGAAAAGTTAAACCAGGATATAAGAAAAAGTTTAAGCAAGAAGTAGAAAAAATGAAACGCCAAGAAAGAAAGATTTATAGTAAGAGACAAAATAAACAAAAACGTAAAAACAATAAAGGATAGGTGAATGACATGCTATTAGGTTCTCATGTTTCAATGAGTGGTAAGAAGATGTTACAAGGCTCTGCAGAAGAAGCCCATAAATTTGGAGAATCTACGTTTATGATATACACAGGAGCTCCACAGAATACGAGAAGAAAAAGCATCGAAGATTTAAATATAGAAAAAGGACATGAGGCCATGAAAGAATATGGTTTATCTAATATCATTGTTCATGCACCCTATATTATCAACATCGCAAATACGACTAAACCTGAAGTATTCAACTTAGGTGTCGATTTTTTACAAAACGAAATTGAACGCACGCAAGCAATCGGCGCGAAAGATATTGTTCTTCATCCTGGTTCTCATGTTGGAGCTGGTGCCGACGTAGGTATTAAAAAGATTATTGAAGGACTTAATGAAGTATTAACTCATGACAATGATGTACGAATTGCCCTTGAAACGATGGCTGGTAAGGGTTCAGAAGTAGGCCGTTCGTTCGAGGAAATCGCTCAAATTATTGATGGCGTTACACATAATGATCGTTTATCAATTTGTTTTGACACATGTCATACCCATGACGCTGGTTATAATGTCAAAGAAGACTTCGATGGTGTGTTAAATGAATTTGATAAAGTTATTGGTGTAGACCGTATTAAAGTTGTACATGTGAATGATAGTAAAAATGAAATCGGTGCACATAAAGACCGTCATGAAAATATAGGATTTGGTCATATTGGATTCGATGCGCTAAATTATGTTGTCCACCATGACGCATTTAAAGATATACCTAAAATTTTAGAAACACCATATGTAGGTGAGGATAAGAAAAATAAAAAACCACCGTATAAATTCGAAATTGAAATGTTAAAGGCACAAAAATTTGATTCAGATCTTAAGAATAAAATTTTAAATCAATAAATCGTTTTTTACCTTTTAGGTAAAAATAAATAGGGCGAGACAAAATCATCTATTAATTGGAATGATTTTTGTCTCGTTTCTTTTATTTAGTCGTAAACATTACTATTTACATAACTTTCACGAAGTTGTATAGTATTATGCGAGGTGAAAACATGACAACGCCAGTTTTCGAATTACGAAATATAAATTACTATTTTGATAATAAACATGTACTTGAAAATATTAATATTAAAATCAACAAAGGTGAGTTTCTAGCCATCGTTGGTCCTAATGGAGCGGGAAAATCCACCTTATTAAAAGTGATACTTGGACTATTACCTTTACAAAAAGGCGAGATTTTTGTTGAAGGAAAAATGTATAAAGGAAATAAAACTTCATTAAAAATTAGTTATGTTTCTCAAAAAGCAACAGCTTTTAATGCGGGGTTCCCAGCAAGTGTGAAAGAGGTTGTTCTGAGCGGACTAACAAAGACTAAAAGACTGTTTCAAAGATTTAATAAAGAAGATAATAAGAAAGTTGAACAAGTGCTAAAAAAATTAAATATTGCACATTTAATTAACAAAAACATTGCAGAGTTATCAGGTGGCCAACAACAGCGTGTTTTAATTGCTAGAGCATTAATATCTAATCCAAGTGTATTAGTTTTAGACGAACCGACAAATGGCATTGATGCCAAACATGTTAGTGAGTTTTATGCTACATTAGATACGCTAAAAAAAGAGGGTATTACTATTATTTTAGTAACGCATGATATCGGAGTTGTAGCTGATACTGCTACTGAAGTTGCTTGCTTAAACAAACATCTTCATTTCCATGGTACAACTGAAGATTTTAAATCTTTAGATGAAGTTGAAATTTCAAAAATATATGGTCATCCAATACAATTTGTTGATCATCAACACAATCGTGATTGTTGTAATGAAAATATTGAAACTGGATAAAAATATAATATTTATTGAGGAGTGTAACTTGTGATTGATGCGTTATTAAATTTTGATTTTATGAGATATTCTCTTATTAGCGGTATTTTAATTGGCTTTATCGCACCTTTAATTGGCGCTTTTATTGTTGTTAGAAGACTATCTCTTATTGCTGACGCTTTAAGCCATGTCACTTTAGGCGGTATATCCTTTGGTATGTTTTTACTTACAATATTACCTACACTTTCATTTGTTAATCCCATGTGGTTTGGAATACTTTTTGCTGTTATAGGTGCACTTTTAATTGAAAAGCTAAGAACATCTTTTTCAAATTATCAAGAAATAGCAATACCTATTATTATGAGTGCCGGCATCGCACTGAGTGCCATCTTTATTTCATTAGCAGATGGATTTAATCAAGAAATTGTCGGATTACTTTTTGGATCAATTAGCGCTGTTAATTTAAGTGATTTAAATACCATTATCATAATCGCAATTATAGTTGTATTTTTTATAATATTATTTTATAAAGAATTATTTATCTTATCTTTCGATGAAGAATATAGTAAAGTCATTGGTATTCCAAAATGGATACAATTCTTATTTATTATTATTGTTGCAATGGTTATCTCTGCTTCAATGAGAGTTGTAGGAATTCTGCTAGTTAGTGCATTGATTACTTTGCCTATAGCAATCTCAATGAGAATAACTAAAGGTTTTAAACAGCTCATAGCACTAAGTGTTGCGCTAGGTGAGTTATCCGTAATAATGGGATTAGTACTTGCATTTTATATGAACATTTCACCTGGTGGTGTTATTGTAGTATTATTAGTAATCATGCTTATAATCACGATGGCTTACCAAAAGTTAAAAGTTAAGTTTAAAAAGGGAGCAATTTCAAATGAATACAAATGATGCTATTAAAATTTTAAAAGATAATGGATTAAAATATACAGATAAACGTAAAGACATGTTAGATATATTCGTTGAAGAGGATAAGTATCTTAACGCTAAGCACATTCAACAAAAAATGGATAAAGATTATCCAGGTATATCTTTTGATACTGTATACCGTAATCTTCATCTTTTTAAAGATTTGGGTATTATAGAGAGTACTGAGTTAGAAGGTGAAATGAAGTTTAGAATAGCTTGCACAAACCACCACCATCATCATTTTATTTGTGAAAATTGTGGAGATACTAAAGTTATAGACTTTTGTCCAATTGAACAAATAAAGCAATATTTACCTAATGTGACAATTCATACCCACAAATTAGAAGTGTATGGTGTATGTGAATCATGTCAAAAAAATGCTTAAATATAGAATGAATTATGATTTAAATATCACAGCAACCTTAGAGGGGTTGCTTTTTTATTTTCAAAAACTTGATTGTTAAAACATAGGCCAATGGTCTGAAAAATTAGTTTCTAAGAATTTTCATGTTTAAATGGCTTTAAACTGAGATATACTAATGATGTAACAAAATAATTAGTAGCTATATATAATAATTACTATGTAAGCATATTCATTGTTGCTATTAAAGCTACTTGTTATGATAATTGTACAGACAATTAAGGAGGATGATTATTTATGGCTTTTGAATTACCAAAATTACCTTATGCATATGATGCATTAGAACCACACATTGATAAACAAACTATGGAAATTCACCACGACAAACACCATAACACATATGTAACTAAATTAAACTCAGCAGTTGAAGGAACAGATTTAGAAGCTAAATCAATCGAAGAAATTGTTGCTAATTTAGATAGCGTACCTTCAGATATTCAAACTGCAGTACGTAATAATGGTGGCGGTCACTTAAACCACTCATTATTCTGGGAATTATTATCACCAAATTCTGAAGAAAAAGGTGAAGTAGTAGACAAAATTAAAGAACAATGGGGTTCTTTAGATGAATTCAAAAAAGAATTTGCAGATAAAGCTGCTGCACGCTTTGGATCTGGTTGGGCATGGTTAGTAGTAAATAACGGTCAATTAGAAATCGTTACTACTCCAAACCAAGATAACCCATTAACTGAAGGTAAAACTCCAATCTTAGGTTTAGATGTTTGGGAACATGCTTATTACCTTAAATATCAAAATAAACGTCCAGATTATATTAGTGCATTCTGGAACGTTGTTAACTGGGAAAAAGTTGACGAATTATACAAAGCAGCAAAATAATTTTGCACATTTGTTAACGGTCTCATCTAGAGACCGTTATTTTTTTGTCAAAATGATAGAAAAATAATCTAATATAATATATCATTTGTATGAGACACGTTGAATAGAGGTAGGTTGTTTTGCTGAAAAGATTAAAAGAAAAATCAAATGATGAGAGAACCAGAAACACCATGAATAAGAGGATTAATTTCGTATTCGCTTTTATCGTGTTAATCTTCGCAATTTTAGTGTTAAGGTTAGGTTATTTGCAAATAGCACAAGGATCACATTATAAACAATTAATAAAGAATGATGAAAACATAACTGTTAACGAATCAGTGCCCAGGGGCCGCATATTAGATAGAAATGGCAAAGTCCTTGTAGACAATGCTTCAAAAATGGCAATTACATATACTCGAAATCGAAAAACAACTCAACAAGAAATGTTAGATACTGCTAAAAAATTATCTGAACTTATTAAAATGGATACAGATAAAATTACTGAACGAGATAAAAAAGATTTCTGGGTACAAATACATCCTGAGAAAGCAAAACGATTAATGAAGAAAGAACAGTCATTGTTAGAGAGTGGTAATATCACTCAAGAACAATATGATAATCAACAAAGAGACAAAATTGGTAAAAAACAATTAGATGAACTTAGTAAAAATGATTTACAAGTTTTAGCCATTTATCGTGAAATGAACGCAGGATCTACTTTAGATCCACAAACTATAAAAAATGAAGACGTTACAGAAAAAGAATATGCTGCTGTATCCCAGCAACTTTCAAAATTACCTGGGGTAAATACTTCAATGGATTGGGATAGAAAATATCCATATGGAGACTCACTAAGAGGAATTTTTGGTGATGTATCTACTTCAACAGAAGGTATCCCTAAAGAACTAACAGAACAGTATTTATCTAAAGGATATTCAAGAAATGATAGAGTAGGTAAATCATATTTAGAATATCAATATGAAGATGTTCTAAAAGGCACTAAAAAACAAATGAAATATACAACAGATAAATCGGGCAAAGTTATAAACTCAGAGGTCATTAATCCAGGTTCAAGAGGTCATGACTTACAATTAACTATTGATATCGATTTACAGAAGAAAGTTGAATCTTTACTTGAAAAAGAAATTTCAACATTAAGAAGCCAAGGCGCTAAAGATATGGATAATGCACTTATAGTGGTTCAAAATCCTAAGAATGGTGACATATTAGCGATGGCTGGTAAACAAATTAATAAACAAGGTAAGTTAAAAGATTTTGATATTGGTAACTTTACAGCTCAGTATGCAGTAGGCTCCTCAGTTAAAGGCGGAACATTATTAGCTGGCTACCAAAACCATGCAATTAAAGTTGGAGAAACAATGGTTGATGAACCTTTAAAATTCCAAGGAGGTCTTACTAAGCGTTCATACTTTAATAAAAATGGCAGAGTCACAATAAATGATAAAGAAGCCCTAATGCACTCTTCAAACGTATATATGTTTAAAACAGCATTAAAATTAGCTGGAGACCCTTATTTCTCAGGTATGCCACTACCTAATGATATAGCGATAGCTGGACAAAAATTGCGTAAAGGATTAAATCAAGTGGGTCTAGGTGTTAAAACAGGTGTTGATTTACCTAACGAGACTCCTGGACAAATCGAACCATTGACTAATAATCCAGGTAATTACCTAGACTTGTCTATAGGACAATATGACACATATACGCCATTACAACTATCACAATACGTATCAACGATTGCTAATAATGGTTATAGAATTCAACCACATATCGGTCTTGCAATACATGAATCTACAAATAAAGATGATTTAGGTCCATTAAAACGAAAAATTAAAGGAAACGTCTTAAATAAAGTGAACAACTCCGAAAATGAAATTAAAGAAGTACAAGATGGATTTAAAATGGCGTTTAATGAGAAAGACGGTACTGGTTACGCTAGTTTCAAAAATACTGTGGTTCCTTCGGCAGGTAAAACAGGTACAGCAGAGGTATTCCAAAACGGAGAATCTAGAGTTAACTCAACATATATTGGTTATGCCCCTATTAAAGATCCTAAATTATCATTCTCTATTGTTTATACTAACCAGCCTGTACCACCACCTTGGTTAAATGGCGGAGACCTAGGCCGAGATGTTATCAACTATTATTTCAGAGACAGAGACAAAAAAGATGATAAAGATGAATCTCACTCTGACAATAAACAACAAAACGAAAGCACTAATGAAAATAGTAACGCTGATAACAATGATAATTAGATTTGATAATAAATTATTAATAAAATCTTCTTTGCAATTACTTATGTAATTGGTATAATGATAAGGTCGTATTTAGAAAAGGTAAGGAGGAATAATCATGCGCGTAAACGTTACATTAGCTTGTACTGAATGTGGAGATAGAAACTACATCTCAACTAAAAACAAAAGAAACAACCCTGAACGTATTGAAATGAAAAAATACTGTGCACGTGATAATAAACAAACTTTACACCGTGAAACTAAATAATTAGGTTTATCTAAAGTAAACTTAATCTAACTAATCAAGAAACCTCAATTATGAGGTTTCTTTTTTTATAGCTGAGAATACATCTCAACTTAATGACATCATAATTGATTAACGTTATAATATGAGGTGAACAAAGTGGGTGAAAATGTTGAGTAAAAAACATATAAGACGAGCAACAATTGAAAAACTTAAAGGTTTTAATAAAGATAAAAAAAGTATCGCAGATCAATGGTTAGCTAATGAATTATTTAATACACAAGCTTATCAAGATGCTAAATCGATAGGTTTTGTGTTATCAATGCCACATGAGGTCGACACTTATCACTTAATAGAGTCCTCTATAATGAATGATAAGAAAGTCTACGTACCTGAGACAGATTATAAAAATAAACGTATGTCATTCAAACGCTTATTATCTCTTAATGATATTGAAAAAGATGAAAAAGGAATCTATCATGCTGTTTCAAATACTGAACATACTAATGACATGGATTTATTAGTAGTCCCAGGTGTTGCCTTTGAAGAGAATGGCTATCGTATCGGTTACGGTGGCGGTTACTACGATAAATTTTTAACTCAATTTAAAACTCGAACTGTTAGCTTGCTATATGATTTTCAACTTACTACATTTGATAAAGAATCATTCGATCAACCCGTTGATCAACTAATTATATATAACAATAATGTAGTGGAGGAATAAATGATTATCGATAAACTTTATTGGAAAACCTTATACTACTGGATTAGATATTTAAATTATGATTTGTTAAGCAGTGAAAAGGAAAATAATGAAATTTGGCTAGTACATAAAAGAAAAAAATCTGTAGTGGTTTTTAGAAGAGATGTTACTACCTCACAAGAAATCAGATTTGATAAGTCTAAAGTTAAAGAGAATTTTAACCAATTAGAACAAACTATAGGTTTTAAACCAAAGTCATTCAATTTTTATTATTTCACTGATAAAGACTTTCTAGAAGAAAAAAATAATGAGAGTCATCCTATAAAAATTCAATTTCACATTATTAGAAATGTTAAAGATATAAAAGCAATTACCCCACATTTTGTACTTTACAAAATGCTTGTAAACAACGAGGATAAAAAGACTTATTCTCACTATAAAAGAAAAGTTTTAACCAATAATCCTCTTGATAGACACATGCAAAGATTCACACCGGCTACATATGTCTTAATTATCACAAATGTAATCATATGGTTATGTATGATTTTATATCTTAATCGATTCTCAGATGTTAAATTACTAGAAGTAGGTGGGCTTGTACATTTTAATGTTGTTCATGGAGAATGGTATAGGCTTATTTCTTCGATGTTTTTACATTTTAATTTTGAACACATATTAATGAATATGCTTTCCTTATTCATTTTTGGGAAGATTGTTGAATCATTAGTGGGTTCTTGGAGAATGTTAGTTATATATTTTGTGTCAGGATTATTTGGTAATTTTGTATCCTTATCATTTAATACCTCCACAATTTCAGTAGGAGCGAGTGGGGCAATATTTGGATTAATAGGTTCAATTTTCGCAATAATGTACTTAAGTAAGACTTTTGATAGAAAAGTTATTGGCCAATTACTTATAGCCTTACTAATTTTAATATGTTTATCACTTTTCATGTCTAATATTAATATTATGGCTCACTTAGGTGGATTTATTGGTGGCCTTTTAATTACACTTATAGGATATTACTTTAATGTAAATCGTAATTTGTTTTGGATATTATTAATTGTTTTACTATTGATATTTGTTATATTACAAATCAGAATATTTACTATTAAAGAAGACAATATTTATGACAATCTTATTAAAGATCAAATGCTAGGTGGTCACTACGGAGAAGCGAGAAACGTGGTTAACCAAACATTAAATAAAAATTATGCTGATGATGAAACCTATTATTTGAGCGGTTTAATTACAGCAACTGAAGAATCGCAATCTGAGGCTATCGCAGAATGGGAAAGAGGAATAAAAAAATATCCTAATTCTGGTATACTCAATTATGAATTAGCCATCGCAAATCGCTCATTAAGTGATGACAAAAAAGCATTGAAATATGCTAAAAAAGCTGCAAAGAGCGATCCTAGTAATACAAATTATAAAAATTTACAAAAAGAGTTGAGTGAATCAAGTGACTCGAAAGATAAATAACTTTTATGATGTTTTACAGTTACTAAAAAAATATGGTTTCATCATTTACTTTAAAGATCCAGAAGATATGTATGAAATGATGTTACAAGAGGTAAAATCTTTATATAACTTTCAACTATTATCTAAAGATGAATATCTAAAATGTATTTTGATAATTAATCAGAGAAGGAATGAACATAAATGACAAATATTATTTTAGCGGCCGATATTGGCGGAACAACTTGTAAATTGGGAATTTTTGATACTCATCTAGAACAATTACATAAATGGTCAATTCATACAGATACTAGTGATCATACAGGTGAATTATTGCTGAAAAATATTTATGATTCTTTTGTAGAGAAAGTAAAAGAATTTAACTATGATTTTACTAATGTTCAAGGAGTAGGAATTGGGGTGCCCGGACCAGTTAATTTCGAAACTGGAGTAGTGAATGGTGCAGTAAACTTGCATTGGACAGGAAACGTTAATGTTAGAGAAATATTCCAAAAATATGTAGATTGCCCAGTCTATGTTGATAATGATGCAAATGTTGCAGCGTTAGGCGAAAAGCATAAAGGTGCTGGAGAAGGTTCAGATGATGTTGTTGCTATTACATTAGGTACTGGACTAGGCGGCGGTATCATTTCAAATGGAGAAATTGTACATGGTCACAATGGATCAGGAGCTGAAATCGGCCACATGCGTGCAGATTTTGATCAACGTTTTAATTGTAATTGTGGTAAAGCTGGTTGTATAGAAACTGTAGCATCCGCAACTGGGGTAGTTAATTTAGTAAATTTCTATTATCCTAAACTTACTTTTAAATCTTCAATTTTACAATTAATAAAAGATAATAAAGTAACGGCTAAAGCTGTTTTTGATGCTGCTAAAGCTGGTGATCAATTCTGTATTTTTATCACAGAAAAAGTTGCAAATTATATTGGTTATTTATGTAGCATTATAAGTGTTACTAGTAATCCTAAATATATTGTACTAGGTGGTGGCATGTCTACAGCTGGACCAATTCTAATTGAAAATATTAAAACTGAATATCGCAATTTAACATTTACTCCAGCTCAATTTGAAACAGAAATTGTACAAGCACAACTTGGAAATGATGCTGGAATCACAGGTGCCGCAGGATTAATTAAAACATATGTACTAGATAAAGAGGGTGTTAAGTAATGGCAATTGTAGATGTCGTAGTTATTCCAGTAGGAACAGAAGGTCCTAGCGTAAGCAAATATATAGCAGAAATACAAACTAAACTTAATGAATTTAAAGAAGAAGGTAAAATTGATTACCAACTAACACCAATGAACACACTTATCGAAGGTGATCTAAAGGACCTATTCGAAGTCATTCAAGCAATACATGAATTACCTTTCAACAAAGGGTTAGACAGAGTATGTACAAATATTCGAATTGATGATCGTCGCGATAAATCAAGAAAGATGAATGATAAACTCAAATCTGTTCAAAAACATTTAAATAATAGTGGTGAACAATAATGAGAATTTCAAATTTAACTTTAGGTTTAGTGGATACAAACGCATATTTCATTGAAAATGAAGAAAGTGTTATATTAATAGATCCTTCAAGTGAAAGTGATAAAATCATTAAAAAATTAAATCAAATTAATAAGCCATTGAAAGCGATTCTATTAACTCATGCTCACTACGATCACATAGGAGCTTTAGATGACATTATTTCTAAATATGACGTTCCTGTTTATATGCATCAAGAGGAATTTGATTTTTTACAAGATCCAGAAAAAAATGGTGCATCTAAATTTAAACAATATGGTATGCCTCAAGTTATAAGCTATGCTAAACCTTCAAAATTAGAAGAAGGATCAAAAGAGATTGAGGGCTTCAAATTTGACGTATTACACACTCCAGGACATTCTCCAGGTAGTTTAACTTACGTTTTTGATGAATTTGCTGTAGTGGGTGACACTTTATTTAATAATGGCATTGGTAGAACTGATCTTTATAGAGGGGACTACGAAACATTAGTTGATTCTATTAAAGATAAGATATTTGAACTTGAAGGCGATTTACCGTTATTCCCTGGTCACGGTCCATATACTACTGTTGATGATGAACAATTAAACCCTTTTTTAAATGGTTAATTAAATAAAGTAATTATTTCACCTCCTACGTTGATATATGTAGGAGGTGATTTTTTTATGAAAATGTTATTCCAAGAGATAGTTAATTATGCTATAAAGCACGCTGCAAGTGATATACATTTTATTCCTACTGAGCACCATACTTTAATTAAACTAAGAATCAACGATCAACTTATTAATTACGATACACTGGCACATGCTATTTACAAAAAGTTACTTGTTTATATGAAGTTCAAATCAGGCTTAGATGTTTCGACCCAACAGCTAGCCCAAAGTGGAAGATATACTTATAAATTGCAAAATATGTATTACTTAAGAATCTCTACACTGCCTTTATCTTTAGGTAATGAAAGTTGCGTTATAAGAATCGTACCTCAATATTTCCAACAAAGACGTGACTCATATGAATTTAAAGATTTTAAGCACTTAATGAATAAAAAACAAGGATTATTACTTTTTAGTGGTCCAACTGGCTCTGGGAAAAGCACTTTAATGTATCAAATGGTAATGCATGCCCATCAAAATTTAAATTTAAATGTTATTTCAATTGAAGATCCTGTTGAGCAATTATTAGATGGGATAACTCAAATTTCAGTTAATGAAAAGGCCGGAATAAATTATACTAACTCTATTAAAGCCATACTTAGATGTGACCCTGATGTCATTTTGATTGGAGAAATTCGTGATGCTTATATTGCTAAATGTGTTATACAAGCAAGTCTAAGTGGTCATTTAGTGCTTACAACTTTACATGCCAATGATTGTAAAGGGGCTTTACTTCGTCTACTAGAAATGGGTGTAACAGTGCAAGAATTATGTCAATCTATAAATTTAATATCTAATCAAAGACTTATCACCACACAAACTAATACGCGTGAATTAGTTTGTGAAGTAATGAACCAAAATCAAGTAGAATACTTTTTTGAGCACAATCATGAACTACCAAATAGCTTCACTAAGCTGGCTACACATCTAACTAATCTATCTAAGGAAGGGGTAATTTGTGAAGAGGTTGTTAATAAGTATACTTAAACCTAACAGAAAAAAGAATCTTATCGAAGCTCAATCCATTGAACTACTTCAACGACTAAAACATTTATTTGAACATGGATTCACATTGTATGAGAGCTTTCAATTTCTAAATTTACACTTTATTTATAGAGATAAAAACATAAGTAAAATAATAATAGAATCTATTCAAGCAGGTGGAACATGTTATGAAGTATTGAAGATGATTGGTTACCCCGAAATTATACTTACTCAAGTAAAATTTGCAGAACAGTATGGAAATTTAGAAGTTGCTATGGCAGACGCCATTGAATATATGAGAAGAAACTTGAAGGCTAAAAAGGCATTTCTAAAAACTATTCAATATCCAATAGCGCTGATAAGTATATTTCTAATCATGCTAATCGTGTTAAATATGACTGTGATACCTCAATTTCAACAATTATACGCGACTATGAATGTTCAACTATCTACTTTACAAAATATACTTACCGTTTTCGTTACAAAGTTGCCTGCTTTTGTATTATTGCTTACATTTTGTTCAATTGTGATATATATAATTATTTATAAACTCCTAAACAAAATTCCCATAAATAAAAAAATAAAATATATAGTTAAAATCCCCTTTGTCAATTCTTACTATAAAATATTCAGAACTTATCAAATATCTAATGAACTCTCTCTTTTTTATAAAAATGGTATAAGCCTTCAACATATTGTTCATATATATAGAAATGAGCAAAACAATGAATTTTTTAAATATTTAGGTGACTACTTATTAGAAAGTATTGATAAAGGGATGTCACTACCGTCTATATTAAATAGCTTAAAATGCTTTCAACCTGATCTAATCAAATTTATTGAGCAAGGGGAAAAAAGCGGAAAACTAGATATTGAATTAAAGTTATATAGCCAAATGTTACTACATCATTTTGAAGATAAAGTTCTCAAGCAAACTAAATTTATTCAACCAGTCATTTTCTTTATATTAGGTCTATTTATAGTTTCTTTATATCTTGTAATCATGTTACCTATGTTTGAACTAATGCAAACCATCAAATAGGGAGGACTCTTAATGAAAATATTAAAAAAACTAAAAAAATCTAAAGCTTTCACTTTAATTGAAATGTTACTTGTTTTATTAATTATTAGTTTATTACTTATTTTAATTATACCTAATATTGCCAAACAAACAGCACATATCCAATCTACTGGTTGTGATGCTCAAGTAAAAATGGTAAATAGTCAAATTGAAGCATATACATTAAAGCATAATCGTAACCCTAATAATATTGAAGAATTAATTGCTGAAGGTTTTATAAAAGAAGGACAGAAAAATTGTAAATCCGGACAAACTATTAGTATTTCAAATGGTGAGGCTGTTGCGAACTAAACAATATAGTGCATTCACTCTAATTGAAATGATGTTGGTCTTATTTACCATTAGCGTTTTATTAATGACAACTTTATGGTCAAGAAGTTTTATGAACGTACAAATGATTAATGAAGAACATGAAATTAAACAATTCATTACTAGACTTAATTACTTTAAATCTAAAGCAATTGCCTCTCAAAGATCGATAGCCTTAGTTTTTACAAATAATTCAAATGTTATCCAAGTTGTAGAAGAAAAAGGGAGCAAATATAAATTTAAAGTCCCTCACGGGAAAATCACTAATATTGCTAGAATTAATACGTTGAATTTCAATAGAGAAGGAAATATTAACCGTTTTGGTTCTCTAACAATTGCAATGAATAAAGCTACCTATAAAATTATTTTACATATTGAAAAAGGACGTATTAGATATGTCAAAATTTAAACTAAGAGCTTCATTATTACTCGATAGTTTATTAGGTTTACTAATCATCGGATTAATCACACTTATTTTGATACCAACACTCTCCACAATGAATAATAACTATAATAATAACTTAAAAACCATAGAAATTAAAAAGTCTATTATTACCAGCTTGTATAAATATAGTAAGGAACAACTTAAACAAGGAGTTGTAATGGATCAATATGAAATACAACTATATCAAAAGAAAATATGTGGAAAAGATAGAGACTTTAACATTAAAACATGTGTTTCATTTGAATATTAAAGCCTTTACTTTCGTTGAAATACTCTTCGCATTATCAGTAACCTTATTATGTCTTTCTTTAACACCTAATATTATTAATCTCACTTCTTACTACCTACATTTAGCTAAAAATAATGATGATTTAGACTTTGAATTTTTTTGTAGAGATATTCTTAAAGATGTACAAACTTCCAAGTATTCGCCGAGTAAAGATAATGATTCAACAATCAAAATTAGAAAAAAGGATGAGGAAATTAGATATATCTATAATAATAAAAAAATATATAAAAATATCAATCAGAGAGGTAACATCACTCTATTAAACAATGTAGTTTCTTTCAAAATAATAAATACGAACAATAATATTTTAAAAATAAAAATAAAGCAAGTAGATACGAACTATTATAAAGAGAAAAACCTCTATTTATAGCCAAAAAGCGTTCATTAGTTTATATTTAGTAGTAATTTTTTCATTTTATTTATCAATTATATCTTTTTATATTACTCAATATGGTTTAAAATTAAAGACAATACATAACTTAGATATTTACTATAATAATGTTATTGTTAAAACATTAAAAAAGAGGTAGATTAGATTGATTAAAAGTAAAGCACCTATTATATTTGTTGGCTTCATGGGTACTGGTAAAACAACGATTGGACGATATCTTTCTGATTTACAAAATTTAAGTTATATAGACTTAGATGAATATATCGAGAGAAATGAAAACAAATCAATTCCCGATATATTTCAGGAACATGGAGAACAAAAATTCCGTGATTTAGAATTTAAGTATTTAAAAGAGTGTTTGAATACATTCGAAATTATATCTACTGGTGGAGGAATAATCGAAAATAAAGATTCTTTGAAACTACTTAAAAATGAAAAGAGTGTTATATGGCTTGATTGTGATATCAATGTTATTTATCGACGTATAGTTAGTGATCCTCATAGACCCAATGCTAAAGATAAATCTCTAGAACAATTAAATACCTTGTATTGTTCAAGGGTTTCAAGATATAATGAAACCGCATTCATGAAGGTGAATAGCGCACTCACTGTTTCTGAAATATATGAAAAGATTTTACAAAATTTATTTTGCGATTGATCAGTATTAGAGAGAATAAAGCTAAAACATATCTACATAATAATTAATTTAAGAATATTGTAAATATTTAGCTTTATCGCCGAAGGTGCAAGTTATTTAACGAAACTCTCAGGCAAAAGGATAATACTGTAACGCGTTCCTGGATGAATTATTTTAACAGGGTAGCTCTATGCTATACTGTTTTTTATTAAAAATAGGGGGTTTTCTAATGACAACTGAACTTAAAAAGACACCTTTATATCAAAACTACGTTGATAATGGTGCGAAAATAGTTGAATTCGGTGGATGGGCTATGCCTGTTCAATTCACTAGTATTAAAGAAGAACATAACGCTGTGAGATATGAAATTGGTCTTTTTGATGTAAGCCACATGGGAGAGATAGAAATTACTGGTAATGAAGCATTTAACTTTGTTCAGTATATTTTATCAAATGATGCTAACAATCTTACAGATACTAAAGCGATGTATACAGCTTTATGTAATGAAGAAGGTGGTATTATAGATGACTTAGTTACATACAAGTTAGCAGAAAACCACTTTTTATTAATAGTAAATGCGGCAAATACTGATAAAGATTTTAATTGGATTTCTAAGCAAAGTAGCAATTTTGATGTTAATGTGAATAATTCTTCAAATATATATGGTCAACTTGCTATTCAAGGACCAAAATCTAGACATCTTGTGAATGAACATACTGATGTGGATGTTAGTGACATGAGTATGTTTGAATTTAAACAAGATGTGAAGTTTTTTGATAAAAATATCATTCTTTCACAATCAGGCTATACAGGGGAAGATGGTTTCGAAATCTATTGTAAATCTGAAGACACAGTAGACATTTGGAATCAATTATTAGAATATGACGTTGTTCCTTGTGGTTTAGGTGCTCGTGATACTTTACGCCTTGAGGCAGGTTTACCTCTACATGGTCAAGATTTAACAGAATCTATTACTCCTTATGAAGGAGGTATTGCTTTTGCTGCTAAACCTCTTATTGAAGAAGAATTTATTGGCAAATCTGTTCTTAAAGATCAAAAAGAAAATGGTTCCACTAAAAGAACTGTTGGATTAGAGATAATAGGTAAAGGTATTGCTAGAACAGGTTACGAAGTATTTGATTTAGAAGGTAACCACATTGGAGAGGTAACATCCGGAACTCAATCTCCCTCTTCAGGTAAATCTATCGCACTAGCTATTATAAATAGAGATGCATTCGAAATGGGTAAAGAAGTGCTTATACAAGTTCGTAAGCGCCAAGTTAAAGCAAAAATTGTTAAGAAAAATCAAATTACTAAATAATACGGAGGGGTGTAAATAGTGAGTCATCGTTATATACCTTTAACAGATCAAGATAAACAAGAAATGCTAGATACTATTGGAGCAAAATCAATTTCAGAATTATTTGGTGATGTCCCAGCCGATATTTTATTAGATCGAAATTTAAATATTGCTAAGGGAGAGGCAGAAACTAGTTTAGTAAGAAGACTTAATCTTCTTGCCAATAGAAATATCACAAAAGAAACTCACGCTTCATTTTTAGGTGCTGGTGTATATGATCATTATGCTCCTGCAGTTGTAGATGCCATGATTTCTAGATCAGAATTTTATACTGCGTACACACCTTATCAACCTGAGATTTCTCAAGGTGAGTTACAAGCAATTTTTGAATTTCAAACTTTAATCTGTGAACTAACAGATATGGATGTTGCAAATTCATCTATGTATGATGGTATGACTAGTTTTGCTGAAGCTTGTATTTTAGCTTTCAGTCAGACTAAAAAGAATAAAGTTGTTGTTTCAAAAGGTTTACACTATCAAGCTTTACAAGTTTTACATACTTACGCTAAAACACGTAAAGAGTTTGAAGTAGTTGAAATCGATTTAAATGGAACAATAACTGATTTACAAAAATTAGAACAAGCAATTGATGATGATACTGCCGCAGTTGCAGTACAATATCCAAATTTTTATGGTTCAATTGAAGATCTTGAAAAAATAAATAGTTTTATTGCAGATAAAAAAGCATTATTTATAGTATATGCTAACCCTCTAGCTTTAGGTCTTTTAACACCACCAGGTACTTTTGGAGCGGATATAGTTGTTGGAGATACTCAACCGTTCGGTATACCAACACAATTTGGTGGACCTCATTGCGGCTATTTTGCTACAACTAAAAAGTTAATGCGTAAAGTACCTGGACGTTTAGTAGGTCAAACTCAGGATGATGAAGGCAATCGTGGATTTGTACTAACTTTACAAGCTAGAGAGCAGCATATTAGAAGAGATAAAGCGACTTCAAATATATGTTCTAACCAAGCACTTAATGCACTTGCATCTTCAATTGCTATGTCAGCTCTTGGTAAACAAGGTATATATGATATTGCTGTTCAAAATTTAAAACATGCTAATTATGCTAAACAACTATTTAAACATAAAGGCTTTGAGGTATTAGATGGTAATTCATTTAATGAATTTGTAGTTAAATTTGATGAACCTATTAAAGAAGTAAATTTAAAATTAGCTGACCAAGGTATTATTGGTGGTTTTGATTTAAGTGAAGTTTCTGATGACTTCAACAATCATATGCTAGTTGCCGTAACTGAATTAAGAACTAAAGAAGAAATTGATAATTTTGTTCAGAAAGCTGGTGAATTAAATGGTTAGTAAATCAAGTCCATTAATCTTTGAAAGATCCAAAAAAGGTAGATATGCGTATTCTTTACCTCAAAGTGATATTGAGGACATTACAATTTCCTCTGTATTAGATGACAAATATATTCGTAAAGATAAAGCCGAGTTTCCTGAGGTAGCTGAACTAGATTTAGTTCGACATTACACAGAACTCTCCAATAAAAATTTTGGTGTAGACACTGGTTTTTATCCATTGGGATCATGCACGATGAAATATAATCCTAAAGTTAATGAAAAAGTTGCTAGAATACCTGGATTTAGTGAATCTCATCCATTGCAAGAGGAAGAACACATTCAAGGTTCACTTGAAATTATTTATAGTTTGCAAGAAGAGCTAAAAGAAATTACAGGTATGGATGAAGTAACACTTCAACCAGCAGCAGGCGCGCACGGTGAATGGACAGCTCTCATGATTTTCAAAGCTTATCATGAGAATAATGGACAAGGACATAGAGATGAGGTTATTGTACCTGATTCTGCTCACGGTACAAACCCTGCTTCAGCCTCATTTGCCGGATTTAAATCAGTCACTGTTAAATCTAATGAGCGCGGAGAAGTAGATATTGATGATTTAAGAAGAGTTGTAAATGAGAATACAGCTGCTATCATGCTAACTAATCCAAATACATTAGGTATATTTGAGAAGAATATTATGGAAATTAGAGAAATCGTTCATGAAGCTGGTGGTCTACTTTATTACGATGGCGCAAATTTAAACGCAATAATGGATAAAGTTAGACCTGGAGACATGGGCTTTGATGCAGTTCATCTGAACTTACACAAAACGTTTACTGGACCTCATGGTGGCGGTGGCCCTGGTTCAGGACCAGTAGGTGTGGTAAAAGAGTTATCTAGCTACTTACCTAAGCCGATGGTCATTAAAGATGGCGAGTTCTATAAGTATGATAATAACATTGAAAACTCAATTGGAAGAGTTAAACCATTCTATGGTAACTTTGGTATTTATTTAAGAGCCTATACGTATATTAGAACTATGGGTGCTGAAGGACTTAAAGAAGTTTCAGAGGCTGCTGTGCTGAATGCTAATTATATTAAAGCACGTCTAAAAGACCATTTCGAAATCCCATATGACCAATATTGTAAACATGAGTTTGTTTTGAGCGGAACGAAACAAAAACAATTTGGCGTCCGTACATTAGATATGGCAAAAAGACTTTTAGATTTTGGAGTTCATCCTCCGACTATTTATTTCCCACTTAATGTTGAAGAGGGAATGATGATCGAACCTACAGAAACTGAATCTAAAGAAACATTAGATCATTTTGTAGATTCACTAATACAAATTTCTAATGAAGCGAAAGATAATCCTGATGTAGTGCTTGAAGCACCGCACACAACCATTATAGATAGATTAGACGAAACAACTGCAGCACGTAAGCCAATTCTTAAATTCGAAGATTTAAAACAAGAAAAAACAATTGAACATTAATATTGAAAATTAATTATACTTAAAATAGTAAAGCTCAATGATGTTTAAGCTATAATACATCATTGAGCTTTTTTCTCTTATTAAGCTAAATAACTTATTTTTCAAAAGATTATCTTTAAAGCCTAAATATTATTTTTTACTGCAATAATAAATACCCTTAAAAAGTTATAATTCAAATTACAACATTTCAAGGGTGAAAATTACTAGGCGAAACGATATGGTCGTAAAATTATTTCTTAGATTTAATTTTACCTGTCCATTTTTTGTATCCGCCTTTAAGCATGTATAAATCTTTATAGCCATTTTTTCTTAATATACGAGCAGCACGATAACTCGCTATTCCATTAGCATCACACAAATAAATTGGTTGGTCTTTTCTTAAACCTTGGTAACGTTGTTTAAAAGTTGTGATTGGAATGTTACGCGCACCATTAATATGACCATAATCATAATCCACTTTTTCTCTAACATCTATAACTTGAGCTTTTCTCAAGCCTTTGTGGAATTCATTTTGGTCTAATTCTTTAACAGCTCGTTTATTAAGAATTTGTTGGATGACCATATACGCAATGATAATCACGATGATTCCAATTGCAATGTACAAAGAGATACCCATCTTGCATCCTCCCTAATTAACCGATATTATAATTATAAGACTGTTAGGACAATTTATCAAAATATTTTTTCGGGTTAGTTTATGTTTAAATCATATAAACTAGATATATACAAATATACTTAATAGTTAAGTCTTTAAACATTTTGTTAGGGGTTTTTTTATGACTGAAACTTGGAACTTTATTAATACAGGAAGTCAAGATCCATATTATAATATGGCTATGGATGAAGCATTACTTAATTTTGTTTCTAGAGGAGAGATTGATCCTGTTATAAGATTTTATACGTGGAATCCTGCGACACTTTCCATTGGATATTTTCAAAGATTACAAAAAGAAATAGATATTGAAAAGGTTAATGAAAAAGGATTCGGTTTAGTTCGACGTCAAACAGGGGGGAGAGGCGTCTTACATGATAAAGAATTAACTTATAGCGTGATAGTTCCTGAGTCCCATCCAAATATGCCTTCAACAATTACAGAAGCCTATAGAGTGATTTCTCAAGGTTTATTAGAAGGGTTTAAAAATTTAGGGTTTGAGACATACTTTGCCGTTCCTCGTTCAAAGGAAGAGCGAGAAAAGTTAAAACAACCTAGAAGTTCAGTATGTTTTGATGCTCCGAGTTGGTATGAATTAGTCGTTGAAGGTAGAAAGATAGCAGGAAGTGCTCAAACAAGACAAAAAGGCGTCATTTTACAACATGGTTCAATTTTACAAGATATTGATATTGATGAACTATTTGATATGTTTATTTTCAAAAATGATAGACTTAAAGCTAAAATGAAGGAAGCTTTCGTTGAAAAAGCAGTGGCAATTAATGACATTTCTGACACTCATATTACTTTAAGTGAAATGGAAAAAGCCTTTGAAGAAGGGTTCAAGACTGGATTAAATATTGAGTTCAAACCTTTAGAATTATCAGAACAACAGCTTGCTGAGGTAAAAGAACTTGAAGAAAAATATCGTTCTGACGATTGGATGTTTCGTAAATAATATAAAAATAGCATTGAAGTATGCGAATTAAACTTGACTTCAATGCTATTTTTGTTTAATGCTTTCTATTTTTTCGTTTGTACTTTCGAGCAGCTCTCTTATACTTCCTTTGATCTTCAGTTAAGAAAAAGAAATAATAAATGAGATAAATGATTAAAGCTACTACTGCAAAACTTATTAAAGTCTTAATTATTGAAAAAAGAAATTCATCTAAATTCATTATTAATCCAAAAGCAGCAATAGCCAATATAATATAAAAGATGATATAACGCATCTAAAAACTCCTATTAACTACTAATATTTGAACTTACGGTAGTAAGTTTTTGTTGACCTTTTTTAATTTGTTTAGCGTCTTTTGATTGATAGCCGTTTCTAATTTTATTCATCGCACCTGATAAATCTTTATCAAATTTGCTAATCTCTTTTCTTTTCTGTTTATCTTCTTCAGAATTAGAATCATTGTCAACCGAACTTTTATAAGTTGAAAAAGCTTCATTAATTTTATTCGTAATTTTATCTAACTTATCTTGAATATCTTTTTTACCTTTGTTCTTTGTAACATCTGCCTCTATATTCTTATAATCTCCTATAGCCTCAGCTACTTTATCATAATAATTGGACGATGCTTTTAAATTTTTGATTTTCAATTTGTTAGAGGATGTCTTTTTACTATTTTCTTTATCTTGTTTTAATCCAGCAATTTTTGATTTTTGGTTACTTATATCTTGATTAAGTTGCTGTATATCTAACTTAAGTTGGTGATTATCATCTCGTAATTTAGTAGTCTTATCCTCTAATGGAGCCAAGTTTTGACTTCCACAACCTGCTAACAAACAAGATGCTCCTAGCACTAATATAAATTTTTTCATTGTATTCTCCCTAAACCAAAAACTATTATAATCGTTATTAATTATGCTATCATTTTAATGTATAAAATAAAAATGTACAAACGTTATCATTAGGAGTGATGCAAATGAATAAATTAAAACAAGTTCATGAAATCTTGGAGCATAAACGTTTGGATGCACTTATTGTTCTATCTGATTTTAATCGAAGATATCTTTCAGGATTCACGGGAACAAGTGGCGCTTTGATAATAACCCCTGATAAAAATTATCTTGTAACTGATTTTAGATATATTGAACAAGCGACTAATCAAGCAACTGAATTTGAAATTATTAATCGTCAAAGTGGGTTAATTTCAGAAATAAAACAAATATTAGAAAGTAAAAAGTTAACGAATGTCGGTTTTGAAGGACACTTTATTAGTTATGATACATATGTTGAACTTAATAAAGGTATAATTACTTTGATTAGTATAAGGGATTCTATTGATAAGATAAGAGAAGTGAAAAATAAAGAAGAAATTCAACTTATAAAAAAATCAGCAGAAATTGTGGATAAAACATATGAATATATTTTATCAATAGCAAAAGTGGGTATGAGTGAAAGAGAAATCAAAGCGCGCCTAGAAAGTAAAATGTTAGAATTAGGTGCCGATGGTCCATCTTTTGATACAATTGTAGCATCAGGTTATAGAGGCGCATTACCTCACGGAGTAGCTAGTGACAAACGCATCGAAAAAGGTGATATGATTACTTTAGATTTTGGAGCGTACTATCGTGGTTATTGTTCCGATATAACGCGTACTTTCGCTATAGGTGAACCTGATCCAAAGATGAAAGAAATATATGAAATCGTGCTACAATCTCAAATTAAGGCAATCGAAGAAATAAAACCTGGTATGACTGTTCAACAAGCTGACGCTTTATCAAGAGATTATATCGAGTCTCATGGTTATGGAAAGGAATTTGGTCATTCTCTTGGACATGGTATAGGTTTAGATATTCATGAAGGACCATTGCTATCTAAGAATAGCGAAGGTGAATTGAAAGTTAATAATTGTGTAACAATTGAACCAGGTATATATGTCGATGGACTTGGTGGCGTTAGAATAGAAGACGATATATTAATCACAGAAAATGGCTGTGATGTCTTTACTAAATGCACAAAAGACCTTATTATTTTAGAGTAAGCGCGTATAATTGAGGAGGAGACTGAATGATTTCAGTAAATGATTTTAAAACAGGCTTAACAATTTCTGTAGATAATGGAATTTGGAAAGTTATTGATTTCCAACACGTAAAACCAGGAAAAGGTTCTGCATTTGTTCGTTCTAAATTAAGAAACTTAAGAACAGGTGCTATCCAAGAAAAAACATTCCGAGCAGGAGAGAAAGTTGAACAGGCGATGATTGAAAACCGTCGCATGCAATATTTATATGCTGATGGAGATAATCATATTTTCATGGATAATGAAACTTTCGATCAAATCGAATTACCTGGTGATTATTTAAAAGATGAATTAAACTATTTAAAAGCAAATATGGAAGTTCAAGTTCAATCATATGAAGGAGAAATTATTGGAGTTGAATTACCTAAAACAGTTGAATTAGAAGTAACTGAAACTGAACCAGGTATTAAAGGTGATACAGCAACAGGCGCAACAAAATCTGCTACTGTAGAAACTGGATATACTTTAAATGTGCCTTTATTCGTTAATGAAGGAGATATTTTAGTAATTAATACAGGCGACGGAAGTTACATTTCTAGAGGCTAGACAAATTATACTTATTAACTATCCCCCCTTAAAGTGTACATTGAAATTGGTGTGCATTCTTAAGGGGGTTAATATTTTTTGGACTTTTACTTCAATAAAAGTAACATAAAATCAAAATTTATCCACCACTGAACATTTTAATTCATGTAGTAGTTTAATTTAACTTAGAATTATTAATCTGAACCACTATTTACCCAACCTCAGAATCATTTTGATAAGCATTCAAACGTCTTCGCATCATTATCGCTACAAAACTTACTAGAAAATATAATGGCATCTATATTTGAGTATATTTCTTGATTTAATTAATAATTATTACTAAACCCGTTTGTTGCAATTTTTGTTTTTTAAATTATTAGTTACTAAGCCTGTTATCTATGTTTCATCATATGAACATGCTTGAATTGAGTGAATGACTCAAGTAAAATAGACGGGTAGATGAAAACAAACCTAAGGAGTCAGTACGAAATGAACTTTAAAGAAATAAAAGAATTAATTGAAATTCTTGATCAATCTAATTTAACTGAAATTAACATTGAGGATAACAAAGGTAGCGTTGTTAATCTTAAAAAAGAGAAAGAAACTGAAATCATTACACCTCAAGTAGCTCAACAACCTGCACAACAGATTTCTCAACCACAAGCAGCGCCACAACCTCAATCAACTACTCAATCAGGGGAAGAAACTCAAGAATCTGCTAGTGATAATTACGAAACGATTAATGCGCCAATGGTTGGTACATTCTATAAATCACCTTCGCCAGAGGAAGATGCTTATGTTCAAGTAGGGGATAAAGTTTCAAACGACACAACTGTATGTATTCTTGAAGCAATGAAATTATTTAATGAGATACAAGCTGAAACATCAGGTGAGATCGTGGAAATCTTAGTAGAAGACGGACAAATGGTAGAGTATGGCCAGCCGTTATTTAAGGTGAAATAATGAATAAGATATTAATCGCAAACCGTGGGGAGATAGCTGTTAGAATAATCAGAGCTGCTCACGATTTAGGTATCCAAACAGTAGCTATTTATTCTGAAGGGGACAAAGATGCATTACATACTCAAATTGCTGATGAAGCATATTGCGTCGGTCCAACTTTATCTAAGGACTCTTATTTGAACATACCTAATATATTATCTATTGCGACTTCTACTGGTTGTGACGGAGTACATCCTGGTTATGGATTTTTAGCTGAAAATGGCGACTTTGCAGAATTATGTGAAGCATGTCAACTTAAATTCATTGGTCCAAGTTATGAATCTATTCAAAAAATGGGAATTAAAGACGTAGCTAAAGCAGAAATGATTAAAGCTAATGTACCTGTCGTACCTGGTAGTGAAGGACTTATCCAAAGTATCGATGATGCTAAGAAAGTAGCTAAAAAAATTGGTTATCCTGTAATAATTAAAGCTACTGCAGGTGGTGGCGGAAAAGGTATTCGTGTTGCACGTGACGAGAAAGAGCTTGAAACAGGTATTCGTATGACTCAACAAGAAGCAGAAACTGCCTTTGGTAACGGTGGTTTATACCTAGAGAAGTTTATCGAGAACTTTAGACATATTGAGATTCAAATTGTCGGAGATAGTTATGGTAATGTCATACATTTAGGTGAGCGTGATTGTACGATTCAACGTAGAATGCAAAAATTAGTTGAGGAAGCGCCTTCTCCCATTTTAAGTGAAGAAAAACGTCAAGAAATGGGAAATGCGGCTGTTAGAGCAGCTAAAGCAGTTAACTATGAGAACGCTGGTACGATAGAATTCATTTACGATCTTGATGATGATAATTTCTATTTCATGGAAATGAACACTCGTATTCAAGTAGAACATCCTGTTACTGAAATGGTCACTGGTGTGGATTTAGTTAAATTACAACTTAAAGTAGCTATGGGTGAAGCTTTACCATTCAAACAAGAGGATATTTCAATTAATGGCCACGCTATAGAATTCCGTATAAATGCTGAGAATCCATATAAAGACTTTATGCCTTCACCAGGTAAGATTACTCAATATTTAGCACCAGGCGGTTTTGGAGTGAGAATAGAATCAGCATGTTATACTAATTATACAATCCCTCCATATTATGATTCTATGGTAGCTAAACTTATTGTACATGAACCTACTAGGGATGAAGCCATTATGACTGGTATTCGTTCACTAAGTGAGTATCTTGTATTAGGAATAGATACTACTATTCCGTTCCACATTAGACTACTAAATAATGAAATCTTTAGAAGTGGTGAATTTAATACAAAATTCTTAGAAAAATACAATATTATGGATGATGATCAATAGGAGGTTATCGGATGGTCAATGTAGCAGATTATTCTCAATCGAATTTAGGTAAAATTGAAATTGCGCCAGAAGTTTTATCTGTTATTGCTAGTATTGCCACGTCAGAAATCGATGGAATCACAGGCCATTTTGCTGAATTAAGCAAGACGAATTTAGAGAAAATTAGTCGGAAAAACCTCTATAGAGATGTAAAAATTGAGGCTAAAGATGATGGTATATACATTGATATTTATTGTGCTTTAAAGCACGGAGTAAATATTTCTAAAACAGCCAATAATATTCAATCTGCAATTTTTAATTCAATAACAACTATGACAGCAATTGAACCAAAACAAATTAACATTCATATTACACAAATTATAGTAGAAAAATAAATAATACAAAGTAGAGGTATTATAGAAGTAGCATTTATTAGAATTCTAATTCAAAATAAAGCGTCACTTATAAATGTAGTACATTCTATGATATTCCTACTGGTTAGACTGATTTGAATTAAAAAAAATTAAAAAAATTTTAATTCAGTCATTTTCACCAATATGCTAATTATGGCTGAGACAATGTTTTATGTTTCAGCCTCATTAATTATATAAATACGTTTGAAGGAGTAAAATATGAGTCGTAAAGAATCAAGAATTCAAGCTTTTCAAACTTTATTTCAATTAGAAATGAAAGAATCTGATTTAAGTATCACTGAAGCAATCAACTTTATAAAAGATGATTATCCAGATTTAGACTTTGATTTTATTAACTGGTTAGTTACAGGAGTAAAAGATCATGAAGCTGTATTAGATGAGAAGTTTAAACCATATTTAAAAGATTGGTCAATTGAACGTTTACTAAAATCTGACCGTATTATCTTAAGAATGGCTACATTTGAAATGTTACACAGTGACACTCCTGAAAAAGTTATCATCAATGAAGCTGTTGAACTTACTAAACAATTTAGTGATGATGGTCACTATAAATTTATTAATGGTGTTTTAAGTAATATAAATAATTAAAATGAGTGATATGTATGACTGAATATTTAAGTGTTACTACTTTAACTAAATACATTAAATATAAATTTGATCAAGATCCTCATTTGCAATCTGTTTTAATAAAGGGAGAATTATCAAACTTTAAGAAACATTCAAGCGGACACTTATACTTTAACGTTAAAGATAAAGAGAGTGTGATTAGCGCTATGATGTTTAAAGGTAATGCTTCTAAATTAGGCTTTGAACCTAAAGAAGGTGATGAAGTTCTACTCGAAGCTCGTGTCTCCGTTTATGAAAGAAGGGGCAACTATCAAATTTATGTAAATAAGATGCAACTTGACGGAATTGGAAATTTATATCAAAAGTTAGAAGAACTTAAGAAGAAACTTACAAAAGAAGGTTATTTCGATAGCAGCGTTAAGAAACCTATATCCAAATTTCCCAAAAGAATTGCGGTCCTAACAGCTAGTACTGGTGCTGCAATTAGAGATATTCATTCAACAATTAACAGTCGATATCCTTTAGTTGAACAGATACACATCAGTACATTGGTACAAGGTACGCAAGCAAAACAAGATATTATAGAGAAAATTGAACATGCTGACACACTTGATGTAGACACCATCATAGTTGGGCGTGGTGGTGGTTCTATTGAAGATTTATGGAACTTTAATGAGGAAGAAGTAGTTAAAGCAATATATAGTTGTAATACACCAATTATTTCAGCTGTGGGACACGAAACTGACTTTACTTTAAGTGATTTTGTAGCTGATGTTAGAGCAGCTACTCCTACACAAGCAGCTGTAATCGCAACACCCGACCAATATGAATTAATGCAACAAATTAAACAATATCAATTTTCATTAACTAGGTTTATTAAACAATATATCGAACAACAGAAGAAACAATTAAATCATCTAAATTCTTATTATAAATTTAAGCAACCTTCACTATTGTATGATCAACAAATTCAAAAGCGTGATGACCTTGAAAAACAACTTAAGCAATTGATGTCGACATATCTTGAAAAGCATACTCAAAACCTCAAGCTATTGAAACAACATTTCAATTTAAAAACACTCAATAACAACATTTCTCAAGATAAAATGCATGTGTCCCAATATCGTGAACGTATGACTCAAGCAATAACAAATGAATTATCAAAATTACAAACAGATTTAAAAAATAAAATTGAAAATCTAAATAATTTGAGTCCTACTAATACAATGTTACGTGGCTATGCAATTGTAAATAAGGATGATAAAGTAGTTACAAGTACACATGATATTACTGAGAATGATACAATCACTTTAACAATGAAAGATGGCAACGTTGATGCTACTGTAAAGAAAGTAAGGTGTAATGATGAGTAAAGAAAAGCAAAGCTTTGAAGAAATGATGCAAGAACTAGAAAATATCGTACAAAAATTAGATAATGAAACAGTTTCATTAGAGGAATCACTAGACTTATATCAAAGAGGAATGAAATTATCAACTGCTTGTGATACAACTTTAAAAGATGCAGAGAAAAAAGTGAACAAATTAATGCAAGAAGAAGCTGAGGAACAAGAAAATGAAGAAGCTAACAATGAGTAATTTAATCGAAGAAGTTAATACTAATCTTAAGCAGGCAATTCCTGAATCTCATCTAAATACCGATTTAGAAGAGAGCATGATGTACTCACTTCAGGCCGGAGGAAAAAGAATTCGACCTGTATTATTATTACTTACTTTAAATATGCTAAATGAAAATTATCATAAAGGACTTCAAAGTGCTTTAGCTTTAGAAATGATTCATACATACTCACTCATTCATGACGATTTACCTGCAATGGATGATGACGATTACCGTCGTGGTAAACTAACTAATCACAAAGTCTATGGTGAATGGAAAGCAATATTAGCTGGAGATGCACTTTTAACAAAGGCATTTGAATTAGTCTCAAATGACGATTTAATTGAAGATAATGTTAAAGTAAAAGTCTTACAACGATTATCTAAAGCAAGCGGACACATCGGTATGGTTGGCGGACAAACATTAGATATGCAAAGCGAAAATCAAACAGTTGATTTAAAAACTTTAGAGTCTATTCATAAAGCTAAGACAGGTGCTCTTCTTACTTTTGCAGTAATGGCTGCTGTAGATATTGCTCAAGTAGATCAGAAGACGTCTCACAATCTAAATGAATTCAGCGAACATTTAGGACTTATGTTTCAGATTAAAGACGATTTATTAGATGTTTATGGCGATGAGAAAAAAATAGGTAAAGCGGTAGGTAGTGATGAATCGAATAATAAAAGTACTTATGTTTCCTTATTAGGTAAAGAGGGTGCTGAAGACAAACTGGAATATCATAAGAATCAAGCTTTGGAATGTCTGAATAATATATCTTCACAATATCAAACTTCAGAATTAATAAAAATTGTTGATTTATTTTACAATAGAGATCATTAAATTTAATAAAGATATTTAGATTTTAATTTATAGCCTATAAATGGATGAGTTCTAGTTCATTTATAGGCTAAATTTTAGATTTGTTTTAGCTATTATATTTTCATTTTGAAATCTTAGATACAAATCCTTATTATTTGATATATATTTTGTTTTCCATATACAAAAAATATTCATTCTCTAATTTTTATTCAATTAATTAATTTATCATGTTAAAGTTTGGATTTTTATAATAAATGCCTTTATCATGCCAAAGATAAAAAATAATAATGTTAAAGTTAAATAGTGTTTAGTAGTAGTTACGAGTCGCTTGTGTTAAAATCATTGTATAAATATTCGTAACTAGAGGTGTTTATTGTGCCAAAAAAATCAGTTAGACATATAAAAATTAGAGAAATTATTTCGAACGAACAAATAGAGACACAAGATGAATTGGTAAAACGATTAAATGAATATGATTTAAACGTGACACAAGCAACAGTTTCAAGAGATATAAAAGAATTACAATTAATTAAAGTTCCCGCACCTTCAGGTCAATATGTTTATAGTTTACCGAATGATAGAAAATATCATCCTTTAGAAAAATTAGGACGATATTTAATGGATTCTTTTGTAAATATAGAGGGAACTGGAAACTTACTTGTACTTAAAACACTTCCAGGTAACGCACAATCAATTGGAGCTATACTTGATCAAATTGATTGGGATGAAGTACTTGGTACCATTTGTGGCGATGATACATGTCTACTTATTTGTAGAAATGAAGAAGCAAGTGAAGAGATAAAAACTAGAATTTTTAATTTATTATAAGGATGCGATGAATTTATGTTACAAACCTTATCAATAAAACAGTTTGCTATCATTGATAAACTTGAAATACAATTTTCAGATGGATTAACAGTCCTAAGTGGCGAAACAGGCTCAGGTAAATCTATCATCATTGATGCAATTGGACAGCTAATAGGAATGCGCGCTTCTTCTGATTATGTGCGTCATGGCGAGAAAAAAGCTATCATTGAAGGTATATTCGATATAGATGAAAGCAAAGATGCAATATCTATTCTAGAAGATTTATCCATTGATATTGATGAAGACTTTTTATTAGTTAAGAGAGAAATCTTTAGTTCTGGTAAAAGCATTTGTCGTATCAATAATCAAATTGTCACACTTCAAGATTTAAGAAAAGTGATGCAAGAATTATTAGATATTCATGGCCAACATGAAACTCAATCATTACTCAAGCAAAAATATCATCTTCAATTACTCGATGATTATGCAGAAAATCAATATTCTGATTTGCTACAACAATATAAAAATATTTTCAATCAATATAAAGATAAAAGAAAAGAATTAGAAGATTTGGAATCAGCCGATCAAGCATTGCTACAGCGTCTTGATTTGATGAAATTTCAATTCGAAGAACTTACAGAAGCTTCTTTAAAAGAAGATGAAGTAGAACAACTAGAAGTTGATATTAAACGTATTCAGAATTCTGAAAAATTGAGCCTAGCATTGAATAATGCGCATCAAGTACTAACAGATGAGAATGCTATTCCGGATCGATTATACGAATTAAGTAATCATCTTCAATCTATCAATGATATTGTTCCTGAAAAATACGAAAAATTGAAAAAAGATATTGACCAATTCTACTATGTTCTTGAAGACGCAAAACATGATATATATGATGAAATGGCAAACACCGAATTTGATGAACAAGTATTAAATGAACTTGAATCAAGGATGAATCTTTTAAATAACCTAAAACGAAAATATGGAAAAGATGTTCCTGAACTCATTGCTTATCAAAGTAAGTTAGAGAATGAGATTAATAAAATTGAAAACTATGAACAAAGTTCATCACAATTAAGAGAAGAAATTAACCAACTTTATCAAGAAGTAATTGATATAGGTAAAGCATTATCAAAAGAACGGCGACGCGTCGCTAGGGAATTACGTGACCATATTGTTTCTGAAATTCAAAATTTACAAATGAAAGATGCAAATTTAGAAATATCTTTCAAACCTCTTGATGAACCTAACTACGAAGGAATCGAATTTGTAGAATTTTTAATTAGCCCTAATAAAGGAGAGCCTTTAAAAAGCTTGAATAAAATTGCTTCAGGAGGGGAATTATCTCGAATAATGCTTGCATTAAAAAGCATATTTGTTAAATCACGTGGCCAAACAGCAATTCTATTTGATGAAGTGGATTCAGGTGTTTCTGGACAGGCAGCACAGAAAATGGCTGAAAAAATGAGAGACATAGCTCAATTCATACAAGTCATATGTATTTCTCATTTACCTCAAGTTGCTTCAATGAGTGATCATCATCTTCTAATAAGTAAAGCCTCACATGATGACAGGACAACTACTCAAGTTAAAGAGTTATTAGATGACGATAGAATTAACGAGGTAGCGCGAATGATTTCCGGAGCTAGTGTTACTGATTTAACAAGAGAAAACGCTAAAGAAATGATTGCTCAAAATCACAGAGATTAATCTTTATCCATTTTAGTAGTAGCACATTCAAAATTTTTCTCAAAAAGAGTATAATGAATCGATTCTTAAAGATTTGTCATTAATTTTTAAATTTAATAACTATCCGAATTGATGTAAAATAGGAAAGTATTAATTTATAAGAACATCTTGAATTACATCACCTTTAGTTCAATATGTAATTCAATATTAAAATAAGTAATTTTATTAGAGGACTAAGATGTCTTGATTATAAATGTCAGACATATTTAGTCTTCTAAATATTTAAGGAGTAAGACCATGTCAGAAAAACAATATGATTTAGTCGTCCTTGGTGGAGGAACTGCTGGTTATGTAGCTGCTATCAGAGCTTCGCAATTAGGTAAGAAAGTAGCAATAGTTGAAAAATCTTTATTAGGTGGCACATGTTTACATAAAGGGTGTATACCTACTAAATCTTTATTAAAATCTGCTGAAATACATCATACTATTAAAAATGCTAGTACTTTTGGTATTGATGTAAGTAATTTTAATGTTAATTTTGAAAATATTTTAAAACGTAAAAATGATATTGTGAATCAAATGCATACAGGAGTAAACCAGTTAATGCAACACCATCACATAGATATATATAATGGAACTGGTAGAATATTAGGAACATCTATATTTTCACCTCAAAGTGGTACGATTTCAGTGGAATACGAAGATGGTGAGTCTGATTTAATACCAAATCAATTTGTATTAATTGCTACTGGCTCTACACCGAAATTATTACCATTTATTGAATTTGATCATGAACGTATTTTATCAAGTGACGATATCCTTTCAATTGAGTCTTTACCAGAACATTTGGCGATTATAGGTGGTGGTGTCATCGGATTAGAATTTGCTTCACTAATGAATGACCTAGGAACTTCAGTTACTGTTATCGAAGCAAATGACCGTATTTTACCAACTGAAAGTACTCAAATCGCTTCATCATTAAAAAAAGAATTATCTCATAGAGGTGTAACTTTCTACGAGAATATCCAATTAGATGAAAATAGTATTAAAAAAGATGATGATAGTGTTACAATTTATTTTGAAAATAATGCAATTAAAGTAGATAAAGTTTTAATATCTGTTGGTAGAACACCAAATACACAAGATATTGGTCTTAATAATACAAAAATCAAAACAAATAAAGCAGGACATATTATCACTAATGAATATCAACAAACTGAAGATAAGCATATTTATTCTGCAGGAGATTGCATAGGTAAACTTCAGCTTGCTCATGTAGGTTCAAAAGAAGGTTTAGTTGCAGTTGAACACATGTTTGATGGGCGTCCTATACCCGTTAATTATGACCTGGTACCAAAATGTGTTTACACATATCCAGAAATCGCTTCAATTGGTAAAAATATTGAAGAAGCCAAAGCTCAAAACATTAAAGCGCGTGCTTATAAAGTATCATTTAAAGCAATTGGGAAAGCGATGATTGATGATATTGGTGAGCAAAATGGTTTTTGCGAAGTGATTATTAATAAAGAAAATGATGAAATCATTGGTCTTAACATGATTGGACCTCATGTAACTGAATTGATTAATGAAGTTTCATTATTGCAATTTATGAATGGCTCATCTTTAGAACTTGGATTAACTACCCATGCTCATCCATCTTTATCTGAAGTTTTGATGGAATTAGGATTAAAAGTTGAAGGTAGAGCGATTCACGTATAGTAGGAGGTAAAATAATGATTGATTATAAGTCAGCAGGCCTTACTGAAGAAGACCTCAAGATGATGTATAAATGGATGGACTTAGGAAGAAAGGTAGACGAGAGATTATGGCTTCTTAACCGCGCAGGTAAAATTCCTTTCGTTGTAAGTGGTCAAGGACAGGAAGCCACTCAAATTGGTATGGCATACGCTATGGAAGAAGGGGATATTTCTTCTCCATATTATCGTGACTTAGCATTTGTTACATATATGGGTATAACACCCTTAGACACGATGTTATCTGCTTTCGGTAAAAGAGATGATATCAATTCCGGCGGTAAACAGATGCCATCTCACTTTAGTCATAAAGATAAAGGCATCTTATCTCAGAGTTCACCAGTAGCAACTCAGATTCCGCATTCAGTAGGTGCTGCCCTTGCATTAAAAATGGATAATAAACAAAATATTGCTACCGCAACTGTTGGGGAAGGAAGTTCAAATCAAGGCGACTTCCATGAAGGTCTTAACTTTGCAGGTGTGCACGATTTACCTTTTGTCTGCGTGATTATTAATAATAAATATGCTATATCAGTACCAGATTCATTACAATACGCTGCTGAAAAACTCTCTGATCGTGCTTTAGGTTATGGTATGTATGGTGAACAAGTAGATGGAAATGATCCTATTGCTGTTTATAAAGCTATGAAAGAAGCACGAAATCGTGCTTTAAATGGAGAAGGCGCTACTTTAATAGAAGCTGTTACTTCTCGAATGACACCACATTCTTCAGATGACGATGATAAATATCGTACTCAAGAAGAACGTGATAGTCTTAAAGAAGGAGACTGTAATATTAAATTTAAATCCTTCTTACTTGAAAATGAGATTATAGATGAACAATGGCTTTCTGATTTAGAACAAGAACACAAAGAATTAATTAATAAAGCGACGAAGGCCGCTGAAGAGGCTCCATATCCTTCAATCGAAGAAGCATATGCACACGTTTATGATGAAGGAGGCCAAGAAAATGACTAAATTATCCTATTTAGAAGCAATTCGCCAAGCTCATGATTTAGCACTTGAAAAAAATAAAAATACTTTCATCTTAGGTGAAGATGTAGGTAAAAAGGGTGGCGTATTTGGCGTTACACAAGGCTTACAAGAAAAATATGGAAAAGAACGTGTAATTGATACCCCACTTGCAGAGTCAAATATTATAGGAACTGCAATAGGCGCAGCAATGATGGGTAAACGTCCTATCGCAGAAATTCAATTCGCGGATTTCATTCTACCAGCGACTAATCAAATAATAAGTGAAGCTGCTAAGATGAGATACCGTTCTAACAATGATTGGGGCTGTCCTATAACTATTAGAGCACCTTTTGGTGGAGGTGTTCATGGTGGTTTGTATCACTCACAAAGTATTGAAAGCATTTTCGCTTCAACCCCAGGATTAAAAATAGTAATTCCTTCTTCATCTTATGATGCAAAAGGATTATTATTATCATCAATTGAATCTAATGATCCAGTTTTATTCTTTGAACACAAAAAAGCTTATCGATTTTTAAAAGAAGAAGTTCCAGAAGATTACTATACAGTACCTTTAGGAAAAGCAGATGTAAAAAGAGAAGGCGATGATATCACTGTTTTCACTTATGGTTTAATGGTTAATTATTGTTTACAAGCAGCTGATATTTTAGCTGAAGACGGTATTAATGTTGAAGTTGTAGACTTAAGAACGGTATATCCATTAGATAAAGAAACTATTATTGATCGTGCTAAACAAACCGGCAAGGTTTTACTCGTTACAGAAGATAATTTAGAAGGTAGCGTTATGTCAGAGGTTTCGGCAATTATAGCAGAACATTGCTTATTTGAACTAGATGCACCGATTATGCGTTTAGCTGCACCCGACGTTCCATCTATGCCATTTTCACCTGTCTTAGAAAATGAAATAATGATGAGTCCTGAAAAGATACAAGAAAAAATGCGCGAATTAGCGGAATTCTAAGGAGGGTATCAATTGGAAATTAAAATGCCTAAATTAGGTGAAAGTGTTCATGAAGGTACAATAGAACAATGGTTAGTTGCTGTAGGCGATGAAGTAGGAGAATATGAACCTTTATGTGAAGTAATTACAGATAAAGTTACCGCTGAAGTACCTTCTACAGTTTCAGGTAAAGTTACCGAACTTATAGTTAATGAAGGAGAAACAGTAAGCGTTGATGCAGTAATTTGTAAAATCGATACAGGAGAAGAAAGAGATGATATAGATAGTGAGACAGAAGCAAATCATTCTTATGAAGAACAATCTTCTAGTCATAAAAAAAATTTGTCTCAATCGGAAATAAATGAAAATACTAATGATTCATCTTTACAACCTAAAAATAATGGTCGTTTTTCACCTGTTGTCTTCAAATTAGCTTCTGAAAACAACATCGATTTAACTCAAGTAGTGGGTACAGGTTTCAGTGGACGTGTCACTAAAAAAGATATTGAAAAAGTAATTAATAATCCTGAAATTATTGAAAATACAACTAGCAATTCCACTAGTAATCAGAGTCAAAACAACCAATCATCTCAACAAACTTTACAATCTCAAAGTCAATCTGAGTCCGATATAACATACAATCAAGGAAGTACAATTCCTGTTAAAGGGGTTCGTAAAGCAATTGCTCAAAATATGGTGACAAGTGTTACTGAAATTCCTCATGGTTGGATGATGATAGAAGCTGATGCAACGAATTTAGTTAAAACAAGAAATCATCACAAAAACACATTTAAACAAAACGAAGGTTATAATCTGACATTCTTTGCATTCTTTGTAAAAGCTGTAGCTGATGCCTTGAAAGCACATCCTTTACTAAATAGCACATGGCAAGGTGATGAAATAGTTATTCATAAAGATATTAATATTTCAATTGCTGTAGCTGATAAAGATAAATTATATGTGCCGGTCATTAAACATGCTGATGAAAAATCTATCAAGGGTATTGCTAGAGAAATCAATGACTTAGCTACAAAAGCTCGCAATGGCCAACTTACTCAAGCAGATATGGAGGGTGGCACATTTACAGTAAATAATACTGGTTCATTTGGCTCAGTGTCTTCAATGGGAATTATTAACCATCCTCAAGCCGCAATATTACAAGTGGAATCTGTGGTTAAAAAGCCTGTTGTTATAGATGATATGATTGCAATTAGAAGTATGGTTAATTTATGTATTTCGATCGATCATCGTATCCTTGACGGACTACAAACAGGTCAATTTATGAATCATATTAAAAAACGTATTGAACAATATTCTATTGAGAATACAAATATCTATTAAGATTTCAATCTCACATATCCATATATTACTGTCGACAACTTCATTGATATTGTCGACAGTTTATTTTATTTGAAAATGAGTGAGAATACTTAATCAAGCTTGTTGAACAATATACTTTTAATTAGTAGAATAAAAGAAGTTAAAATTAACAATGAAATGAAAGGTGACCTAATATGGATTTAAATTTCGATTTATATATGAACGGGGTTGTTGAACAAGCACGTAATGAAATTGAAGAAGCAGGTTATGAACAATTAACAACTGCTGATGAAGTAGATAGTGTTTTAAAACAAGATGGCACTTCTTTAGTTATGGTCAATTCAGTTTGTGGTTGTGCTGGTGGTATTGCACGTCCAGCAGCCTCTCACGCATTACACTATGATAAATTACCAGATCGACTAGTCACAGTTTTTGCTGGACAAGATAAAGAAGCAACTCAACAAGCAAGAGATTATTTTGAAGGATATGCACCTTCAAGTCCTTCTTTTGCATTAATTAAAGACGGTAAAATTACTGAAATGATAGAACGTCATCAAATTGAAGGTCATGATGTTATGGATGTAATCAACCAATTACAAGGCTTATTCGAAAAATATTGTGAAGAAAGATAAGAGGCCTAAAACACATGTTAAAGTTAAATCCTTATAAGATTGGATTTAGAACTCTCAAAACTGCAGTAGGAATGACGCTAGGAGTTATAATTTGTAAGTTACTAGGTTTAGATAATTATGCTTCTAGTGCGATTTTAGTCGTATTATGTATCAAGCATACTAAAATGCATTCTGTACAAGCTATTGTTTCACGCCTAGTCTCATGTTTATTAATTTTGTTTTTAGGCTCAGCTATTTTTAGTTTATTAGGTCAACATGCATTAGTTTTAGGTTTAATTGTCCTTTTATTTATTCCTTTAACAGTTGTTCTCAATGCTCAAGAAGGCGTAATAACGAGTTGCGTCATTTTATTACATGTTTTTAATGCTAAAGAAATTAATGGGCACTTGATGATTAATGAAATACTACTTTTAACAGTAGGTTTAGGTATTGCCTTTATTATGAATCTCATGATGCCAAGTTTAGACAAAAATTTAAAACGTTATAAAAATGATATTGAACATCAAATTACAGATATTTTCACTATTTTTAGTCATGCTTGTACAATGCGCAAAGATCAACTAGATATTAAATTCGACGCACTACTATTGAACATCAAGAAAGCAAAGTCCTTAGCTTTTAGGGATGTTAAAAATCATTTTGTCAGAAATGAAAACTCCTACTATCACTACTTTGATATGAGAGAAGAACAAGTAGAGTTATTAAAAAGAATGACGCATCTTATAGAGAGTATTTCTACTGATGACCCTATCCTTGAAAAAATATCTCAATTAATGTCAGAAATAGGCAGCAACGTTAATAGTAACGATTATACAGCATTGCGACTTCACTCACTTTATGAGATTCGACTATCCTTAGATCAATTACCGTTACCAACTACACATCAAGCATTAAATTCACGAGCAAATGTTATACAGATATTAAATGAATTAGAAGAATACTTAAATATCAAATCACAATTTGGTTCGTTAAAATTGCATAGTGAAATATGAAAAATAACCGTTACATTAAACTTATTTTGAAAAAAGTTCGATGTAACGGTTTATTTATTAGTTCATAACTGGTGCCAAACTTGTAAGTAGTAATGCAAGTACTACGGCTACAAGCATAACAATAATAATGATACGTAAAACTTTATTATTCAATTCTTAATTCCTCCGTATATTTATATAAATCGTTTAACAACGACTTAAATACGTCTATATATCGTAACCTTATATGATTTAATTCTAAAAAGCAATCAATTTATTTTTGATAAACTTGAAAGTCAGTTAAAATATATTTATATACGAAAGGGGACTTGCAATCATGATTAACAAAGAACGTATATTGAATACTTTTCTAGAGTTAGTAAAAATTAATTCAGAAACAGGTTATGAACAAACTATTCAACCTATACTTAAAGAAAAATTTGAAAATCTAGGGCTAATCGTCAAGGAGGATAACGCTTCAGAACAAGAAGGATTAGGCGCTAACAACCTAATATGCACTTTACCTAGTAATTTATCAAACAAACAGATACCAAAGCTTTATTTCACTAGTCATATGGATACAGTAGTGCCTGGTGTAAATATACGACCTCAAGTGAAGGACGATGGTTACATTTACTCTGATGGTACAACTATTCTAGGCGCAGATGATAAAGCAGGCTTAGCTGCTATACTCGAAACAATCGAACAGATAAATGAGCATAATTTACCTCATGGACAAATTCAATTTGTCATTACAGTTGGTGAAGAATCAGGTTTATTGGGAGCTAAGGCATTAAATACGCAATTACTAGATGCAGACTTTGGCTATGCCGTTGATGCAAGTAAAGAGGTAGGTACAACTGTTGTCGGTGCCCCTACACAAATGAAGATTTATACTACCATTAAAGGTAAAACGGCTCACGCGAGTACCCCAACTAAAGGTATTAGTGCTATTAATATCGCTGCTAAAGCGATTAGTAGAATGAATTTAGGCCAAATCGATGATTTAACAACTGCAAATATTGGTAAATTCCATGGTGGCTCTGCAACAAATATTGTTGCTGATGAAGTTGTTCTTGAAGCTGAAGCACGATCTCACAATGACCAAAGTATTGAAGTACAAGTTCAACATATGAAAGATACCTTTGAGAGCACTGCTAAAGAATTTGGTGGTGAAGCTCATGTAGAAATAGAAACAAGTTATCCAGGATTTAAGGTGGAAGATCATGAAGACGTGACAAAATATGCAATAGCAAGTGCAGTTGCTTTAGGACTTAATGGTGATACTTGTATTGCTGGCGGTGGTTCTGATGGAAATATAATGAATAGATATGGAATTCCTTCAGTTATTTTAGGAGTAGGTTATGAAAACATCCACACAACATCTGAACGTATCGCTACTAAAGATTTATGTATGTTATCAAGTCAAATTTTAAAAATTATAGAACTTGTTAGCGAATAATACAGTCTTTTAGTAATTGTTAATATGCGTTTTATGTTACAATATTATTGAAAATTTTGAACAAGAGAGGTAAGTAATATGACACAACAAATAGGAGTAGTAGGTTTAGCTGTAATGGGTAAAAACCTTGCTTGGAACATTGAATCTCGAGGATATAGTGTTTCAGTATATAACCGCTCAAGACAAAAAACAGATGAAATGATTGAAGAATCACAAGGTAAACAAATTCACCCAACTTACTCTTTAGAAGAATTTGTTAATTCACTCGAAAAGCCCCGTAAAATTTTACTAATGGTCAAAGCTGGATCTGCTACTGATGCAACAATTGATGGCTTATTACCTTTACTAGATGATGATGATATATTAATCGACGGAGGCAACACAAACTATCAAGACACAATCCGTCGTAATAAAGCACTTGCTGAAAGTGGCGTTAATTTCATCGGAATGGGAGTGTCTGGTGGAGAAGTAGGTGCATTAACTGGACCTTCATTAATGCCAGGTGGCCAAGAAGACGCATATAATAAAGTAAGTGATATTCTTGATGCAATCGCTGCAAAAGCTAAAGATGGTGCATCATGTGTGACTTATATTGGGCCAAATGGCGTAGGACATTACGTCAAAATGGTTCATAATGGAATTGAATATGCTGACATGCAACTTATCGCAGAGAGCTACGCGATGATGAAAGACTTATTAGGAATGTCTCATGAAGAAATTTCTAATACCTTTAAAGAATGGAATGCTGGTGAATTAGAAAGTTATCTAATCGAAATCACTGGTGATATTTTCACAAAATTAGACGATGATAAGGAAGCACTAGTTGAAAAAATTCTTGATACTGCAGGGCAAAAAGGTACTGGTAAGTGGACTTCAATCAATGCACTTGAATTAGGTATACCGTTGACAATTATTACAGAATCAGTATTTGCGCGTTTTATTTCATCAATTAAACAAGAACGTGTTAATGCTTCTAAAACATTGAATGGTCCTAAAGCTTCTTTTGAAGGTAATAAAGAAGAATTCTTAGAAAAGATTCGCAAAGCATTATATATGAGTAAAATTTGTTCATATGCACAAGGTTTTGCTCAAATGCGTAAAGCAAGTGAAGATCATGAATGGAATTTAAAACTGGGCGAATTAGCTATGATATGGAGAGAGGGTTGTATCATTCGCGCTCAATTCTTACAAAAAATTAAAGACGCTTATGATAATAACTCAGAATTACAAAACTTATTACTAGATCCTTACTTCAAAAATATTGTAACTGAATATCAAGATGCACTACGTGATGTTGTTGCAACAGGTGTTCAAAATGGTGTTCCTACACCTGGTTTCTCAGCAAGTATTAACTACTACGATAGTTATCGTTCAGAAGACTTACCTGCAAATTTAATTCAAGCTCAACGTGACTACTTCGGTGCACATACTTATGAACGTAAAGATCGTGAAGGTGTATTCCACACACAATGGGTTGAAGAATAATTATCAATATTGAATAAATAAAGATACTAGCCTCACTCAAAACTTTAATTTTAAGGAGTGAGGCTCTATTTACAATATCTATGCAAGCGCTTGCATAAATGCACACAAAGAATTATAAAATTGTTAAACTACAAATGTATATTAAAAGAGAGTATCAATCCAACACACTTTATAGAGAGACAAACGACAATAACGAATGAGGAGTGAACCAAATGAACAGAAAATGGTGGAAAGAAGCAGTAGCTTACCAAGTGTATCCTAGGAGTTTCAATGATAGTAACAATGATGGTATCGGTGATTTGCCTGGTGTTATCGAAAAATTAGATTACCTTAAAGATTTAGGTATCGACGTGATTTGGTTAAGCCCGATGTATCAATCTCCTAATGATGATAATGGTTATGATATTAGTGACTATAGAGCTATCATGGACGAATTTGGCACCATGGAAGATTTTGATCGTTTACTTAAAGAAGTCCATCATAAAGGTATGAAATTAATCTTAGATTTAGTTGTAAATCATACATCAGATGAACATCCGTGGTTTATAGAGTCTAAATCAAGTAAGGATAACCCTAAAAGAGAGTGGTACATTTGGAAGGATCCTAAAGAGGATGGTTCTGAGCCTAACAATTGGGAGAGTATCTTCAATGGATCAGCTTGGGAATATGATGAATTAACAAACCAATACTATTTCCACTTATTTAGTAAAAAACAACCCGACTTGAATTGGGATAATTCAGAAGTACGCAATGCTGTATTTGAAATGATGAACTGGTGGTTTGATAAAGGTATTGATGGCTTTAGAGTTGATGCAATCACTCATATCAAAAAGACATTTGAAGCTGGAGATTTACCTTTGCCAGAGGGAAAATCATATGCGCCAGCCTTTGATGTTGATATGAATCAACCTGGTATCCAACCATGGCTTCAAGAAATGAAGGATAAATCACTAAGTCAATACGATATTATGACAGTAGGTGAAGCTAATGGTGTAAACCCTGATAACGCTAAAGAATGGGTTGGCGAAGAAGAAGGCAAATTTAATATGATTTTTCAATTCGAACACTTAGGTTTATGGAGTACAGGAGATTCAAAATTTGATGTAAAATCTTACAAAACTATTTTAAATCGTTGGCAAAAAAGCTTAGAAGATGTTGGTTGGAATGCATTATTTATCGAAAACCATGACCAACCACGTCGTGTATCAACATGGGGAGATGACAAACAGTATTGGTACGAATCTGCTACAAGTCATGCTGTAACATACTTTTTACAGCAAGGCACACCATTTATATATCAAGGTCAAGAAATAGGTATGACTAATTACCCATTTGATAGTATAGAAACGTTCAATGACGTTGCAGTAAAAAACGAATACAACATCGTTAAAGCTCAGGGTGGCGATGTTAATGCACTTTTAAATAAATATAAAATGGAGAATCGTGATAATTCAAGAACACCTATGCAATGGGATCAATCAACTAACGGAGGTTTTACCAATGGCACACCGTGGTTCCCGGTGAATCCTAACTATAAAACAATCAATGTTGAACAACAAATCCATGATCCTCAATCAATACTACAATTCTATAAAGATTTAATTCAATTAAAAAAATCTGATGAAGTATACACATATGGACAGTTTAATTTAGTGGATGAAGACAATCCTAATCTCTTTGCATACACTCGTAAACTGAATAACAAGAAGGTACTTGTAGTAGGAAACCTTACTGATCAAGTTTCAAAACTCAATGTCCCTTATCTCATTGAAAATGAACAGCAAGTCATGCTTCACAACTATAGTAGCCATGTTATAGACTTTGACAAAATACAGCCATATGAAGCGTTTGTCATTAAAGTCTAAACACCACGTGAGAAGACGAATAACAACAGTCTTCCACATAAAGAAAAGGTAAAGTGATGTATTATTCAAAGTTTACATCACTTTACCTTTTATCATTTTCAAATTTAATCTAGTTCATCAAAATCGTAAGCTTCTTGTTTAATAGGCAACCATAATTGTATTTTAGTGAATGGGTCGTCAAATGAAATATCGAATGGATAAACCTCAACATACAAACTATTTCGTTCATAAGGTAACGTGAGTTGTAAGCTCGATTCAATATAGTACCACGCTTCATTCGTAGCGTAATCAATTTCGCCTTGTAAATTAAATGTCGCATAGTGCCGTCCTGGTAAGAATCTACTTTCTAAGTGAGCTGGATAACGTTCGCTAGGAACACCAACGAAAAGTTCTAAACCTTGGTCAAGCGGACAACTAACGACAAATAATTCATATGGACTCACATCATTATATCGTCTAAGTTCTTTAATAAGGCCCTCAACCAATAAATCCTCTAAAAAATCAGGGACATTAAAAGGATTAGATAAGTCCTTAGTAGGGATGAACCTAGAGTATCCAACAAGTGAAATATCCTCTGTTTCTTGAAGCCTGTATGTATACGGAGCTCTTTCTGTCGTTGACAATTTTATATATAATCTTTCTTGAAATTTAAGTTCATCTTTTTTTGTTGAGGCTTGGATAGGTGAAATGCCATGAAAATCACTAAAGTCATTAGCAAATTCATTAGAATTAGCATATCTATACTTTTTAGCTACATCCATTAAACGACTTGCGCCGTGCATGACGTCTGTTGCTGCAATCGTCATTCTACGAGCGCGAGCATATTGTTCTGGCGATTGACCAACAATCATTTTGAATGATTGTTCCAAATGATATGGCGAAAGACCAACGTAATCACTGAGTTCTTGCAAATTAAAAGGCTCTAATAGACGATCTTCAATGTATACGATTGCCTGTTGTATTTGCTTGATAACGTCCAAAACTTTCACTCCAATTACTTTGAATCATAATCATTATTGTACATTATTTTGGCCTAAGATACATCTGAAAGCCTTAGTATTTTAAAATTAAAATCAAAAAAGTGAACAACAACGGACTTTAAAGTATAGCTTGCTAAGTATTCATTAGATAAGAACACCTTATGTGCAATACTATAAATAAGTTCGCCATCATTCACTTAAATTTAAATTACTTTCTAAACAATCATTAAAAATCTATTACGTTATCACAGTAAATTAATGAATATCGTCCCACCAGTGATTTCCATCACGACTTAATAATAAATCACTTTCAAGAGGGCCATTAGTACCCGCTTCATAGTTAGGGAAGCATGGTTCAACCATAGTCCACTCATCTTGAATAGCGTCTACAAATTTCCAAGTTGATTTCAATTCTTCCCAATGCGTAAAGTTAGTAGCATCACCTTTAAGACAATCAAATAACAAGTTCTCATATGCATCAACCGTATTCATTTTATCTTGTGCACTCATAGCATAAGATAATTGAACTGGTTCAGTATCGATGCCTTGAATATTTTTCTTAGCGTTTAAATGTAACGAAACGCCTTCATTAGGTTGAATATTAATGACTAGTAAATTGGAATCTAATAATTTATCTGTTTCATAATACAAGTTCATAGGAACCTCTTTAAATTCAACAACAACTTGAATCGATTTCGATTTCATGCGTTTACCAGTTCTAATGTAGAAAGGGACACCAGCCCATCTAAAGTTATCAATTGTTAATTTTCCTGATACAAATGTAGGTGTATTAGAATCCTCGGCCACACGATCTTCTTCACGATAAGACTTAACTTCTTTACCTTCTATAGTTCCTTTACCATATTGACCTCGTACGAAGTTCTTTCTAACTTCTTCAGGTTTAAATTGACGTAATGATTTAAGAACTTTAACTTTTTCAGCACGAATGTCTTCACTGTTCAAGCTAATAGGTGCTTCCATCGCTAATAAGGCAACCATTTGTAGCATGTGATTTTGCACCATATCTTTTAAAGCACCGCTTGATTCATAATAACCACCACGATCTTCAACTCCTAAAATTTCTGAAGACGTTACTTGAATATTAGAAATGTATTTGTTGTTCCATAGGGGTTCGAACATAGCATTCGCAAAGCGTAGTACTTCAATGTTTTGCACCATATCTTTACCTAAATAATGATCAATACGATAAATTTCTTCTTCTTTAAATGAACGTCTAATTTGGTTATTCAATGATTCTGCTGATTTTAAATCACTACCAAATGGTTTCTCAATCACTAATCGTTTAAAACCTTTTGTATTAGTAAGGCCAGATGACTTTAAGAAATCAGAGATAACTCCAAAGAATTGAGGTGCCATCGCTAAATAGAATAAACGATTACCTTGTAAACCTAATTCTTTATCCAATTGATTGCTAAATTGTAGTAAGGATTCATAACTTCTTTCATCACTTACATCCGTCTTATGATAGAAGACATGATTCATAAATTCATCAATTCTATTCGTGTCTTTAACATGTTTCTGAATTGATGATTTAACTTGATCACGAAACTCCTCATTTGAATAATCACGACGACCTATACCAATGATAGCAATATGCTCATCTAAATTATCTTGTTGGAACAAATGAAATATAGAAGGGAATAGCTTTCTGTGACTAAGGTCACCAGTGGCACCGAATATTGTTATTAAACAAGGGATGTGTTTACTTTTAGTACTCAAGATCAAAACCTCAATTCTTAAATAGATATATGATGAATATCAATTGACTCACCGATTTATATTAGTATCAATGCTTTCATTTTTAATAAATATATCATTATACTAGATTATTATATTATATGATAATCATTACTTATGGTCATCAAATATGCTTGAAATTAAGCACAATTTATTTTTTCCGAAAATGATTATTCCAATAGCACTAACACTATGAAGTACATTGTTTTAATGTTAACAAAATCATATCATGATTATATCCTATTTAACCATATATCTTTACCATACAAATACACATAAGTGATTAGCAAGTATAAGGATTAAACAATGTATTGATTATATTTTATTTCTTCATATAGAAAATATGATGACATATGATAGAATATATGAAAGAAGAGGAGGATCATGCATGGAAGTTACATTTTTCGGTACGAGTGCAGGGTTACCGACTAAAGAGAGAAACACACAATCCATCGCTTTAAATTTAGAACCATATTCAAATTCAGTATGGTTATTTGACGTTGGCGAGGGAACGCAACACCAAATCCTACATCATTCAATAAAGTTAGGAAAAGTTGATCACATCTTTATTACTCATATGCATGGCGATCATATATTTGGTCTTCCTGGATTACTTACAAGTCGCTCTTTCCAAGGCGGAGAAAATAAACCTTTAACTCTAATTGGTCCTAAAGGAATTCAAAATTATATTGAAACGTCTTTAAAGTTATCGGAATCACATCTTAATTACCCAATTACATATATCGAAATTAATCAACAATTTACATATCATCATGAGGGTTTTACGGTACAAGCAGAAGTGTTAAATCATGGTATTACATCTTATGGCTATCGTATAGAAGCACCAACCACACCAGGAACAATTAATGTTGAAGCTCTAAAAGCCATTGGGTTAGAACCTGGTCCAAAATATCAAGAAGTAAAAATACAAGATACATTTGAACATAATGGTTTGATGTACCAATCTGATGACTTTAAAGGAGAAGCGAAACCTGGCCCAATCATTGCTATATTTGGAGATACGAAACCTTGTGATAATGAATATGTATTAGCTAAAAACGCAGATGTCATGGTACACGAAGCTACTTATATAGAAGGGGAAAAGACACTTGCCAACAATTATCATCACAGCCACATAGATGATGTCTTTCAATTGATTAAGAACGCTAATGTTGGTAAAAGTCTTATTACTCATATTAGCAATCGATACAACTTAGAAGATGTAGAATCCATTTATAAAGAAATTAACAATCAATCTCAGATTCCACAATTTTATTTCGTTAAAGATTTCGAGACATATAAAATATAAAAAACGCTTTTTTCCTTACCCTATAAGACGGGAAGGGGAAAAGCGTTTTAGCTTATTTATTCAGATTCTTTATTTGATAATTCTACACTACGATTAACAGCAGAACTTAAACAGTCTTCAAACATTGATACAATATCGTATTGAGATAGGGCATCTAAGCCTGCTTGAGTAGTTCCACCTTTAGAAGTAATATTCTTCCTTAATTGTTCCATACTTAAATCAGAGCGTTCTATCATCTTGCTTGTCCCGATAATTAAATTACGAATAGATTCTTCTACTTGATCTCTTTCTAATCCTAGTTCAGTACCTGCCTTAACATACTGCTCAAATACATGATATAAAAATGCAGGACCACTACCTGTAATCGCAGTCACTTGATGTAAATGATCTTCAGAAACCTCTATAACCGATCCAAATGCGTTAATTAATTCATTAACTTCATCTTTAGATTTAGGTCCGAAATTATTTGAAAAGCTAATTCCAGTTACAGAATGTCCCACTTGCGCATTAGTATTTGGCATAATACGTGCTAATGGGTTATTCGTATCTAATTGCTGTCTAATATAATCAATCGATAGGCCAGCCATAATAGAAATAAAGCGATTATCATCGGTAATATCATCTTTAATTCTTTCTGCTAATGCTTCAAAATCATGTGGCTTCGTTCCAAGAAAAACGTAGTCAGCATTTTTCAATAATTCTTTATCGTCATAACTATAATTAACTCCCAATCTTTCCGCGAAATCTTTCAGAGCTTGTTCATTTGATTTATTTGTTAAATAAATGTCATTGGGATCTAAATTATTAGAATTAATAATTCCTGTAAAAATAGCTTGTGCCATATTACCTGCACCATAGAATACAAGTTTCATTTTAACCACATCACCTTCATCTCTTTTGATTAATCATTTATATTGGCTTAAGATTATAAATACATAGTAACACATATCTATAAGAAGTAATATAACTCGTATAAACGCATGATATTGCTTCATTTTCCTTATAAAATGCATTGTTAGTACAAAAAGGATGTTAAATATGATAGGACAACATTATATCGTGACAGGAGGAACGAGTGGTCTTGGATTATCCCTCGTTCACCAACTTCTTAAAAGAGGCGCTCATGTCACTGTTTTAGCTAGAAATATTTCTAAATTTAATCAAATTGATTTCAGAAGTCATTCTAAAAATATAAATGTCATTCAATGTAACTTACAACAACGAGAAGATATTTACCAACTCTCAGAAAAAATAAAAGCGCCAGTCAATGGTTTCATATACAGTTCAGGTTTAGGTTATTTTAAATCCATTAATAACCATACTTTAGACGAAGTCATTGAAACATATGACGTTAATCTCGTAAGTTTTAATTTAATGTACCAAATTCTACGACCAAAGTTAGTAAAACATGCACATATTATCGGCATTTCAAGTCAAGCGGCCTTTGTTACGCAAGCTAACGCGGCACACTATGGAGCTTCTAAAGCTGCATTGACTGCCGTTCTTAACGCATTGAGATTAGAAGAACCCGAACTTCATATTATGGCAGTACATCCTGGACCTATCGATACACCATTTCATAAAAAGGCAGACCCGTCACTTGCTTTTTTTAATAAATATAAATTTATAATGATTGATGCTGAGCAACTTGCCGAGCGCATCATTTTAGGAATTTTAAAGAATAAAAAAGAAATCAATCAACCTGGTTGGATGCATAATATTTTAAAATTATATCACCTTGCACCGAGAACACTGGAAAATTGTTTACCGAATTTATTTAAAAACAAAGAATAGTAATTAATTATGAAGCAGGCTTGCTATAAGTCTTTTTAAAAGGGAGTGCTATAAATGATATGTAGCATCGATGGTATTATTAATAAAGCAATCGCTAATTCTAAACGACTACCAATTAATAAGATTTTTACTTTAGAATATTTAGTTGGTACTGAATTTTATAACACGCTCAGTGATGCTGAAATTGAATATATTGAGGCAAAATTTTATCAACTTGTAATTCAACATCAGATTCTTGGAATAGAAGTGAATGCAAAGACGACTCAAAAGCCCCATGTTTACATCAAACAATTTTAATGATCGAAACTTATTTTGAGATGGGTGGCTTTTATTAAGAACATGTTTATTGGTTTCAAGAAATCTATAATGAGACTACTCATACTACTTTCGCTTCAGAGTAAACAAAAATAAGCTTTAAGACCATTTCAAGTAAGTTGAAATCATCTTAAAGCTTTTATATTTTAAACTCTCTTTTACATTATTTTAGATGTTGAGTATATTCTAAATTTTTCACACGTTCACGCGCAGATTTAATTTGATCTAAACTTACATCCTTATAATAGTTACGTACATTTTCTTCTAATTGTTCTACACTACTTGCGCCGACGATGATTGAACCAAGAGCATCATGAGAAGTTAAATATTTAAATGAAAGGGCACTTAAATTACTTTCAATTTCTTTAACTGATGCAATGGTTTCACCTAACTCATCACGTGTATATTCAAAAATACCATCTTCAAACTTTTTATCTAATGCATCGACACTATTAGAGGTTAATAATCCCTTAAACACTGGTCCACGCGCTAACACTTTAACTTGTTGCTCATGAATAGTATCTAAAAGACTTTCAGGTCTATTATCTATTAAATTAAATTGAGACATTAAAGTTTCGATTTGACTATGTTTTAAATAGTAATCAATAACGTTTGTACGGATGGATGAAATACCATAAGCTCTAATAATACCTTCTTGTTTTAATTCATCAAAAGCACCGATAGTTTCATCTAGTGGATCATCAATTGTTCCACCATGCAATTGATATAAATCTAAATGGTCTAGTCCTAAACGTTTTAAAGATCCTTTCACACCTTCTTTAATGTGTTTCTTAGAGGGATCCCATGTTACGTTTCCATCGTCAGTTAGTCGATTGCCGACTTTCGTACCGATTACGATGTCATCACGATTTTGATATTTCTTTAAAGCTTTTCCTACAATTTCCTCATTAATTCCTTGATCATACATATCTGCAGTATCAAAATATGTAATACCCTGTTCGATTGCACTTTCAATGATAGGTTGCGCTTTATTAAAATCTGTACCTAAACTCATGCAACCCAAACCAAGTTCAGAAATTTCGATGCCACTTTTTAAAATATTTTTTTGCATGTCCATTCTCCTTTCGATACACTTTAACTGACGCATTCAGTTTATCAATTTATAAATATAAATAAAAGGGACGTGTTTACATATGAGATTAAACGAAAAAACGATTGACCGCACAGTCATTTACAATGGAAAAATTATTGACCTAGAACTACATGATGTTGAATTACCCGACGGCAGTACATCTAAACGTGAATTAGTTTATCATAATGGTGCCGTAGCAGTGTGTGCAGTAACACCTGAAGACGAAGTCCTATTAGTTAAACAATTTAGAAAGCCAGCTGAAAAACCTTTGCTTGAAATACCAGCAGGCAAACTTGAAAAAGGTGAAGAGCGTGAAGAAGCTGCGAAACGTGAATTACAAGAGGAGACAGGATATATTGCTTCAAATCTAGAATTTGTAACAGATATGTATGGATCTCCAGGTTTTTCAAGTGAGAAATTATCAATTTATTTTACAGATCAGTTGTCTGAAGGTGAAATGAATTTAGATGATGACGAATTTGTAGAACTACATAAGGTATCTATTGAGAATGTAAAATCTATGTTAGAAAACAAGGAACTCGAGGATGCTAAAACAATTATCGCTCTACAGCACTTATTATTAAATTATAATCATTCTAAATAACTAGCGTAAACTCTTGCTTTTTATTGAGAATATTGATATTTTATTTAGTGAATCATAGATTAAATTAAAATGATTATAATTCTTAGTAGAGGAGTGAGGCTTCCGTGGAAGAACGTCTCAATCGCGTGAAGCAACAATTACAACAATCATCTTATAAATTAACTCCACAACGAGAGGCTACAGTTAGAGTTTTAATAGAGAATGAAAAAGATCATCTTAGTGCTGAAGATGTGTATTTAAAAGTGAAAGATAAAGCGCCTGAAATTGGTTTAGCTACGGTATACAGAACCTTAGAGTTGTTAGCTGAACTCAAAGTCGTTGATAAAATAAACTTTGGTGACGGAGTAGCTCGTTTCGATTTACGTAAAGAAGGGGCTAAACATTTCCATCATCATCTTGTATGCATGGAATGTGGTAAGGTAGATGAAATTGATGAAGATTTACTACCTGAAGTTGAAAATCGTGTTGAAAATGAATTTAACTTTAAAATACTTGACCATCGTTTAACTTTCCATGGCGTTTGTTCTGATTGCCAAGCGAAAGGTAAAGGCTAATTAGGGGTTTATTTTCACAAATATACTTAAAAATTCTAACGCAATCTAATAAGTTTAAAGAAGCCACCGCTTCAATAGAGGTGCTTATATGAATACAATCATTGAAGAATATTTGAATTTTATTCAAATCGAGAAGGGTTTGAGTAGTAATACCATTGGCGCTTATCGTAGGGATCTAAAAAAATATGAAGAATATCTTGAAGAAAGAAAAATTTCCCATATTGATTTCGTGGATCGTCAAGTGATTCAGGAGTGCCTAGGTCATTTAATAGATTTGGGTCAATCCTCAAAATCACTTGCACGTTTTATATCTACAATTAGAAGCTTTCATCAGTTCGCATTAAGAGAAAGATATGCAGCGAAAGATCCGACAGTGTTAATTGAAACGCCAAAATACGAAAAGAAACTACCTGACGTATTAGAGGTTCAGGAAGTTTTGGATTTATTAGAAACACCAGATTTGAGTAAGAATAATGGTTATCGTGATCGGACGATGTTAGAGCTTTTATATGCTACAGGTATGCGCGTTTCTGAAATTATTCAATTAGAAGTCGAAGATGTCAATTTAATGATGGGGTTTGTCAGAGTTTTTGGTAAAGGGAATAAAGAACGTATTGTTCCTTTAGGTGATGCTGTTATTGAGTATTTAACTACATACATTGAAACAGTTCGCCCTCAATTATTAAAACAAACTGTCACACATGTATTATTTCTTAATATGCATGGCAAACCTTTATCACGACAAGGTATATGGAAGATGATTAAACAGAATGGTATTAAAGCGAACATTAACAAGACATTAACACCTCACACGTTAAGACATTCCTTTGCTACACATCTTCTTGAAAATGGCGCTGATTTAAGGGCTGTCCAGGAAATGTTAGGCCATTCTGATATATCTACGACACAGTTATATACACATGTATCAAAATCTCAAATTCGAAAAATGTATAATCAATTTCATCCTAGAGCTTAATTGTAATTTAAAAGACCAATAAACGTAGTGATTTAATGTAGCTATCATACGTTTATTGGTCTTTTAATGTATTATAAGGCCGTTGAGTATGTGAACGACGTAATTGTCTTGCTTCTTCACGGGCTTGTATAACTTCTGTTCGATCACGTTTTATATGATGATGAACAATGTAAGGCTCTGATATTACAAATTGAGTAAAACTATAATCTTGATATACACGTGTAATAACTTTCTCAAATGATGTGTGTATAGGTAGTTTGACAGGTACAAATACATGATGATCTCTAATAGAATTTATTTGATGTAAAATCATGCTCTGATACTCATCAATATTTAAATGTAATTGAGTTTTATCTTTTGCTTGTTTAATAACAGACAGTGACTTTTCATATGATTTTAAAGCACCTTTAATATTATCCCGGCGATAATGATAACAAGCTGTGGCAAATAGTATTAAACTCACTACCGCGTCATTTTTAGAGAAAGAGGGATTTAATTTCCAAGCTTCTTCTAAAATATCATGACATAAAAAATAATGTTGATGCTTATGAAATTGATAATAGAAATGAATTAACGCGTCATCCATGGCAATCCACCCAAAATTTAAAAGTTATATATATTCATGCTATAATATTTGTGTGAAATATGCACTAAAGATGCAACACGAGATTGAGGTAGATAGGATGTATGAAGTAAAACTAGATGCGTTTAACGGACCATTAGACTTGTTATTGCATTTAATACAGAAATTTGAAATAGATATTTATGATATTCCCATGAAAGCTTTAACTGAGCAATATATGCAATATGTTCATGCGATGAATCAACTTGAAATTAATATTGCTAGTGAATATTTAGTCATGGCTTCTGAACTTTTAATGATTAAAAGTAAATTATTGCTACCTCAAACGAGTGTAGAAGATGACATTGAAGAAGATCCCCGTGAAGATTTAGTAGGGCGTTTAATCGAATATCAAAACTATAAAGAATATACTGAAATACTTAATGATATGAAAGATCAACGAGAACTTTATTATACGAAGTATCCTACTGATTTATCACATTTGGAAACTGATGAATCATGGGATCCAAATCAGACTATAGATTTAACAGAACTCATCGTAGCTTATCAAAGAGTTAAAAATAGAGTAGAACTCAATACTCCTAAATCTGTAGAAATTAAAAAAGAGACATTTACAATTCAACAAGCAACCGAACAAGTTACAAATCGTCTAAAAGAGAATGAATCATTTAATTTCTTTAGTTTATTTACTTTCCACGAACCAGTAGAACAAGTAGTAACACATTTTCTAGCTATATTAGAAATGTCTAAATCTGGTATCGTCAATATTAATCAAAACAATCAATTTGAGGACATCGATATCATTAGAGGAGTGAATTACAACATTGGATAACCAAGGAATATTAGAGGCTTTATTATATACTTCTGGTGATGAAGGATTAGAGCAGAAGCAATTATTGGAAATTTTGGAGTTGAATGAAAATGAACTCGACCAGTTAATCGATACCTATCAATCTCCTGGTTTGGTTATCCAAAAATTTGGTACAACATATGTTTTAACAACGAAAAAAGACGCATCGTCTTATATTGAACAGCTCATCGAACAAAAATCTAAAATGAAGTTATCTCAGGCAGCTATGGAGACACTTTCAATTATCGCTTATAATCAACCACTCACTCGTAGCGATATAGAAATGATAAGAGGGATTAATTCCGATGGCGCTGTTAAAACACTTATAGCTAGAGGTTTAGTAGAAGCTAAAGATGTCGATCATTCTAGAAGTCATCATTTAATAACCACTGATTTATTTTTAAATGTATTTGGTATAGAAAGTCTTGAGTCATTACCAACGACTGAAGAGGATGATGCTGAAATGGATGAATTCTTTAGTAATTTAGTTAATCAAAAAGGAGATTCAAATGAGTAAAGAATTAGAGAGACTACAAAAAAGAATCGCGAATAGTGGTTATACATCACGACGCAAAGCTGAAACACTCATAACCGAAGGAAAAGTCAAAGTAAATGGACAAGTTGTGACTGAATTAGGAACAAAAGTGTCTCACTCAGACACAGTTGAAGTAGAGGGCATTAAAATAGAACAAGAAGATAAAATGTATATCTTATTTTATAAACCTACTCAAGTTATTACGAGTGTATCTGATGATCGGGGTCGTAAAGTTGTGACAGATTATTTTGAAGATATTGAAACTCGTATATATCCAGTTGGACGTTTAGATTATGATACATCAGGTGTTTTATTGTTAACAAACGACGGAGAATTCACTAACTTAATGACTCATCCACGTTATCACATTAAAAAGAAATATGTTGCTAAATTAAAAGGCTATTTAATGAGAGAACAAGTTAAAGAATTAGAACAAGGCATTGAATTAGAAGATGGTTTTACTCAACCGGCTCAAGTAAAAATAAAAAGACAAGATAAAGAGAAAAACACTACATTAGTCGAAATTACTATAAGTGAAGGTAGAAATCGTCAAGTGCGCCGTATGTTTGAATATTTTGGTCATGAAGTGAATAAATTAACACGTATTCAATTTGGTCCTTTAGACTTGAAAGGTTTAAATGCCGGAGAAGGTCGTGTGTTGACCCCTCACGAGGTGAAAACGTTAAGACATTTAGCCGAAAATGGTAAATAAACACAAAAAATATGTTTTTACCAATAAGATTGAGATTTTTTTCACATAGTTTTAACTATCAGTCACTTAATATGTTCAACCTGTGCTATAATAACAAATGAATTTGAACAGCATGTGTAGGAGGTAAAAAGTAATATGGCTAACGAAATTTTAATCGTCGATGATGAAGACAGAATCAGAAGATTGCTTAAATTATACTTAGAAAGAGAATCTTTTGAAATCCATGAAGCTAGTGATGGTAAGGAAGCTTATCAGCTTGCGATGGATAATAACTATGCGTGCATTCTTTTAGATTTAATGCTACCAGAAATGGATGGTATAGAAGTCGCATCTAAACTAAGAGAACACAAAGATACACCTATTATTATGCTTACGGCAAAAGGAGAAGAAACTAACCGAGTTGAAGGATTTGAATCCGGTGCCGATGACTATATTGTTAAGCCTTTTTCACCTAGAGAAGTTGTATTAAGAGTTAAAGCTTTATTAAGACGTACTCAATCTGCAAACTCAGAACAAAGCGAACCACATGCACGTGATATTATTGAATTCAATCATTTAGTGATTGATAATGATGCACATAGAGTACTTGCAGATAACGAGCAAGTGAATTTAACACCTAAAGAATATGAATTACTCATATATCTAGCTAAGACACCTAATAAGGTGTTCGATCGTGAACAATTACTTAAAGAAGTATGGCATTATGAATTTTATGGCGACTTGCGAACAGTAGATACACATGTAAAACGTTTAAGAGAGAAATTAAATCGTGTATCTAACGATGCAGCTCAAATGATTCAAACTGTTTGGGGTGTAGGCTATAAGTTCGAGGTCAAAGCCAGTGATGAACCGACTAAATAGCGTAGTTATAAAACTGTGGTTAACTATTATTTTAATAGTAGCGACAGTTTTAATTTTATTAAGTGTATCCTTAATTACCTTTATTCAATATTATTTTACGCAAGAAACTGAAAATTCTATTAAAGAAGATGCCAAAAGAATAAGTTCACTCGTTGAGAAATCTCACAATAAATCACTTGCTATTCAAAACAGTCAAAAACTTGTAGATGGCCCTGGTGGTTTAATCATTATGAATAATTTTAATGATAAACCACACGTATCATATAATAACACGAAAACTCAAATGCTCAATGAAATTAAAAAGAGCCCTAAATTTAAAAGAGTCTTCAATAACGGCGAATTTGAAACTCAAAACGTCACAATTAAAAATAACGGTAATACACAATCATATATACTATTAGGTTATCCAATGAAACCACAAGAAGATGCTAGTAGTAAGCATAGTGGCGTGTTTATTTATAAAGACTTAAAATCTATTGAAGATACAAATAATGCTATAACTATTATCATTTTGATTACTGCAATTATATTTATAGCAGCTAGTACAGTATTTGCATTCTTCTTATCGAACAGAATTACGAAACCCTTGAGACAATTAAAGACACAAGCACAAAAAGTTTCTGAAGGTGATTATAGTCAAATATCTTCCGTATCTACTAAAGATGAAATTGGCGACTTATCAAGAGCTTTCAATAATATGAATTACGAGATTCAAGAACATATTGACGCTTTATCATCATCTAAAAGTATTCGTGACAGTTTATTAAACTCCATGGTCGAAGGTGTATTAGGTATAAACGATCAAAGAGTCGTTATCTTTTCTAATAAAATGGCTGATGATATCATCCATTTTATTGATGATTTTTCAAAAGAATCAATCGAACAACAAATCGAAAAAACATTTGAATCCAAAAGAACTGAATTTCTCGAAATCGAAATTAGTACGCGTTATTACGTCTTTATCACAAGTTATATCAATCGTATTCAGCCGAATGGCAGAAGTGGTATTGTAGTGATTATTCGTGATATGACAAATGAACATAATTTAGATCAAATGAAAAAAGACTTTATCGCTAATGTATCCCATGAATTACGCACACCCATTTCCTTATTACAAGGTTATACAGAATCAATTGTTGATGGTATAGTCACTGAACCAGATGAAATTCGTGATTCACTTGGTGTTGTATTAGATGAATCTAAACGATTAAATCGTCTAGTTAATGAATTATTAAATGTTGCACGAATGGATGCTGAAGGTCTATCGGTTGAGAAAGAAGTACAACCAATAAAAAATCTTTTAGATAAAATGAAAGCTAAATACCGTATGCAAGCAGACGATTTAGGATTAACGATGGAATTTAACTCTGGCAATGATCATCTTCTATGGGATTATGACATGGATCGAATGGATCAAGTTTTAACTAATCTCATTGATAATGCATCAAGATATACACAACCAGGTGACACAATTGCAGTAACTGCAAGTAAAGATGAGCAATATAATATTTTATATATTAGCGATACAGGTACAGGTATTGCTCCAGAACATTTACAACAAGTGTTTGACCGCTTCTATAAAGTGGATGCCTCACGTAAACGTGGTAAGCAGGGAACTGGTTTAGGTCTCTTTATTTGTAAGATGATTATTGAAGAGCATGGTGGACAAATTGATGTAAAAAGTGAGCTCGGTAAAGGTACCACATTTATAATTAAGCTCCCTCAACCTAAAAATAATGAAGCAGAGTAAACAAAATTTTAAAATACAAATTCGATGTGCATCTCATTAAGTTGGAGATATACTCTAACTTTTGGGGTGCATTTTTGTGTTTCTAATATGTTCTAACTTCACATCAATGATAAAGTTTCATCTTTGGTTTATAGAAAATTAGGTCAATTGAATGATTTGATGAAAGGAAGCACTTTTATATTGATCGAATATCTTTTTGATAATAAATAACTAAGTACTTTATACTAACGATTTTATTTTTTAATAAGAAAGCAGAGTCATTGAGTTTATCACCTTTATCGTGTAATATAAAAATTAAATAAAAACATTATCAATATTCATCTTCGGGGTCGGGTGCAATTCCCAACCGGCAGTAAATTTAAGCCTGCGACGAAATAATTCGATAACACACGTAGTTGTCATATTATTTCTTGATTCAGTGAGATTCTGAAGCCGACAGTATAGTCTGGATGGGAGAAGATGGAGGTTTTTTGTTGTGCAAATTTCCTCCTTTTCTAAGCAAGATGAATGGAAGGAGAAAATTAAATATGCAACAAAATAAACGTCTTATAACTATAAGTATGTTAAGTGCGGTTGCGTTTGTATTAACATTTATAAAGTTTCCGCTACCATTCTTACCACCATACTTAACGTTAGATTTTAGTGATGTGCCAACGTTACTTGCTACTTTTTTATTAGGTCCCATTGCAGGTATTATTGTCGCATTCATTAAAAATATCTTAAACTTTTTATTTAACATGGGAGACCCTGTTGGGCCTTTAGCAAACTTTTTAGCCGGGGCAAGTTTCTTATTATCAGCTTATTATGTATATAAAAACAAACGCTCAACACGCACTTTAATTTATGGTCTAATAGTTGGTACGATTGTTATGACTATTGTACTTAGTATCTTAAATTACTTTGTATTACTTCCATTATATGGAATGATATTTAATTTAGGAGATGTCGTTAAAAATCTTAAAATTGTAATTGTTTCCGGTGTAATACCGTTTAATATTATCAAAGGTATCATCATTTCAATTATCTTTGTTTTACTATATAAAAGACTAAAAAATATTTTTAAATAAATAAATGCTCTTGATAATAAGTTATCTCAAAACTTCTTAGTATCAAGAGCATTTTTGATATCATTCTTTAATAAAAATGAGGCAAGTAGTAATCAAAAATAAAAACTCGAATTCCTAATAATTATAATTAAGAATTCGAGTCAATTTATTATTCAAATTTAAGCGCGTCACCATCAAATGGTTCGTCTTCAATTTTAATTGAATCAGTAGGACAACCTTCTAGTGCATCTTCCATATCTTCGTATAACTCTTCAGGCACTTCTGCAGTACCTTGGTTATCATCAAGGATTACGAAAGCAATACCTTCGTCGTCGTAATCATAAATATCTGGAGCTGCTGCACCACATGCACCGCATGCTATACAAGTATCCATATCAACGATTGTATATTTAGCCATTTTCATTCGCCTCCTTTGATAAAAATGCTACACTAGTATTACTAATACAATTGTAGACATCGACATTTTTCATTTCAATATATTCGTTTTATAGAGTGAGGGTTTAATTTGTACGATATATTATCTTATGCTATTGATCATGCATTTAACTACAAAACAAATAAAAGTATTTATAATATTTTAATAGGCAAGAAGTCTCATCAAACTTTTTTTGACGCTTCGAGCCAACAACTTTTGTCATTATATCATAGTTTACCCAATTTAAAATATCCTACTTTTGAGCGATTTATACTACAAAAGGATGATTTTAATCATGAATTAGATATCAAAACGCATCCTCGATATACATATGATAGTTTAACCCGAACATTTAGTTGTATACAACTACTTATCCAAACATTATCGAATACTCGCAAAGATACATTTAAATTTATTCCAGTAGTTCAAAATACTTACGTACAACAGAAAGTGAAACAGCTATATAATCATATCAAACTCTCTCAATTGGAAGCGTCATTTATATCAGAAATATATTCACTATTCGACGCAATAGAACGTCGCAATAATAAGAATGTGCTACATTACTATATACAAGGGTATGAGGAACCTATGTATACTCGTCAGCAAATTAGTTTGATAGAGGATATAAAGCAATCTGAACTATTTGAATTAGAGATGAATCAACTGATAGATTTATTAGATGAGATTGAAGACGAATCTAATTATCCTATACTATCTCAAACAATTATCTTACCTCAGTTGTTAAATCAAACTTTTCTAAGTTATCAAAAATTACTACACGGTATGAATATGAACGAAATAGCAGAACATCAAAACGTTAAAATAAATACTATTGAAGATCATGTATTGGAAATATTTATTAAAGGTTATCAGAATGATTACAACACTTATGTCAATCAAAAACAAATTGATCAATTTATTCAATATTATGATCATCACATAGGCCTAAGATTAAGAGAATACAAACAAGCATTTGAAGACTTAACTTATTTTCAAATAAAATTAATCATCGTAGGTATTGAGCGAGGTGACTTACGTGTTAGAAGATAAACTTAAAGAATGGTTTGGATTTGAGACTTTTAAACGTGGCCAAAAGGAGATTATTGAAAGCATATTAGCAGGTAAGCACACCTTAGGTATTTTACCTACAGGAAGCGGGAAAAGTTTATGTTACCAACTTCCTACATATTTAATTGAGAAACCAACGTTAGTCATATCACCGTTAATTTCTTTAATGGATGATCAAGTGATGCAAATGAAACTTAATGGTGAATCTCACGTCTCATATATACATTCAGGTATGGATGAAATCGAAAAGAGAAACCATATTAATCAAATTTCACAAAGTCGATTCATTTATTTAAGTCCCGAATTTCTATTACAGCCACAGAATTTCAAGTTAATATCACATTTAGACTTTGGTTTAATAGTTTTAGATGAAGCTCATTGTCTATCAGAATGGGGTTATGACTTTAGACCACATTATGCCCTTATTGGACAAATCACTTCTCACTTCAAAAATGCGCGTATACTAGCGTTAACTGCGACAGCTCCACCACATTTAGAAGAAGATTTATCACATATTCTTAGTATTGATTTAAATGTCATTAAAACGAGTATGAATAGAGATAACATTTCTTTACAACATAAGAATTTTAATGATGATGATGAGAAAATAAAGTGGCTCATACCTTTTTTAAGCTATTCAGGACCCACGATTATTTATATTTCCTCTAAGAAAAGATGTCTAGAATTAGCTAAATTAATTTATGAGGCGGGATTCTTAACGGGCATTTATCATGGTGATTTGAGTTATCAAGAACGTCAAACTGTTCAACAACAATTTTTAAATAATGATATACCTATTATCGTAGCCACAAGTGCTTTTGGGATGGGAATAAATAAAAAAGATATCCGAACTGTCATTCACTTTCATTTATCTTCAAGTCCTTCCAATTATTTACAAGAAATTGGTCGCGCAGGAAGAGATGGTAAACCGAGTCAAGCCATTAGTTTGTATCAACCCGATGATAGTTTCATTTTAGAAACCTTATTGTTTGCAGATATGATGACTGAAGAGGATATCTCTATGTTTGAATTAGGTGAATTTTTACCACCCGTTAAAAAAGATATTCTAGATACGTTATATCGTCAGTTTACAATTAATGACCTTAAATCAATATTTAAAAAATCATTTCAACGTAAACGTTTAGGATATATGCGCATACTAGGTTATAAAAATTTAGATCAATGTCGCCGTAATTATTTACTCGAGTTTTTTGGTGAACATCCGGATAAACCTGTAAGATGTTGCGACAATGATACTGAATTGGAAGAAATAAAAACTTTTAATCGCAAAAAAGTAAAAAGGAAAATGAATTATAAAGAAAAATTGCAAAACTTATTTGAAGATTAACTTCAGATAATTATATCTAGTTAAAATGATTATGAAGCATCATTTATTTCTGACTAAATTGGCAATCTTCATTCTCAGGCTAGCTATCGCTTTACTTAAAGAATTTTATCAAGCTATAATTAAAACGTAAGACTTATTTAAATGTATTAAATATTTTTAAATTTCATACATATTCACACTTATTCGTGGGTATATTAAATGTAACGTTATTAAATTCACTTAAACAAAGAAAGGATGATGTTTGTGTCTAATAATAGTTTCAAAGATGATTTTGAAAAAAATCGTCAATCTATTGATCCAGAAGAACACAACAATCGTGTAAACGATGAACAGCAAGATGAATCAAAAGAAAATATCGAGGATAAATCAAATCAACAATTTCCTCCTAGAAACGCACAACGTCGTAAGAGACGTCGTGATGTTGCTACTAATCATAATAAACAACAAGATGACCGTAACGACAACTCGAATGAAAATAATTCACTAGATGATCGCTATGATGAAGCATCATTACATAATGGTGAAAACGATAATTACGACACAGCATCTCGCACAGACCACGGTCAACACGATCATGATGAAAATTTAAACCGTTCAAGTAATAACGTGCGTGAAGACCAAGGTGCACAAGATGATAGATTAGGTAGCGGAAAAGATGCAACTATAGCTGGTGGAGCTGCAGGTGCTGGAGCTACTGGTAACGCTGCTCAACATTCTAATAAAAAAACAGGTGCTCGTCCTGGACCTAAAGTTAATGAAGGTCATAATAATGATCTAACTGATGACAATCATCGTCGTCAACAAGACCACGAAGAGCGAGACTTTGATGAAGATAGAGAACGTCATGATAAGAAATCTGGTAAAGGTAAAAAAGCTGCTGCTGTTGGAACTGGCGCTGCAGGTGCCGCTGGAGCTGCTGGATTAGCAAAACATGAACATGACAAACATAAAGATAATCGCAATCAACATGACCATGGGCGTAGAGACGATAGAAACAACAATAGAGACGACCGCAATTATGACCGTAGAAATGATAACCGTGACAATAAGAAAAAAGGTGGAATAATGAAGATATTATTACCACTGATTGCTGCAGTGCTTATACTTGGTGCAATTGCTATCTTTGGTGGAATGGCATTAAACAATCATAATAATAGTAAAAACGATGATAATAAAGTTTCTGACCAAAGTAAGAAAGATTCTGATAAAAAGGCAAATGATAAAGATAAAGCTTCTTCAGACAAAGACAAAGATAAAAATAAAGATGGCAATAAAGACAGCGACAAAGATAAAGCTTCTTCAAATAATAGCGCTTCAAATTCAGATGAAAATGGTAATAGTGCTAACGGTGGTGCTGCTGGTTCAGATCAAAATGCAAATAGCACAGATAATTCATCTAACCAAAACGGTACTGCTAACAACCAAAACCAAGGTACACAAAATAATCAACAAAATAATGGTAACTCTACACAAGGTAACAATAACAATCAACAAAATACCCAAGGTCAACAATCTCATACTGTAAACGGTAAAGAAAACCTATATCGTATCGCAATCCAGTATTACGGTGAGGGTACTCAGCAAAATGTTGATAAAATCAAACGTGCTAATGGTTTAAGTAGTAATGACATTCATAACGGTCAAACGTTAGTTATTCCTCAATAGAAACCATAAAGCACACTATAAAAAACGTTCTCTCGGCAATTGCCAAGAGAACGTTTTTTAATTTAACTTCATTCTTTTATATTTATATTCACATGAATATACTCAAATTTTTTTAATTTTATTCTTTTCATGCTTAGCTAAAATCATTAATAACTGATATAATAATTTGGTGATTAAAGGAGGGCAAATCATGCAAAGAGTTGAAAGCATTATAATTGGTGGTGGCCCATGCGGTTTAAGCGCTGCTATAGAGCAGAAGAAAAAAGGGATTGAAACTTTAGTAATAGAAAAAGGGAATGTTGTAGAATCAATTTACAATTATCCAACTCATCAAACTTTCTTTTCATCAAGTGATAAGTTGAGTATCGGAGATATTCCATTTATTGTCGAAGAAAGTAAACCGAGACGAAATCAAGCGCTCGTCTATTACAGAGAAGTTGTTAAACATCATCAATTAAACATACATCCATTTGAAGAAGTTTTAACAGTTAAAAAAATTGATAATAAGTTTACCATTACAACAACTAAAGATGTTTATGAATGCAAATTTTTAACTGTCGCGACAGGTTATTACGGCCAACATAATAAATTAGAGGTTGAGGGCGCTGAATTACCTAAAGTATTTCATTACTTTAAAGAAGCACACCCATACTTCAATCAAAATGTGGTAATTATTGGTGGTAAAAATTCTGCAGTAGACGCAGCTTTAGAGTTAGAAAAAGCTGGAGCAAATGTAACAGTCATTTATCGTGGTGAAAGATATCCAAAAGCGATTAAACCATGGATATTACCAAATTTTGAATCACTCGTTAACCATGAAAAAATAACTATGGAATTTAACGCTAATGTAACACAAATTACTGAAGATACAGTCACTTATGAAAAGGATGGACGTACAATTGAGATTCCAAATGATTACGTGTTCGCAATGATTGGTTACCATCCTGATTACAATTTCCTAGAATCTATTGGTATAGAAATCAATACTAATGAATATGGTACAGCACCTGTTTACAATCGTGAAACGTATGAAACAAACGTTGAAAATTGCTATATCGCAGGAGTCATTGCCGCAGGTAATGATGCTAATACTATCTTCATTGAAAATGGTAAATACCACGGTGGCATTATTACACAAAGTATACTTAGTAAAAAACAAACACCACTTGAGTCATAATAAAATAAACGAGTTGTATACCTTGACTTAGAGGCATACAACTCGTTTTTTATAAATTATTCTTCAAAATAATTTTTTAATTTTTGATGATTCATGTTTTGACTTAGACCAACTAATAATTTAAGTCTTGCTTTAGGTCCATTTAATCCATTTGAAAATATAACACCCTTTTCAAACAAATCAGCACCGCCACCTTCATAAGCATAGACAGGACTTACAATACCGTTAAACGATCTTGAAACAAGAACGATAGGGATGTAGTTATCAAGGATTTGCTTAAGTCCATGTAAACATGTAGTGGGTAAGTTACCTTGCCCGAGAGCTTCTACGACTATACCGTCGACACCTTGGTTCGCATAAAACTCTAAAAGGTCACTACCCATTCCCATATAAGACTTAATAAGAGGCACATACAATTGATGGTTTATCATCTTAAAAGAAGATTGACGATAGGGATGATGATGAAATTGTACTCTATCTTTTGTTAAAACCCCAAGAGGTCCATGGTTAGGGCTTTGAAATGTATTGATATTAGAAGTGTGGGTTTTGGTTACATTTCGAGCTGTATGTATTTCATCATTAAAGACCACCATTACGCCTTTTCCTGAGGCATCATTAGAAGAAGCAACTCTTATTGCAGAAATGAAATTATATAAACCGTCAGAACCAATTTCATTAGAGGATCTCATGGCTCCAGTAATAACAACAGGTTCTTCAATTTTAAGTAATAAGTCGAGTAGAAATGCTGTTTCTTCCAAAGTATCAGTTCCATGAGTAATAACATAACCATCATATTCACTTATTTCAACGCATTGAATAATTTTATGTTGAAGTTGAGTAACTTTTTCTATAGTCATGTGGGGAGAAGGAACATTAAATAAATGTGTCTCTTCCACTCGAGCGTATTGACCAATAATATCTTGATGTTTTGATATAGGATTATCATCATTGGTTACAACTTTATTTGAAGCATCTTGTGACATACTAATAGTGCCACCAGTATGTATAACAAGGAGTTTTTTCATTGTCTTTCCTCCTATTAATCTTTTACTTTTTTATGATAAAATAATATTTACAAAACAACAAGGAAGGTTAATGAATAATGAGTTCAATCAATATTGCATTAGACGGTCCAGCAGCTGCAGGAAAAAGCACCATTGCTAAGCAAGTTGCTAGCCGTTTAACTATGATATATGTTGATACAGGAGCAATGTATCGTGCCATAACATATAAATACTTACAAAATGGCAAACCAAGTAATTTTGACGAGTTAATTCAAAGTACTGAGTTAGAATTAACTTATGATAAAGAAAAAGGACAAAGAATTATTTTAGATGGGAAAGATGTGACTGATTATTTGAGAGAAAATGACGTCACTAATCATGTTTCTTACGTTGCTTCAAAAGAACCTGTTCGTTCATTTGCAGTACAAATTCAAAAAGATCTAGCAGCCAAAAAAGGGATTGTTATGGATGGAAGAGATATAGGTACGGTTGTATTGCCTAATGCTGAACTTAAAGTTTACATGATTGCTTCCGTTGAAGAGAGAGCAGAACGTCGTCAAAAGGAAAATGAATTACGTGGTATTGAATCTAATCTAGAGCAATTAAAACAAGAAATTGAAGATCGTGATAACTACGACATGAATAGAGAGATTTCACCATTAAAGAAAGCTGACGATGCAATCACATTAGATACAACTGGAAAGTCTATTGAAGTAGTAACTAACGAAATTTTATCTATGGTAGATCATCTTAAATAAGTATAATTTATTAAAGACTATAATTGATGTACCACTTGGTATATGATTATAGTCTTTTTATTAAGCATATCAGTTTAACTAAGTATTAATGTTCTATATAATTAACTTGGAAAATAAGATTTGCATCCGTGAATAGTTACAAACTATATTTTTTCAAATTTATAATTTAACATATCTTAATAAGTAGATATCATTGAAATAATATTAAGGAATTGATGGATGCATTTAAAAGATTTAAATCATAATCTAAGCCATAATATTAAATGAAGTGGTTGGCTTATGACTGACAGTCAACTTTCTTAAGTGATTAACTTGAATAAGAAAGTATATTTAAAGTAGAATTTCTTGACAATTCTGTCAGTTTATAAGATGTTATAATTATGTAGTGTATAAGGAGGCAAACAAGATGACTGAAGAATTCAATGAATCAATGATTAATGATATTAAAGAAGGTGACAAAGTCACTGGTGAGGTTCAACAAGTTGAAGATAAACAAGTTGTTGTGCACATCAACGGTGGTAAAGTTAATGGTATCATCCCAATCAGTCAACTTTCTACTCACCACATCGAAAATCCAAGTGAAGTAGTTAAAGTCGGCGATGAGGTTGAAGCTTACGTCACTAAAATTGAGTTTGATGAAGAAAACGACTCAGGCGCGTATATTTTATCTAAGAGACAGCTTGAAACTGAAAAATCATATGAATACTTACAAGAAAAACTTGATAATGATGAAGTGATTGAAGCTGAAGTTACTGAAGTAGTAAAAGGTGGATTAGTCGTAGATGTTGGTCAAAGAGGATTCGTACCAGCTTCACTAATTTCAACTGATTTCATTGAAGATTTCTCTGTATTTGATGGACAAACTATTCGCATTAAAGTGGAAGAGTTAGATCCTGAAAACAATAGAGTCATTTTAAGCCGTAAAGCTGTAGAACAAGCTGAAAATGATGTTAAAAAAGCATCATTATTAGATTCATTAAGCGAAGGTGACGTTATTGACGGTAAAGTAGCTCGCTTAACTAACTTTGGTGCTTTCATTGATATCGGTGGTGTAGATGGTTTAGTTCACGTTTCAGAACTATCACACGAACATGTTGAATCACCTGAACAAGTTGTATCTGTAGGTGACAATGTAAAAGTCAAAGTCAAATCAGTCGAAAAAGATTCTGAGCGTATCTCATTATCAATTAAAGACACTTTACCAACACCTTTCGAAAATATCAAAGGTAAATTCCACGAAGATGACGTTATTGAAGGTACAGTTGTACGTTTAGCTAACTTCGGTGCATTTGTAGAAATTGCACCTGCCGTACAAGGTTTAGTTCATATTTCTGAAATCGACCATAAACATATTGGTTCACCTAGTGAAAAATTAGAACCAGGTCAACAAGTTAACGTTAAAATCTTAGGAATAGATGAAGAAAATGAAAGAATTTCTTTATCAATTAAAGCTACATTACCTAAAGAAGATGTTATCGAAAGTGATGAATCTACAACACAATCTTATTTAGAAAATGATAATGATGAAGATAACCCAACTTTAGGGGATGTTTTCGGAGATAAATTTAAAGACCTTAAATTTTAATATAATCGATTAATTTTCTTGTATATTTTATATTATAAACTCCAATTAAGTCTTAGAACTTTAAGTAGTTCTTAGAACATTAATTGGAGTTTTATTTTTCTATGAAAATTGTAAAAAGCCCTTTATACATGACGATAAACATCTAATGAAGTTTTGAATAAGCGCATTCATGTGATAAAATTATAGAGATTAAGAAAGAGAGGAAGTTACCTTATGACTAAACCGATAGTTGCAATTGTAGGCAAACCTAATGTTGGTAAATCTACAATTTTTAATAGAGTAGTGGGCGAACGTGTATCGATTGTTGAAGATACCCCAGGCGTAACACGTGACCGTATCTATTCTTCTGGTGAATGGTTAACTCATGAATTTAATATCATTGATACGGGTGGTATTGAAATTGGGGATGCACCTTTCCAAACTCAAATACGTGCACAAGCAGAAATTGCTATCGATGAAGCGGATGTTATCATTTTCATGGTGAATGTAAGAGAAGGACTTACACAAAGTGATGAAATGGTTGCACAAATGTTATATAAATCTAAGAAACCTGTTGTATTAGCAGTAAATAAAGTAGATAATCCTGAAATGCGTAATGATATTTATGATTTCTATTCATTAGGTTTTGGGGATCCTTATCCAATATCTGGGTCACATGGCTTAGGACTTGGGGATTTACTTGATGCCGTAGTTGAGAACTTTGGCGAAGAAACCGAAGATCCTTATGATGAAGATACAATTAGACTTTCTATTATAGGTAGACCAAATGTTGGTAAATCTAGTCTAGTTAATGCAATTCTAGGGGAAGAGCGTGTTATCGTTTCAAATGTTGCAGGTACAACTAGAGATGCTGTGGATACTGAATATTCATATGAAGGACAGGATTATGTTCTTATTGATACTGCAGGTATGCGTAAAAAGGGGAAAGTCTATGAATCCACTGAAAAGTATTCAGTATTACGCGCTTTAAAAGCAATCGAACGTTCAAATGTCGTACTTGTCGTCATCGATGCTGAACAAGGTATTATTGAACAAGATAAACGTGTAGCTGGATATGCTCATGAAGAAGGTAAAGCAATTGTTATTGTTGTAAATAAATGGGACACCGTTGAAAAAGATAGCAAAACAATGAAAAAGTTCACTGAAGATGTTAGAAATGAATTTCAATTCTTGGATTATGCTCAAATTGCATTTGTATCAGCTAAAGAGAGCTTACGTTTAAGAACACTTTTCCCATACATAACTGAGGCAAGTGAAAATCATAAAAAACGTGTTCAAAGCTCAACACTTAATGAAGTCGTAACGGATGCAATTTCAATGAATCCAACACCAACAGACAAAGGGCGAAGATTAAATGTATTCTATACAACACAAGTTGCAATAGAACCACCTACCTTTGTAGTTTTTGTTAATGATGTAGAATTAATGCACTTCTCATATAAACGTTATCTAGAGAATCAAATTAGAAATGCGTTTGGTTTCGAAGGAACGCCAATCCATATTATTCCTAGAAAGAGAAATTAATTAAAAAAGGGGATTTAATTATGACAAAAATAACAGTTTTTGGCATGGGTAGTTTCGGTACTGCACTTGCTAATGTTTTAGCCCAAAATGGTCACGACGTATTAATGTGGGGAAAAAACAACGATAGTGTTAACGAATTAAATACGCACCATATGAATAAAAATTATTTAAAAGATGCTAAATTAGATGAAACGATTCAAGCAACAACTCATCTTGAAGAAGCAACACAACATGCAGATGTTTATCTAATGGCTCTACCTACGAAAGCAATGAGAGAAGTAGTTACTAATATTGATAAACTGCTTACTTCTAAAAAAACATTTATACACGTTGCTAAGGGAATTGAAAATGGTACATTTAAACGTGTGTCTGAAATGATAGATGATTCTATTTCATCAGAACACAATGCGGGTATTGGTGTTCTTTCAGGTCCAAGTCATGCAGAAGAAGTAGTTATTAAACAACCCACTACTGTAGCAGCATCTTCTAAGGATGAGAAAATCAGTGCTTTAATCCAAGATCTATTTATGAATGATTATTTACGTGTTTATACTAATAATGACTTGGTGGGTGTTGAACTTGGAGGCGCACTCAAAAATATTATAGCCGTTGCTAGCGGTATTGTAGCGGGTATGGGCTTCGGTGATAATGCTAAAGCTGCGCTAATGACGCGCGGTTTAGCAGAAATTAGTCGTCTAGGAGAAAAATTAGGTGCTGATCCAATGACTTTCTTAGGATTAGGAGGTATTGGTGATTTGATCGTGACATGTACCTCAACACATTCAAGAAACTATACGCTTGGCTTTAAATTAGGACAAGGTAAAACAATGGATGAAGCTTTACAAGAAATGAAAATGGTAGTTGAAGGTGTTTATACGACTAAATCTGTTTATCATTTAGCTAAAAAAGAACATGTAGATATGCCTATTACAAGTGCATTATATCGTGTACTATTTGAAGATGTACCTGTTAATGAGAGCGTTAAAGAGCTTATGGGTAGAGGTAAAAAAGCTGAATGACAAGTGTATAATTACGCTTTTAGAAGGAATATTCAAAAAATTCATCATGAAACGCGTAAAATCAATGTTTCTAACGCATAAATCGTTGCGATGACAGTAATCAGTGTGTTAAAGTCAAAACATAATGATATTTAATATATCATTATAAAACCTCAGGAGGTGAATTCATAATGAATAAGACAGATTTAATCAATGCAGTTGCAGAACAAGCAGACTTAACTAAAAAAGAAGCTGGTTCAGCAGTTGACGCTGTATTCGAATCAATCCAAAAATCACTTGCTAAAGGTGAAAAAGTACAATTAATCGGTTTCGGTAACTTCGAAGTACGTGAACGTGCTGCTCGTAAAGGTCGTAACCCTCAAACAGGTAAAGAAATTGACATTCCTGCAAGTAAAGTACCAGCATTCAAAGCTGGTAAAGCATTAAAAGATGCTGTTAAATAATTTTACTTACAAAAAGCCCCACAGGGGCTTTTTGTATTTTTAGACCAACTTTAACAACTCTGTTGTTATTAGTTGGTTTTATGCATTAGTCAAAGACAAATGTATTCCTTATATTATTTAATAGTAGGTATTCTTTTTTACATACTTAATTTTCTTTTTAAATAAAATAAATTGACTAAATAGGGGGAGGATAATGAACCTAACAAAGGAATTAATTTTTTATTCTACCCCCAATTTTTTTACATATATAACATTAAGAGTAATATTTACATTAACACTTTTAAACAAATGGAGTTTTACTTAAAAGAACAACTCCTATAGATTTTAATTTCATACATATAATGTTAATATTATTATGATAATATCGTGAGGTGTGAACATGGAAACGACAATAAGCAAACTAAATAAACAAATAGAACAAAGGCTTAAAGGTATAAACGATTACGAATCAATTCATATTAATTCTTCTTTAGGAAATTTACTTGATTCATATTCTATTCCTGAAAAAGCTAAGCTTGCTTGCCTCACTATTGACACTTCAATGAGTCATCTAGATGATATTGCTAAGAATAACTTATCTAAAAATGGAATTTTAATTGGAGATTTGCTAAGTGCTCATTATTATACGTTATTAGCAGAAATTAATGATCTTTCTTACCAATTATCAATGAGTGAAGCTATTGTAAAAGTAAACGAATTAAAATCTTCACTTCATCAGCAAACATTGTCAGAATATGAGATAAATGAAGCTATCATTGATATTGAAGTACTTTTCCCTTATATTACGCTTGCTCATTTTGGAAAGAAAGTTGATAAGTACGCTTTATTCTATGAATTAACTAACAATGATGATGGCTATTATCCTTCATATTTAAATCAATATGATGAACAAGCAATCGACCAATATTTCAATACAATTAATCAAAGCTATATAAAAAGAAGAGGTAATTAATATGGGTGAAAATCAAGCAAAAAAAGAACAAGTACATACAGTATTCCAAAATATTTCTCAAAAATATGATCGATTAAATAATATTATTAGCTTTGAACAACACAAAGTTTGGAGAAAACACGTGATGAAACACATGCGTGTTAAAGAAGGTAGTCAAGCATTAGATGTTTGTTGTGGCACTGCTGATTGGACAATCGCATTAAGTAAAGCAGTCGGCAACAAGGGACATGTGACTGGATTAGATTTTAGCGAGAACATGCTAGAAGTTGGAAAAGAAAAAACATCTTCATTAAACAATGTGAAACTTGTTCATGGTGATGCTATGAACTTACCATTTGATGATAATACATTTGATTATGTGACAGTTGGATTTGGACTTAGAAATGTACCAGATTATCTTGTTGCATTACAAGAAATGCACCGTGTACTAAAACCAGGTGGTATGGTAGTATGCCTTGAAACAAGTCAACCTACTTTACCATTATTCAAACAAGTTTATAGCTTATACTTCAAGTTTGTAATGCCTATATTCGGTAAAATGTTCGCTAAGTCTAAAGAAGAGTATGAATGGTTACAGCAATCAACATTTAATTTTCCTGATAAGCAAACGTTAAAACGTTTATTCTTTGAAGCAGGATTTAATGATATAACAGTACGTAGCTTTACAGGTGGCGTTGCTGCAATGCACCTTGGCTATAAAGAAAAAGATTCTACCAAAGGTGATTAACGTGGCAAAGTTAAACATTAATAATGAAATAAAAAAAGTTGAAGAACGTTTGGAACGTGCGATTCAAAGTACGGATCAAACTCTAGAAGAGGCTTCTTTCCACTTATTATCTTCAGGTGGTAAAAGAGTACGTCCTGTTTTTGTAATTTTAAGCAGTCAGTTTGGCACAAGTGAAGGTACTTCAGAAGATACCTATCGTGTGGCTGTAGCACTAGAACTCATTCATATGGCTACACTCGTCCATGATGATGTTATTGATAAGAGTGACAAGCGTCGAGGACGTCCCACAATTTCTAAAAAATGGGATCAAACCACTGCTATATTAACAGGAAACTTCCTACTTGCATTAGGTCTTCAACATCTATCTGAGATTAAAGATGCTCGCGTTCACTCTATTATTTCTAACTCTATTGTAGACGTATGTAGGGGAGAGTTATTTCAATTTCAAGATCAATTTAATAGCGAACAAAATATTACAAATTATTTGCGTCGTATTAATCGTAAAACTGCTTTACTGATTCAATTAGCTACTGAAGTAGGTGCAATTACTTCTGGTGCTTCTAAAAAAACTATACGCAAATTGAAACTTATTGGTCATTATATTGGAATGAGTTTCCAAATCATTGATGATGTTTTGGATTTCACAAGCTCAGAAAAGAAATTGGGCAAACCTGTAGGTAGCGATTTGATGAACGGTCATATTACTTTGCCAGTACTTTTAGAAATGAGAAAGAATAAGGATTTCAAACAAAAAATCACTAACTTAAATGCTCAAAGTCCTCAATCTGATTTCGATACATGTATTCAAACTATTCGAAAATCCGATAACATTGAAGAATCTAAAGCAATAAGTGAGAAGTATTTAAATAAAGCAATTGCTTTAATTGAGGAATTAGAAGAGGGACCTAATAAAAATTTATTTAAAAAACTCATTAAAAAAATGGGCAGTAGAAATAAGTAAGTTCTGCGAAAAGTATTGAAAGCGCTTCACTATCCTGTTACTATGAAATGGTGGCAGGATAAAAGCTTATCTTGTTCGATAGGAAATAAACCTATACATATTTCGGTAAATGAATGAAACACAACTTACGGGGGGACACGCAAAGTGGAACGTACATTTTTAATGATCAAACCAGATGCAGTACAAAGAAATTTAATTGGAGAAATTATTTCAAGAATTGAAAACAAAGGGTTAAAACTTGTTGGTGGTAAATTGATGCAAGTACCTACTGAATTAGCTGAGAAGCATTACAGCGAACATGAAGGTAAACCTTTCTATGAAAAATTAATTTCATTTATAACTTCAGCTCCTGTTTTTGCGATGGTTGTAGAAGGTGAAGATGCTGTCGCAGTATCTCGTCACATTATCGGTAGTACTAATCCTTCTGAAGCCGCACCTGGTACGATTAGAGGCGATCTTGGTTTAACAGTTGGAAGAAACATTATTCATGGTTCTGACTCTGTAGAATCAGCGCAACGTGAAATTAGTTTATGGTTTAATAGCAATGAAATTGCTGATTATACATCACCAAGAGAAGACTGGTTATACGAATAAAAAATATAAATAAATGAATTTCATTTTATCCACTAAGAACCGATTTAGCGAAAGTTAAATCGGTTCTCTCTATTTTCACCAATGAAGTTACATGACGCTAAAGTTCAAGACTTATGTTGTGTGTATGAATATGATAATATATTAAACATATTACAATTTAATGCATTAAAGAAGAGAAAGGAGTGTGCGCTCATGAGATACCTCACTTCAGGTGAATCACATGGTCCACAACTTACAGTCATCATTGAAGGTGTACCAGCTAATTTAGAAATTAAAGCTGAAGATATTAATAAGGAAATGTTTAAACGTCAAGGCGGATATGGTCGAGGACGTCGTATGCAAATCGAGAAGGATGCAATTGAAATTGTTTCTGGAGTAAGAAATGGTTATACGCTTGGGAGTCCAATTACTTTAGTCGTGACTAACGATGACTTTACGCATTGGAGAAAAATTATGGGCGTAGCACCAATAAGCGATGAAGAAAGAGAAAACATGAAGCGTACCATTACAAAACCTAGACCTGGACATGCTGATTTGGTTGGAGGAATGAAATATAATCATCGTGATTTAAGAAATGTATTAGAGCGTTCATCTGCTAGAGAAACCGCAGCACGCGTCGCTGTAGGGGCTGTCTCTAAAATACTCTTAGAACAACTAGATATTCATATGTACAGTCGTGTGGTTGAAATAGGTGGCGTTAAAGATGAAGGCCTTTATGATACTGAAACTTTCAAAGCCAATATTGACAAAAACGATGTACGTGTAATTAATGAAGATATCGCACAACAAATGCGTGATAAAATTGATGAAGCAAAAAAAGAAGGCGACTCAATTGGTGGTGTAGTTCAAGTTATGGCAGAGAATATGCCTGTTGGCGTAGGGAGTTATGTTCACTACGATCGTAAATTAGATGGTCGCATCGCGCAAGGCGTTGTAAGTATTAATGCTTTTAAAGGTGTTAGTTTTGGCGAAGGATTTAAAGCCGCTGAAAAACAAGGTAGTGAGATTCAAGATGAAATTCATTACGATAGCGATAGTGGTTATTATAGAGCTACGAATCACCTTGGAGGATTTGAGGGTGGTATGAGTAATGGGATGCCAATCATTGTAAATGGAGTAATGAAACCTATTCCAACACTCTATAAACCTTTAAACTCAGTAGATATCAATACTAAAGAGGACTTCAAAGCGACGATTGAACGTTCTGATAGTTGCGCGGTTCCTGCTGCAAGTGTGGTATGTGAACATGTTGTAGCTTTTGAATTGGCAAAAGCATTACTGGAAGAATTCCAATCTAATCACATCGATCAATTAAAATCACAAATCGAAGAACGTCGTCAGTTAAACATTGAATTTTAAATACACCATCCTTAAGAGGTGATAAGATGAAACTTGAAACAACTTATGAAAATAACAACTATCCAATTATTGTGGAGCACGATGCAATTGAATACTTGGATTCTTTTACCAAAGATTATGACAAAGTATTCTTCATTATTGACGCTAATGTGTATCACCAATTTTCAGAGAAAATAGATACCTTAACTAAAAAGCATCATGCGCAGAAAATTATCATTCCTGCTGGCGAACAAACTAAAACATTTGCCCAATACAATCAAACAATGGAGTCATTATTAAGTCATCAATTAACACGACAAACATGTATTATCGCTTTAGGTGGAGGGGCAACAGGTGATTTCGCCGGTTTCATTGCTGCAACTCTATTAAGAGGTGTAGGATTTATCCAAGTTCCTACTACGATTCTCGCACATGATTCAAGTGTTGGCGGAAAAGTAGGTATTAATTCAAAGCATGGTAAAAATCTTATCGGTGTCTTTTATCGACCTAAAGCTGTCATCTATGATTTAAATTTCTTAGAAACGCTACCTTATACTGAAGTTTTGAGTGGTTATGCTGAGGTCTATAAACATGCATTATTGAATGGTAAGGAAGCTACGCAAAATATAGAGGCGCATTTTAGTTCTGATAAACAGTTAAAATCTTTAAATCAACTAGACTATTACTTATTTAAAGGCATAGAAACGAAATTGCACATCGTTGTTGAAGACGAAAAAGAAAAAGGTATGAGAAAATTTCTTAACTTAGGTCACACTTTTGGTCATGCTGTGGAATATGAACATAAAATACCACATGGTCATGCAGTAATGATAGGCATTCTCTATCAATTTATTGTAGCTAATGAAATGTTGCATACCGAATATGATATTCAACATTTCATTAATTATCTCCAATGTTTAAATTATCCTTTAGAAATTATCCCTAAGCTTAGTTTTGAAGACACATATCAATTTATGTTACTTGATAAGAAAAATAACAGTGAAGGTATTCAAATGGTCTTACTTCAAGATTGGGGTAGTCCTATTGTACTTCATGTTGATAAAACGAGACATCTTAAAGCATTTAATCAATTACAGTCATATTTTAGGTAGGTGATAAACATGACTAATAATGAAGTTATCGACATCAATGGCCCTTTAAAGGGTGAAATAGAAGTTCCCGGAGACAAGTCCATGACACACCGAGCAATCATGCTTGCATCTCTAGCGACAGGTCAAACTACAATTTATAAGCCTTTACTTGGAGAAGATTGTCGCCGTACTATGGAAATATTTGAGTTATTAGGTGTTAAAATAACTGAACATGAAGAGACAATCATTATTGACTCACCTGGTTATCAACAATTTAAGACACCACACCAAGTGTTGTATACGGGGAATTCTGGAACAACAACACGTTTATTGGCGGGACTACTTAGTGGTTTAGGAATTGAAAGCGTACTATCTGGTGATGTTTCTATTGGTAAAAGACCTATGGATCGTGTCCTAAAACCATTGTTACAAATGAATGCTCATATTTCAGGTATTGAAGGAAATTATACCCCTTTAATTATTAAGCCATCTATTATTAAAGGTATAGAATATCAAATGGAGGTTGCTAGTGCTCAAGTAAAAAGTGCAATTTTATTTGCGAGTATCTTTTCAGAGGAAGCAACAACCGTCACTGAAATTGATGTGAGTAGAAATCATACAGAGACAATGTTTGAACATTTTAATATTCCAATAGAGATTGAGGGTAAGACGATTCGAACTTCACCTCATGCAATTCAACACATCAAAGCACAGGATTTCCATGTGCCTGGAGATATTTCGTCAGCAGCGTTCTTTATTGTAGCCGCGCTAATTACACCTGGAAGCGATATTACAATTCATAATGTTGGCATTAACCCGACACGTTCAGGTATCATAGACATCGTTGAACTTATGGGGGGTAATATTGAATTAAACAACGTGACTCACGACGCTGAACCTACAGCTTCTATTCGAGTTAAATACACCCCAACTTTAAAGCCAATTACTATTGAAGGTGATATAGTACCTAAAGCGATTGACGAACTTCCTGTAGTCGCATTATTATGCACTCAAGCTTCAGGTACTTGTATTATCAAAGATGCAGAAGAATTAAAGGTAAAAGAAACGAATCGAATAGATACAACTGCTGATATGCTCAATATGCTAGGTTTCAGCCTACAACCAACAAACGATGGATTGATTATACATCCTTCTGAATTTAAAGCGAATGCAACAGTAGATAGTCAAACGGATCATCGTATAGGTATGATGTTAGCTGTAGCTTCGTTACTAAGTTCTGAACCTTTAACAATAGAGCAATTTGACGCAGTTAATGTATCTTTCCCAGGTTTCTTACCAAAATTAAAGCTTTTAGAAAATGAGGGAAAATAAATTATGGAAGATATCTATAAATTAATAGACGATATCAATCTACAAAAATTAGAGAATTTAGACTCTCGTGTAAACGAAGCATTAAGTTCAAATAACGATGACGCGTTATTTATCTTAGGCGAAACATTATATAATTTCGGTTTAACACCTCAAGGTTTAGAAGTGTTTAGAACGTTATATCATAAATATCCTGATGAAAGTGAATTACTTATTTACTTTATTGAAGGATTAATGTCTGAGAATCAAACTGATGAAGCATTAGAATATTTAGCTGAAGTTGAAACATCAACTGAAAAGTTAATGCTAGAAGCTGATTTATATCAACAAATTAATATGTTGGAAGTTGCCATTGATAAGCTTCAAGAAGCGTTAGAAATTGAACCTAACGACCCAATTATACATTTCGCTTTAGCTGAATTACTATACTTTGATGGACAATATTTACGCGCTACAACTGAGTATGAGACAGTACTAGAGACAGGCGAATACCAAGTGAATGGCGTTAATTTATTTTCAAGAATGGCCGACTGTAGTTTACAAAGTGGTAACTATACCGATTCTATTGGGTTATTTGATGAAATTAGTGAAGATGAAATGAACTCTGAGGATTATTTCAAGAAGGCTATTGCTTATGAAAAGAACGATTTAACGCAAGAAGCGATAAAAATCATGAAGACATTATTGTCTAAAGATCCTGACTTTATTCAAGGTTATTTCTACTTACAATCATTATATGAAAATGAAAAGAACTACCCAGATGCGATTGAAACTGGTAAAGAAGGGCTTAGACTAAGTCAGTTCTACAAAGAGCTTATGGTGTCTACAGGTAGCTTAGAAATAGAGCATGGCGATGCGAATGAAGGTGTTGAATTATTAAAACAAGCACTTGAAGTCGACAATGCCTATCATGAACCATTGCTAATATTAAGTGATTTATACCGAAATGAAGAAGATTATGAAGCAATTATTCAACTTCTTACCTTTGTAGATGAGGAAGACTTAGACCCTGTGTTTATGTGGCATTTAGCATATGCTTATGGTCATGAAGAACGCGATAAAGAAGCTCAACATTTCTTCGAATTAGCATACCCGACTTTAAATACACAGTCTGAATTTTTAAGCGATTATTATTTCTATCTATTAGAAATTGGACATAAAGACAAAGCAAAATCAATTTTAGATAAATTATTAGAAATTGACCCTAGTAATGAAACTTGGCATGATGAAGCTACGAGAATCCAATCTTAAGTGGGTGAATACTAATGAATGAATCGCTCATACGAATGAAGCAAAGCTTTTTGGAATATTTACTATTTCAATACCGTTTCAAATCACGCATTACCGTTTGGGTACTTAATTACTTAAAAGCAAATCATGACAAACTGAACCTTGTTCATTTCGTAAGTGGAAAAATTAAACAACATCATACTTTAGAAATTGCAGAAGTAAACGCACATGCTTCTGCAATTCAATTTACTAAAGACGATCAAACATACATTAACACGAACGAAATCTTTGAATATATCGCTAATAATACAATTCGTCTAGATATTCAAATACATTTTGCGGATAATCATAAGTATGAACCTCGCTACGACGATTTAATCTTGGCACAATTGATTCATTCACCAAGTTACTCCGCATACGTACAAGATTTATATGCGATTTCAATGAATCAAAGAAAGCAATCTTCTTTGATTGAAAATTTACAAGAAAATATTGATTTGAGTTTACAAATGAATGAACCAGAAAGATTTTATCAACTTACACAAATTTTAAATGCATTGAAAATGAAAGACGTTGATGCTATACACGAGGAAGAACAATGAGTGACTATAAATGGATATGGGAAATGACACTTTATAGGAAATGGGTGCTTATTTTCTTAATTATATGTAATGTGGCAGGAACGATTTACGGCTATGATTGGTATAGTGGACAACTATATATTACTCCACGTTATTTTAAACCATTTGTACCTGATAGCCCCACAGCATCACTTTTTCTAAGCTTATCTATCATGCTCATGTTGTTTAACAAACGTTCCGCAATTTTAAATGCTCTAGCCTTTGTAACTTTAATTAAGTATGGCGTGTGGGCAGTTATCATGAATATTCTTATGTTTGTTGAGCAGGGTGAAGTGACAATTAACGGTATTATGTTAATTGTATCCCACGGTATTATGGCCGTTGAAGCTATCTATTTTTATCCACGCTTTAAAGTAACAATGACTGGGTTCTTAGTCGCTTTAATATGGGTATTGATTAATGACATAATCGATTATGGTTTCGGTCAATTTCCTTATTATGACTTTATTGCTTCACATACATTTCAAATCGGAGTATTATCAGTATGTCTGAGTATAAGCGCCTTAATTTTATACTTAGTTTTACAACGTTTTATGAAAGTTAAAACATTTGATTAAACACTATTTTGTCAGTAAAATAATACTAGAGGAGAGTGAGTTTAATGTCTTTAATATCTATGATTATATATTTCGTAATATTAATGGTCATCCCTATGTGGGCTCAACATAAAGTTAAATCTAATTATGAAAAGTATTCACAAGTGAGATCCACTAGTGGTAAAACAGGTAGAGAAGTTGCTGAAGAAATACTACATGCAAATGGTATTTACGATGTTGATGTCGTTAAAGGTGACGGATTCTTAACAGACCACTATGACCCTAGTAAAAAAGTTGTTTGTTTATCTCCTGCAAACTACGATAGACCTTCAGTTGCTGGTACAGCAATTGCAGCCCATGAAGTTGGGCACGCAATTCAACACCAACAAGGTTATGCACCATTAAGATTTAGAAGTGCACTTGTACCACTTGCTAATATCGGTAGTTCTTTAAGTTACATGGTTATCATGTTAGGTATCGTGTTAACTGCTTTCGGAAGTGCATTTGGTTCAACTGCATTATGGATTGGTGCTGGATTAATGTCACTTGCAGTATTATTCTCAATCGTGACATTACCTGTTGAGTTTAATGCTAGTTCAAGAGCAATGAAGCAAATCACTGCTTTAAATATCGTAAATGAGAAAGAATACAAACACGCTAAGAAAGTGTTATCTGCAGCAGCAATGACTTATGTTGCTTCAACAGCAGTAGCATTAGCTGAACTTGCACGTATCATTTTACTTGCAAGATCAAGCGAATAATTAAATAAATACTTTTTATAAACCTGGTTAAGATTACATGTAGATGTAATACTTACCAGGTTTTTTATTTTCAACATAAATCTACAGTTTCTATTATTGCACTTGAAATGCATCAACTAACAAATTGTAATATACTATATGAGAAACGCATTAAAGGAGAATACCATAAAATGAAATCGATGGAACAAATGCAAAAAGAAGTTGACGAATATATTGGTCAATTCAAAGCAGGCTACTTCTCACCACTAGCAAATCTCGCTAGAATGACTGAAGAAGTAGGAGAGTTAGCAAGAGAAATTAATCATCATTATGGTGAAAAGAAGAAAAAAGATTCTGAAGCTGACAATACCATCAAAGCTGAATTAGGAGATAACTTATTTGTATTATTATGTATCGCTAATTCACTAGATATAGATATGACTGAAAGTTTTAATGAAACGATGGAGAAATTTAATACACGAGATAAAGATCGTTTCGAAAGAAAATAATATATAGAAAGGATGGGCACAGATGAAAATCGGTATTACTTGTTACCCGTCCATGGGCGGCTCTGGAATCATTGCAACAGAGCTTGGTATAAAGATGGCTGAACGCGGACACGACGTTCATTTTATTACCTCGAATATTCCTTTTAGAATACGTAAACCTTTACCGAATATTACTTTCCATCAAGTTGAAGTGAATCAATATGCAGTATTTCAATATCCGCCATATGATATCACATTAAGTACTAAAATATCTGACGTCATTAAAGAATACGATTTAGACGTTTTACATATGCATTACGCCGTACCACACGCGGTTTGTGGCATTTTAGCAAAGCAAATGTCCGGCAAAGATGTAAAGATCATGACTACACTTCACGGCACAGATATTACAGTGCTTGGTTATGATCATTCGCTTAAGAATGCTATTAAATTTGGTATCGAACAGAGTGACATTGTTACCAGTGTGAGTCATTCTCTTGCACAACAAACATATGAAATTATTGATACAAATAAAGAAATTGTACCTATTTATAATTTTGTTCGTGAAAATGAATTCCCAACACGACATAATGAAGAGTTAAAGGATTGCTACGGCATATTACCTGAAGAGAAGGTACTCATTCATGTATCAAACTTCCGAAGAGTAAAACGTATTGATACAATCATTGAAACATTCGCCAAAGTACATGAACGAATTCCTAGTAAACTAATATTACTTGGAGACGGTCCAGAATTACTAGATATGCGCCAAAAAGCTCGCGAACTCAATGTAGAAGAGCATGTACTATTTTTAGGTAAACAAAATGATGTAAGTGCATTTTATCAACTATCAGATCTCGTGCTACTTTTAAGTGAAAAAGAAAGTTTTGGTTTAACTTTATTAGAGGCAATGAAGACGGGTGTATTACCAATTGGTACAAATGCTGGAGGTATCAAAGAGGTAATTAAGCATGAAGAGACGGGCTTTATAGTAAATATTGGTGACAGTGAACAAGCAGCGCAATATGCGATTCAGCTCTTAGAAAATCCCAATTTATATAAACAAATGCAATCAAAAATGCTTGAAGATATTCGTGATCGCTTTGCTTCAGAATTGATTACTGATCAGTATGAACATTATTATAAAAAAATGTTAGAACAAGGTGAAAATTAAGATGAGTAACGAGTTATTTGAACGTGCCAAACCAATATTAGATCATATTCAGCATCATGGATTTGAAGCATACTTCGTTGGGGGTTCAGTTCGTGATTATCTCATGGGACGAGACATCCATGATATTGATATTACTACCAGTGCAACGCCTAATGAAATTGAAGATATTTTTGAGAAGACCATTCCAATAGGTAAGGAACATGGTACTATCAATGTCGTTTATCATCATGAAAATTATGAAGTAACAACATTTCGTGCTGAAGAAGATTATGTGGATCATCGTAGACCGAGCGAAGTGCACTTCGTACGTGATTTATACCAAGACGTACAACGTCGAGATTTCACTGTAAATGCCATTGCAATGGATTCTAATTATAAAACCTATGATTATTTTGAGGGTGAACGCGATTTAAAAGAACGGCTGATTCGTACAGTAGGTGAACCTCGTGAACGATTTGAAGAGGATGCGTTACGTATCATTCGAGGACTACGTTTTCAAGCTCAACTCGATTTTAAGATTGTAGACAATACATTTGATGCGATGCGCAAGCAGATTGCTGATATTCAATACCTATCTATAGAACGCATTGTTGTTGAACTAAAGAAACTCATTAAGGGTATCAATGTTGCTCAAAGTTTTAATCAAATGAAGGAGATAGATGCCTTTAAGCACATTCCATTCTTTAATTCATTTAATATGCAACGCGTTCATATCGATGAACCATTAGAATTTGAAATGTGGATTGCTATCATGCTAGCTCAGCAACCGATGACTGATACACTTAAATTACTAAAGATAAGCAATAACGAAAAATCTAATATTCACACCTTAGCGAATTTAATTAAAACATTACCACAGGTACAATCTAAGCAGGATTTAATTATTGTGATTTATGATAATGACATAAAAAATATTAAAAATGTATTAGCTACTAAGGAAACAATCAAGAAAAACAATCTTAACACACCTAATCCTTTAATCTTAAATGAACGTTCTATTGAAGAAGTTTATAACCAGCTACCTATCCATCATCGAAAGGAAATGGCTATCAATGGTAGTGATATTATCCAACACCTTAATACGAAATCAGGACCGTGGTTAAAAGATGTGTTAAGACAAATAGAAGTGGCAATTATCACACAACAAATTAAGAATACTAAAGTTGAAATACTAGAATGGGTGGATGCGAATGTCAAAGTATAGTCAAGACGTAGTAAGAATGTTATATGAGAATCAACCAAATTACATCTCAGGGCAATTTATAGCTGATCAACTTAATATATCACGAGCAGGCGTTAAAAAAATTATCGATCAATTAAAAAACGATGGTTGTGACATCGAATCCGTCAATCATAAAGGTCATCAGCTCAATGCACTCCCCGATCAATGGTACAGTGGCATTGTTCAACCCATCGTAAAAGATTTTGATTCAATTGATCAGATAGAAGTTTATAACTCAGTTGATTCAACACAAACTAAAGCTAAAAAAGCATTAGTAGGCAACAAATCATCATTTTTAATTTTAAGTGATGAACAAACAGAAGGACGAGGACGCTTTAATCGCAATTGGAGTTCATCTAAGGGTAAAGGTCTGTGGATGTCTCTAGTATTAAGACCAAATGTTCCATTTGCAATGATTCCCAAATACAATTTATTTATCGCATTGGGAATTAGGGATGCCATTCAACAATTCTCTAATGATCGTGTAGCAATTAAATGGCCTAATGATATTTACATTGGGAAAAAGAAAATTTGTGGTTTTTTAACTGAAATGGTAGCTAATTATGATGCTATAGAAGCAATTATATGTGGTATAGGTATTAATATGAATCATGTTGAGGACGACTTTAATGATGAAATACGTCAGATTGCAACAAGTATGAGGTTGCATGCTGATGATAAAATAAATCGTTATGATTTTCTAAAAATACTACTCTATGAGATTAATAAACGTTATAAACAATTCTTAGAGCAACCATTTGAGACGATTCGAGAAGAATATATTGCAGCAACAAATATGTGGAATCGTCAATTAAGATTTACCGAGAATGGTCACCAATTTATAGGTGAGGCATTTGATATCGACCAAGATGGTTTCTTACTTGTGAAAGATGACGAAGGGAATTTACATCGACTAATGAGTGCAGATATAGATTTATAAACACTGAAGACAAGGAGAGAGGGCGTTATGGGAATTGCAACCTATGCAGTTGTTGATTTAGAAACAACTGGTAATCAACTAGATTATGATGAAATTATTCAAATAGGCATTACTTTCGTACGCAATCATAAAATTATTGATACTTATCATTCAATGATTCGCACTGATTTAGAAATTCCTCCATTTATTCAAGCTTTGACATCTATTGAAGAGGACATGCTCGCTCAAGCACCTTATTTCAATGAAGTTGCTGAGGATATTTACGACCAAATTAAAGATTGCATTTTCGTGGCACATAATATTTCTTTTGATCTTAATTTCATTAAAAATGCTTTCAATAACTGTGACATTCAATTCAAACCTAAGAAAGTGATGGATACACTTGAATTGTTTAAAATCGCGTTCCCAACAGATAAAAGTTACCAGTTAAGCGAGCTCGCTCAAGCACATGATATACCCTTAGACAAAGCACATCGTGCCGATGAAGACGCTACAACGACTGCAAAGTTAATGATTAAGGCCTTCAAAAAGTTTGAAAGTTTACCTTTAGATACGCAAAAGCAACTTTATTATTTAAGTAAAAATCTTAAATATGATTTATACAATATCCTTTTCGAAATGGTAAGAACAAATCAATCGAAACCATTGGATGACCAATTTGGTCAATTCGAACAAATCATATATCGTAAACAAGTAGATTTAAAAGGTCCACAAACAAAGTTTGAAGGTTCTCTTAAAACACTTTATAAAAAAGCTACGAAAGCTCTAAATATGACTTATCGTCCTCAACAACTTTATCTTTCAGAAATTATTCTTGATCAACTGATGCATAGTGATAAAGCAATGATTGAAGCGCCTCTAGGAAGTGGTAAGTCCCTTGCATATTTACTTGCAGCACTCATGTACAATATTGAGACTGGGCGACACGTGATGATATCTACAAATACTAAAATACTGCAGAGTCAGTTACTTGAAAAAGATATTCCTGCATTAAACGAGGCATTAAAATTTAAAATCAACGCATCTCTGATCAAAAGTAAAAATGATTACATTTCACTTGGTTTGATTAGTCAAATCTTAAAAGATGATACTAATAACTATGAAGTTAGCATTCTAAAAATGCAATTATTAATTTGGATTACAGAAACAACTACAGGTGATATCCAAGAATTAAACTTAAAAGGCGGACAGAAAATGTATTTCGATCAAAAGATTGAAACTTACGTTCCTGTACGTCATGACATCCATTACTACAATTTTATAAAACGTAACGCTCAAAATATTCAAATCGGTATTACGAATCACGCACATTTAATTCATTCGGATGCAGAAAATTCAATATATCAATTATTCGACGATTGTATCATTGATGAAGCACACCGATTACCAGATTATGCCCTAAATCAAGTTACTAATGAATTGAACTATTCTGATATTAAATATCAATTAGGCTTAATCGGTAGAAACGAAAATGAAAAACTACTTAAAGCTATAGACAAATTAGAACAGCAACGTATTCTTGAGAAATTAGATATAGCACCTATTGATGTATTCGGACTTAAATCAAACATCAATGACATCCACGAATTGAATGAGCGTTTATTTACAACGATTTATGAAATTATTCAGTCATCTGAAGTCTATGACGATGAAGTTCATAAGTATCATTATGTTTACCAATTTGAGACTGATAATATATTAAAAGATTTACACGCTCTCATTGATAAACTAAATAAAACGTTGGAAATTTTTAATGGCATTAGACATAAAACAATTAAATCAATTCGTAAACAGTTACTTTATCTCAACGATAGATTTAAACAAATAGAGCAAAGTTTAAAAGATAATCATACAAGTTATATTTCAATCAAAAATCTAACTCAAAAGTCTACAATTCGTTTGCTTGTTAAAGACTTTGCAGTAAAAGATATTTTAACAACTCAAGTTCTTGATAAATTTAATTCGCTCACTTTTATTTCCGGTACGTTAACTTTCAATCATTCATTTGATAACTTTAAGAATTGGTTTAACGATCATACCAAATTTAATACATTTGAAGTATCAACATCGATGAAAGCCTCTAAAAATACGAGCGTTTTTATTCCTACTGATGTAGCTTCTTATAATTATAAGAATATTGAAGACTACGTGGCATCAATTGTGGATTATCTTGTCGAATATGTCACTATGACTCAATCAAAATGTCTCGTCTTATTTACAAGTTACAAGATGATGCATATGGTTCAAGATATGTTAAACGAATTACCACCATTTGAGGACTACGTGATACTCACTCAACAACAGAATCAAAATTATAAAATTGTTCAACAATTTAATAACTTTGAAAAATCTATCTTGTTAGGTACATCAACATTCTTTGAAGGCTTCGACTTTCAAGCTGATGGTATTAAGTGTGTCATGATAGCTAAGCTACCATTTATGAATAAACACAATACGAAATATTGGCTTATGGACACTGAATTTACGTCAACGTTCAAAGATTACGTCCTTCCAGACGCTGTCACTCGCTTTAGACAAGGATTAGGTCGTTTGATACGTAATGAGGATGATAAAGGGCTTATAGTGTCGTTCGATGATCGCTTAGTCAATAGTAATTTTAAGAATTTCTTTGCTCAAACCTTGGAAAATTATCGCCAGAAAAAAGGGGATATTCAACAATTCAATAAATTACTAGGGCACATTCAGAAATCAATTAAAAAAGGAAAATAGAGTTTAATTTGACGTAGCGAAGTCATTTTCAAGAAAGCAATCACAGAAGTCAACATGTAGAAGTTAATAGAAGATTTTGTTAAAATAAATAAGTATTAAAAAGAATAGAAAAATAGGAGTTTGGTTATGAAGACTACGATTAAACAGGCGAAACAACATCTAAACCAAGAAGTAACGATTGGTGCTTGGTTAACAAATAAACGTTCTAGTGGTAAAATCGCGTTCTTACAATTACGTGATGGTACTGGATTTATGCAAGGCGTGGTAGTGAAATCAGAAGTTGATGAAGAGACCTTCCAATTATCTAAAGAGATTACTCAAGAATCTTCATTATATGTAACAGGAACAATCACTGAAGATAATCGTTCTGATTTAGGCTATGAAATGCAAGTAAAATCAATTGAAGTCATTCATGAAGCGCATGATTACCCAATCACACCTAAGAATCACGGCACTGAATTCTTAATGGATCACCGTCATTTATGGTTACGTTCTAAGAAACAACATGCCGTGATGAAAATTAGAAATGAAATTATTCGTGCAACATATGAATTCTTTAACGACAATGGCTTTACTAAAATTGATCCACCAATTTTAACTGCAAGTGCACCTGAAGGTACAAGCGAGTTATTCCATACTAAATACTTCGACCAAGATGCATTCTTATCTCAAAGTGGCCAATTATATATGGAAGCTGCAGCTATGGCACATGGTCGCGTATTTTCTTTCGGTCCAACGTTCCGTGCTGAAAAATCTAAAACACGTCGCCATTTAATTGAATTTTGGATGATTGAACCAGAAATGGCATTTACAAATCATGCTGAGAGTTTAGAGGTACAAGAACAATATGTCACTCACGTTGTACAATCAGTGCTTAAAAATTGTGAATTAGAACTTAAAGCACTTGACCGTGATACGACTAAATTAGAAAAAGTAGCAACACCATTCCCAAGAATTTCATATGATGATGCGATTGAATTCTTAAAAGAACAAGGCTTTGATGATATAGAGTGGGGCGAAGATTTCGGAGCACCTCATGAAACTGCAATCGCTAATCATTATGATTTACCAGTGTTTATAACTAATTACCCAACTAAAATTAAGCCGTTCTATATGCAACCTAACCCTGACAATGAAGATACAGTATTATGTGCTGATTTAATTGCACCAGAAGGCTATGGCGAAATCATCGGCGGTTCAGAGCGTATTAATGATTTAGATTTATTAGAACAACGTATTAAAGAACATGAATTAGATGAAGAAAGTTATAGTTATTATTTAGATCTTCGTCGTTATGGCAGTGTACCACATAGTGGTTTTGGTCTTGGTTTAGAAAGAACAGTTGCGTGGATTTCAGGAGTAGAACACGTGCGTGAAACTTCACCATTCCCACGTTTATTAAATCGTTTATACCCATAATAGAGGTGAAATAAGAACTTCATTTTCAAAATGATGCCAAAACGTCCAGTCAATTGATACGGCTGGGCGTTCATTTTAAATAGGAGGGGAAAACACTTGGATTTGTTTCAACTTAAAACACGTCCTGTCGTAATTCGAAGAGAATTATTAGATCATTATGCGGAATTAGGTATAGATGAACAAGATTTAGTGATTCTGATTAAATTGATTTACGCATCAGAAACATCTAATAAGCAGCCCTCTATAGAATTGCTTCAAAAAGGGTCTCATATGCAACCTCGTGAAATCACTGCCGTCATACAAAATTTAATACAACACGAATTATTAGAATTAAATGTGAGTAAAGACGAAGAAGGTAAATTCACTGAGTATATGAATTTAGATCCTTTTTATGAGAAATTAAGCCTAATACTAAAGAAACAAAATTTAAATAACCAAGAGCAAGATAGTAAAGAGCAATTTAAACAACTATTTCAATTGATGGAACAATCCTTTGGGAGACCACTTTCACCCTACGAAATAGAAACATTAAACCAATGGATAGATGTGGATCAACATGATTTATCCGTCATTCAAGCAGCATTAGACGAAGCACTGAGTCAAAACAAATTAAGTTTTAAATATATAGATCGCATACTGTTAAATTGGAAGAAGAACAATGTTAAAACAGTAGATGACTCCAAAAAAATAAGAGAACAATTTAATCAGAAGCAACCTAAAATGAAACATGTAGTCAAACAAGTTCCTAAATTTGATTGGTTAAATGGAGAGAAACCAGATGATAAGTAAAAAGAAAGCATTAGAAATGATAGATGTCATTGCGAATATGTTTCCAGACGCAGAGTGTGAATTAAAGCATGATAATGCATTCGAACTCACTATTGCTGTATTACTGTCAGCTCAATGTACGGATAATTTAGTCAACCGTGTGACACGTTCACTCTTTGAAAAGTATAAAACACCGGAAGATTACCTTAATGTTAGCGATGAAGAGCTTCAAAATGATATACGTTCAATAGGACTATATCGTAATAAAGCGAAAAATATAAAAAAATTATGTCGTTCATTACTCGATCAATTTGATGGACGTATACCAGAGACTCACAAAGAATTAGAAAGTTTAGCAGGTGTCGGACGAAAAACTGCAAATGTGGTGATGAGTGTAGCATTTGGAGAACCTTCTTTAGCTGTGGACACGCATGTTGAAAGAGTTTCTAAACGTCTAGGTATTAATCGATGGAAAGACAATGTTAGACAAGTTGAGGATCGTCTTTGTGATATCATCCCACGCGAAAGATGGAATAGAAGTCATCATCAACTTATTTTCTTTGGAAGATATCATTGTTTAGCTAGAAAACCTAAATGTGATATATGTCCTTTATTAGATGATTGTAGAGAAGGTCAGAAACGTTATAAAGCTAGTTTGAAGGAAGCGTGATTTATAGTGATTAAGAAAGATGATTTCGAACAATTAGAAACACTACTCGATAAGTTAGCGAGTCAGAAGAAGTTAAAATCTCAAGAGGCTAAACCTATTATTGATGATTATTTTGAGATGATACTTAATTACTTTAAACAAATTAATGAAATCAGTGAAATCAATTTTGATCACTTAAATGAGTATCCTGTAGTACCTATGAATTTTGATGAACGGTATCACTATATGATTGCTAGAAAATATCATTTTATGGGATATAGACAAATGAAAACGTTAAAAAGTGAGTTAATTAAAATGAATGCCTCTTATCAAATAAGGAAGAAGCGCAATCGTTAAGTAAGCCTATTTAAAAATTTAAGAGTCAAATTGTATTGTTATGAAAGGGAAGATGTTCCTCCAAACAATGCAATTTGACTCTTTTAATATATAAAAAGAGTCCCAATTTCAAAACATGAAATTGGGACCTTTGCTATATCAATTATGATGCTTTGTTATCAAATATAGCATTTAAGTTAAATAAACGAGTTAGTGCGTTACCAGAGCTACTTTGAGAAGAGCTACTGTTATTGCTAGAACTATTACCTGAGTTTGAAGATGAGCTATTGCCTGATGACGAATCACTATCTCCGTGAACACTACGGTTAGTAGTGTCGTTGTCTGGGTGACCTTTAACAGATAAGTTATCCGAATCACTACCATTAACATCATTAGGTTTCTTGAAGTCTTCACCATCTTTAGAAGAGATATCAGACATTACATCTTCGAATAAATGTTGTGGATATTCTTGCTCAGTATGTCCTACAAATGAGTTAGTACCGTATTGTTTAACTTTATTGAAGCCCATCCAAATTGACATTGAATATTGAGGGCTGAATCCGTTAATCCATACGTCTTTGGCTGCACTGTCTGGTAAGTTATATTTTTGATAAATTTCAGAACCATAAGTACCAGTACCAGTTTTAGCACCCATATTAACTCCTGAAACACCGTGTCCATAAGCTGAACCGTATGCTTTGAATGTGCCTTTCAAGATTTCAGCTAACATATAAGCTGTATAATCTTTCATCGCTTTGTGACTAGTATGATCATATTCAATAGTGTCACCATCATTAGTGACTACTTTTTGAATAGAGTGAGCATTGTTATAAGTACCACCATTAGCAATTGCAGCAAATGCTGAAGCTAATTGAGTAGGTGAGAATTCAGAAGATGAACCACCAAGTACTTCAGATGGACCTATTTTACTGTTGTAATCTAAGCCAACTTTAGAAGCGAATTTCTTAGGCGCATCGTTACCTGCTTGTTTCTTAACTTGTTGCCAAGTTTTAAGAGCAGGAATATTGAAACTTTGACGTAAAGCATCATAAGCAGAAACTTTACCATGACTTTTAGTGTCATAGTTTTTGAATTCTGAACCATCAACCCAATATGAAGATTCGTCTTGGATTGCGTGGTTAGTAGCCCATTGCATATTTTCAATAGCTGGACCATAAGCTAAGAATGGTTTTAATGATGAACCAGTAGGGTGAGCATCTGTAGCTTGGTTACGTTCTACGACATTTTTGTAGTCACGTCCGCCTGAAATAGCTACAAGACCACCAGTTTTACTATCTAAGATTGTAGCACCAACTTGTTGGTCATCATTTTTATAGTAGTTAGAACCACCATTATTAACACGATCTTGAAGCGTTTTTTGAACGTCTTTGTCCATGTTAGTGTAAATTTTAATACCACTTTGTAGGACGTTGCCTAAGTTCTTGTCTTTGAAGTATTTATTATTCATTAATTCTGATTCAACGAAGTTAACGTAAGAATCATACTCTGAATCATTATTATTAGCGTTCACTTGACGATCTTTCTTAGAGCGTTCTACTAAGTTCGCTTTTAGATCAAGTTTCTTAGCATCAGCATATTCTTTATCAGTAATTCTGTGATGTTTATGCATTAAATAGAGCACTGTGTCTTTACGGCTATTCGCTTCTTTAGGGTTATTGTAAATATTATATAAGTTAGGAACTTGTGGTAAACCTGCAAGATAAGCTTCTTCAGCTAAGTTTAAGTCCTTCAAGTCCTTGTTAAAGTAATATTTAGCTGCAGCTTTGACACCAGTAACACCATCAGAATAGTAAATTTTATTCAAGTAAACTTGGAATATTTCATCTTTACTATATTCTTGTTCAAGACGGTATGAAAGGTAAGCTTCTTGAGCTTTACGACCGATAGATTTTTGTTGTGTTAAGAATGAATCTTTAACAACTTGTTGTGTTAAAGTTGACGCACCCTGAGCACCAAATCCACCAGTTAAGTTCTTCCCAATAGCACCAAATAAGCGTTTATAGTCTAGCGCACCGTGATGATAGAATCGATTATCCTCTGTTGCTAAAACGGCATATTTCATGTGTTTTGGTACGTCTTTAATGTTGACGTGTTCATGACGTTGACCGTTATCTAACGTTTTAACTAGATCCCCATTCTTATCATAAATCTTGGCCGGAATTGGGTCTTCTAGTTTCGACTCAGTAAATGCTGGCGCTTTCCATGCATAGTAAGCAAACAACAAGATACCAAGTAACAACAGAACGAAAAAGGCGATAATCATAAAGCCGATTATCTTGATAATCGTTCTCTTAACATTCCTATTCTTTTGTTCGTCGGACTTCCCACCATTTTTACTATTATTTTTTTTAGGATGGGAAGACCCTTTATTTTCCGTCATACGCGGTCCTCACTTTCATCTAATATCAACTTATCAACTGCCTTGAGGTAATTCAATCTTGGTTGATATTGATAAGGAATATGGTAACCATTTTTCCGAATTTCTTCAACTGTAATCGATTTTTTGATTTCTTGAGTATATCTTTCCCAGAAAAATTCAAACTTAGAATATGGCAATATATAGACTTCATCAAGTGTTTTGAAACGTATCATAAGAAAAACAATTCCCTTTTGAAGATATGTATTTTTCATATGTTCAACTTGATGTGCATGTATATTATTAAGGGGAAAAGAAGTTTTATTCTTCGTTTCCTTTGCCTCGAAATCGATATAATACCCATTATAAACGCCGTTATAATCGGTAGTTGAAGGTGTACGAAAATAAGCTTCATTAATCACAGCCTTACTACGTTTAGGATAGTGAACATTGACTATCTGAACGGGAGTAGGCTTCTTGTGAATGACTGCTATGCCACTTTTTAAATAGAACGTATTGGATTGTTCTATATCTTTTTCAAGCGACATTCCGCGTCCACCATATTCAATGTTACTTGAAAAGGGTGAAGGCTTTCGTCCGTCCGAAGACTTATTTTTTGAGTATGGCTTACCATTAGGATAATTCATAATATTCACCACACAAGTTTGATGAGAAAACTTTAGATATGTAAATGAAAAAACTCAATCAAACTCTAGTATTTGAATGTATATGTTATTTAACAAACATACATCATTCATTATTTTAACGTGATTAGCCTATTCTGTCACGATTTCTTTCATAAATGAAAGATAAACGTAATCTATAATTTATTATTTATTAAAATTATAGTTATTTAAACGAGACTTAAATGATAAAAGTAACATAAATCTTTCAAAACAAATTCGCCGATAACAAAATCTTTATAAATCCAATCATGTCTAATCAATGAAAGAATGATACTTTGCATGACTTAAGCTTTCTTATTGTGTTAAATTAACTTTGTAGGAGGCATCCTAATGCGAAAACTAATAGAACAACTTATCTCGGATATTGATGAAATGAATCATCGTTTTGAAAGAGTAAAATCTTCAGAAGTTGATTATGACTTTTATAAGGTAGTAAAACCTTATGCACATTCGATTGATTCAAAACTTAATGAATTAAACAATTATTATCAACAAATCATTAATACGCCGTATATGACACCATTAAAATTTAATTTACTTATATCAAACATTCAATCGCTATCTGTCGAATGTCATTTTAAACGTACGAGTAGAAAGCTTTTCACAGAAAAAATAAAAAGCGTACAGTATGATTTAAAAAATATTTTAACGTATCATGTTTAATGAGGGAGAATATGGTTAAAACTGTATATGTTACTGGATACAAATCTTTTGAATTAAATATATTCAAAGATGATGCACCAGAAGTTTCATATTTAAAGAAGTTTATATCTCATAAATTAGAACAATTATTAGATGAAGGTCTAGAATGGGTGCTGATTCAAGGTCAAATGGGTATTGAGTTATGGACAGCTGAGGTTGTTTTAGACTTAAAGAAAGATTATCCAGAATTAAAGTTAGGGATTATCACACCTTTCTTAGGTCATACGCATCGTTGGAATGAACAGAACCAAGCTAAATACGCTTCAATCGCTCAACAAGCAGATTTTACGGAGAGTATTCATCATACTGATTATCAAGGGCCTTTTCAGTTTAAACAAGCAGATCAATTCATGCTAGATCATACCGACTATACCATTCTAATTTATGATGAAGAACAAGAGGCAAGCCCTAAATTCTTCAAGACTATGTTAGTTGAATTTATGGATAAAACAAACTATACTTGTGATATTGTGACGTTTGATGAACTCACTGACTTCATCAACGACTTGCAGTGGTCTCAAGATCAAAGTTTCGAATGAGGTGGATAAAAGATGTCAGATGTTTCATTAAAATTATCAGCAAAAGATATTTATGAGAAAGATTTCGAAAAAACTATGGCTCGTGGCTATAGAAGAGAAGAAGTAGACGCTTTTTTAGACGATATTATTACAGATTATCAAAAAATGGCGGACATGAATAATGAAGTTGTTAAGCTATCAGAAGAAAATAATAAATTAAAAAAAGAACTTGAAGAGTTAAGACTTCGCGTTGCTACAACAAGACCACAGGAAAATAAAAACTTTTCTTCTAATAATGGCAACAACTCATCAAACAATGTAGATATTTTAAAACGTATTTCTAATTTAGAAAAAGCAGTTTTCGGTAAGTAATAAAAATTTTTGTTACTTATTCACATGAAATTGTGTTATAATCGCAAAAGTGATATTTCGGGTAATCGCTATAGCAATATAGAGGAAAGTCCATGCTCACACAGTCTGAGATGATTGTAGTGTTCGTGCTTGATGAAACAATAAATCAAGGCATTAATTTGACGGCAACGAAATAACCTAAGTCACATGATATGGTTAGAATAGTTTGAAAGTGCCACAGTGACGTAGCTTTTATAGAAATATAAAAGGTGGAACGCGGTAAACCCCTCGAGTGAGCAATCCAAATTTGGTAGGAGCACTTGTTTAGCGGAATTCAACGTATAAACGAGACGACTTTCACACGAGCGTGAAAGTATGTAGACAGATGGTTACCACCGACGTACCAGTGTAACTAGTACACGTGATGAGTACAACGGTACAGAACATGGCTTACAGAAATATTACGACTAGTTTAGCTCTCCCTTATATATGGAGAGCTTTTTTATTGTTTATATTTATGGGCGCAAATGCTCTCATGAAAGCTATTTGTTTAATCATTTTCAAAAAATAAAAATGAGTTTATCCTTATATTAAAAAAAGATGATGAATTTGGTAAAATAAACACAATACAAATAAAGGAGCAATGAAATGTTTCAATTATTAGCAGTCTGTCCAATGGGACTGGAAGCAGTCGTGGCTAAAGAAATACAAGAACTTGGTTATGAAACACAGGTTGAAAATGGGCGCATCTTCTTTGAAGGTGATGAAGCAGCCATCGTTAAATGCAACTTATGGTTACGTACAGCTGACCGCATTAAGATAGTAATGGGGCGCTTTGATGCTAAAACATTTGATGATTTATTCGAACAAACAAAAGCTTTACCGTGGGAAACAATTATCGATAAAGAAGGTAATTTCCCCGTTCAAGGTCGAAGCGTAAAATCTACATTGCACAGTGTACCTGATTGCCAAGCAATTACTAAAAAAGCCATCGTCGAGAGACTTAAAAAGGCATACGATGAAAAAGGTTGGTTAAATGAGACTGGTGCAAAATATCCTGTAGAAGTTGCAATACACAAAGATAATGTTTTATTAACTATTGATACATCAGGTTCAGGATTAAACAAACGTGGTTATCGTCTAGCACAAGGGGAAGCACCAATCAAGGAAACATTAGCTGCTAGTTTAATTCGTTTAGCAAATTGGAAAGGTGATTCTCCACTAATTGATCCATTCTGTGGTTCTGGTACGATTGCGATTGAAGCATGTTTAATTGCACAAAACATTGCCCCTGGATTTAATAGAGATTTCGTATCTGAAGAATGGAATATCATGCCTCCAAATATTTATGATGAATTGCGTGATGAAGCAGATAGAATGGCAGATTATGATAAAGAAATTGAAGTTTACGCATCTGATATTGACCCTGAAATGGTAGAAATTGCTAAACGTAATGCTGAAGAAGTTGGACTGGGCGATATTATTCAATTTAATGTTAAAGACGTTAATACTTTAACTATTGATTCAGAAGGACCAGTAGCATTAGTAGGAAATCCGCCATATGGTGAACGTATAGGTGATCGCGAAGAAGTAGAAGAAATGTATCGCTATATTGGTTCACTAATGAAGCAACATCCTTATTTATCAACATATATTTTAACCAGTAATAAAGAATTTGAGTATTTAGTTAACCGTAAAGCAACTAAACGTCGTAAATTATTCAATGGTTATATCGAATGTACGTATTATCAATATTGGGGTAAAAAACCCGATTTTAAAAATTAAGGTTTACTTTTTATTATTTCCGTGTAATAGTAGTAACCTAAATATTCAATTCATTCGCACTCTTATCTCGACTATAGTACAGTTGAATAGGAGTGTTTTAATTTTAAAAATACTAAAAAATAAAATATTGAAGATGTTTAGAAAGGGGATTATAAATATGAAAACAGTATTAATCATCGGAGCTAACGGTAGAGTGTCTATCGAAGCAACTAAAATTTTCCTTGAAAACTCTAGTTTTAATGTAGATTTATTCTTAAGAAATGCGCACCGTATCCCTGACTATGCTTCTAACCGTGTAACAGTATATGAAGGCGATGCAAAAAACTTAGAAGATCTTGAGAAAGCATTAGATGAAGTTGATGTAGTCTTTGCAAGTTTATCTGGATCACTTGATAGACAAGCTAAGACAATTGTTGAAGCTATGGCTAATAAGAATGTTAAACATTTAATATTTGTGGCAGCACCTGGTATCTATAATGAATTACCTGAACAATTTAACGAATGGAATAAAGAACAATTTGGAGATAAATTAAATCTATATCGCAAAGCATCGGACATTATTGAAAATTCAAATTTAGATTATACTATCATCCGTCCAGGTTGGTTAACTGATAAAAATGAAAATGTTTTTGAAGTTACTACTAAAGATGAGACATTCAAAGGTACAGAAGTTTCACGTAAAAGTGTTGCTTCATTAGCTGTTCAAATCGCTAAAAATCCAGAGCTACATTCTAAAGAAAATATTGGTGTTAATAAACCTGGAACAGAAGGCGATAAACCTGCATGGTTTGATTAATAAATATGCCATTTTAACATAGGTTTTACTTTGTCTATGTGATAAAATTTAAAATATCATAACTTTTGAAAATTAGGGTTTGTCTTCTAGACTAACCTAATTTTTTTAATTTTTTTGAAGTTGATATACATAAATTCCTTACACTTTTTATAATAATCAGAGTAAAAACCTCTATCACATATCGATGGAGCTAAAGGGGATACAAAACACATGGATAACACTGAACAATTAGATATTTTATATAAGTTGAAAAAGGAAGTTGAGAAATCGAACAACTATGCTTTAGTTAACACTATTAACCAAGTAATAAAAAAAGTATATCTTAATCAATTTACCGCTTCTTTCGTTGGTCACTTTTCAGCTGGGAAATCAACGCTAATTAATCTATTACTTGAACAAAATATCTTACCTAGCTCACCAGTACCTACAACAAGTAATACTGCAGTCGTGTCAGTCGCTGAAGAACCAGGAATCATCGCGAATTTACCTCACCAACAATACACTAAATTAAAAACTTATGATGATGTGAAACAAATGAATCGTCAAAATGTGGATGTTGAATCAGTAGAAATTAACTTCCCATCAAATAAATTCAACAACGGTTTCACACTACAAGATACACCTGGCGTAGACTCAAATGTTGCCACACACCAGTCTAGTACTGAACAATTTATGTATACGAGCAACATTCTCTTCTATACTGTAGATTATAATCACGTACAATCTGCATTAAACTTTAAATTCATGCGACGTATTAATGAAGTAGGTATTCCTATCGTGTTTGTCATTAATCAAATCGATAAACATAATGAGGATGAAATATCATTTGATACATTTAAATCACGCGTGGAGAAATCAATTAAAGATTGGGATATTGAATTAACAGATACTTATTATGTATCTAAATTTGAGCATCCAGAGAACCAAATTAATGAATTATCTAATTACCTCGTTTATATGGACAATCAACGAGAATCTGTCGAAGATTACGTGAATCGTACTATCGATTTTATTACTGAAGCACAACTTGCTTATATCCAAAATGAAATCCAAGACATCCTCGATACACTTGATATCGAAGAGGAAGACTTTGAGCAAGCTTACATGAAGTTCCAACAAAATCAAGAAGTAAGCGAAGAAGCTCAACTATTAAACGACTCTGATAAATTACTCAATTATTTAAAGCAGAAACGTAAAGATATTTTAGATAACGCTTATATCATGACACATGATATGCGAGAACAGTTAAGATCTTATCTTGAAAGTAAATCTGAAGACTTCAAAGTAGGCGGGCTTTTCAATAAGAAAAAGAAAAAAGAAGAAGAACAGGAACAACGACTGAATCAAGCTACTGACGCGTTACAAGATAAAGTGAACCAACAAATACGTCAGCCACTTCGAGAAGACATGTCATTCTTAACACGCTTTATAAATGACAGTGAAGTTAATAATCAAATCCTAAACCAAGATTACCTTATAAAGCCATCATTAATTTCTGATTTATATCAACCTCAGACAAGTATTAGCAACACGTATGTTCTTACATTTTCAGATGAAGTAGTGAAAGCTTTAAATAAACATATTGAACATGAATCAAACCCTATCTTCAAAGATGCTGTGAATCACGCTCAAGCAAGCGAGTTAACAACAGAAGATAATGAGGATAAACAAGAATATGAAAAATTCATTGAGTTGAAAAATTTAAGAGAATCGTTAACTACTCATAATTATCAACATTATTATATCCATTTAGATGATTCACTGGATAAATTAATCGGAAGAACTGAAGCAAATTTCGAACTTAAAGAAGAAAATTCAACGGCTTACCACCACAAACATGAACAGGTCAACCATGATGAAGCAGAAACAGCAAATCAAGTTGATATTCAGAATGCACTTCAAGTAGTCGAAGATGTCCCTCTATTTGATCGTACGAAAAAGGACATCAAAGACACAATGCATCGCCTCAATAATCAAATCACTAAAATTGGTGTATTCGGAACTTTCAGTGCAGGAAAAAGTAGTTTAATCAATGCTTTATTAGGCGGTCAATATTTAGTAAGTTCACCAAATCCTACAACAGCAGCGACAACTGAATTATCATACGGTGAAGAAAGCCAAATCACCTTAAAATCATCTGAGCAATTACTAGATGAAGTCAACAATGTTCTTGAATATTACAATGCGTCATATGATTCATTAGAATCATTTATTAACAGTGATTTGAAGAAACTTAAGACACAACTTGAAAAGAATCAACTCGCATTTATTGATGCCATTGAGAAACATTATGATATGTATCTAGACATGTTAAATGAGGGAGAAGTGCATACCGTCTCTCAAGAAGACGTTAAAAAATGGAGTGCAGAAGATGAATACGCTACATTCGTTAAGACCGTGCATCTTAACCTTCCACTTGAATGGTTAAAAGGTAAAATTATCGTCGATTCATTAGGTCTTCACTCTAATAATCAACGACACACTAACGAAACTGAGCAGATTCTTACTTCTTCAGATTTAATCCTCTACGTAAGTTATTTTAATCATTCATTCACGGATAACGATAAAGCTTTTATCGAGCACATGAAAGCGATGAATCAATTAAATGAGAATCAAGCATTCAAGATGGTTATTAATGCAGTAGATTTAGCTGAAAATGAAGACGACCTCAACACAGTGCGTGATTATGTTGCAGATGCACTTGGACAAGTTAACCTTCATTCTGAGATATTTAGCGTTTCTAGTCGTAAAAGCTTAAAAGAGGGCGATCAAGGTATAGATCAATTGCGCGATAGCATTCAGCGATTTGCTGATGTCGAATCTAAAACCATTTTAGAACAACAGATGGTTCATCAAATTCAACAAATGAATGATTCCTATAAAGAAATGATTGAAGAGTTCCATAATAATAAGGAACAAATACAAGCTAGACAAGAAAAATTATTAAACATTAAAGACCAAGATAGACTTAATAGCCAATTGATCAATACTACATCGCAACATACTAATAACGAAGTTGATGAACAAATCTATCATTTAAACAATAGACTCAATCTTCAATTATTAGACGAAGTGAAATCAGTGTATAACAGTCAAATGACTCAAAATAGTGATTTTAATGAAGAGAAAAAGATTTCTACTAAAACTTATCTTGATCAAATTCATCAACGATTATATTTAGAACAATCATTAATTACTGAAAGAATCAAAAAGTATTTTAATTCTCAATTAGAAGAGCAAATTGCACCAATTATCAAGAAGTTAAATCACATACACGTACTAGTTAAAGCTCAATTTGATGTAGAACCTGATGTAAAGGAAACACCATTTTTAAAAATAGATTTAAATGATATGATTGCAGCCTTACCGAAGCAATTAACAAAACGTAAAATACTAAATCCTAATTCACAACGTGATATCCAAGAACAAATTGCAAATGTAACATTAGAATTGTTACAAGATGGTTTGAGTGAATTAAAACAAGAACTGAACGACTATGTGCAGCAGATGTCACGTCAAGCTGAGACGCAATTCAAACAACTAGAGCAACAAATTCAAGAACAAATTGATGAATTACTATCATTCAAATTAGATGATACGCTCATCCAACAGCTGGAAACTAAATCTAAACAACTTGATGAAATCATTTAAGAAGAAAGAAGGACACTATCATGACAAATAGAGTATTACTCGTGGACGGAATGGCTCTACTATTTAGACATTTTTATGCAACGAGTCTACACAATCAATTTATGTATAACTCTAAAGGTATTCCTACAAATGGCGTTCAAGGCTTTGTAAGACATATCTTCAGTGCTATTAAAGAAATTAATCCTACACATGTTGCAGTATGTTGGGATATGGGGCAACAAACCTTTCGCAACGAAATGTTTGAAGGGTATAAACAAAATCGGCCAGAACCACCAGCAGAACTTATACCACAATTTGGTTACGTTAAAGAAATCTCACAACAATTTGGATTTGTAAACATTGGTGTAACTAATTATGAAGCTGATGATGTGATTGGGAGCCTCGCTCACAGTTATTCTGATAACAATGAAGTTTTTATCATTACAGGAGATAGAGATATTCTCCAATGTATAAATGAGAATGTAGAAGTTTGGCTTACTAAAAAAGGATTTACTATTTATAATCGCTATACTCTAGATCGATTTAAAGACGAATACGGATTAGAACCCAAACAATTAATAGATGTTAAAGCATTCATGGGAGATACGGCAGATGGTTATCCTGGAGTAAAAGGTATCGGCGAGAAAACAGCTATCAAATTAATTCAAAATCATCATAGCGTTGAAAACGTAATCCGAAATATATCTACATTGACACCAGCGCAGCAAAAGAAAATTAACGATAACATTAACAATTTACATTTATCAAAATCATTAGCTGAAATTCACACTCAAGTGCCACTTGAATCAGAACAGCTCTTTAATGAAATGGCATACGCACATGAACTAAATGAAATACTTTCAATTTGTAACGAACATGAGTTGTATGTTTCAGGAAAATATCTAGCAAGCAACTTTTAACCATTAAACCAAATGGACTTATCGAAATTAATTCGTAAAGCCATTTGGTTTATTTTATACCCATCATCTACGCAACATAAAATTTATTTTATATAAATATTGTGAATTAATTTCACTTTCTTTATATAAAGTGATATTATTGTTTAGAACAAATAAAATATTGTTCGAAACTCTATTGTGATAGATGAGTGAGCATGCCGCATTCAAATTATGATTTTATAATCCGACATTAGCTCTAAATTTTATTAAACTCATTTTGAATGGTATTCTTTTCATTTTAAATATCGTCATTATGGTCAATTTTAAGCACACGATATATTAAATCACATCAAACAACAAAGACATAACATCTAGAATAGGAGTGAACAATAGCTTTGAATAATCGAGATAAATTACAGAAATTTAGTATCAGAAAATATGCCATTGGAACATTTTCGACTGTAATCGCAACCCTGGTATTTATAGGTTTTAATACAGGTCAAGCTCAAGCAAATGAATCAGATCAACCTGCTACAATAGTTAAAAAAACTGCACTAAATGGAGGTGAAGAAGACTCCACTGCAAAACAACAAACTAACTCTAAAATTGACCAAAATAAAAATGATGTCTATACAGTACCTGAAAACGAGACTGAACTTTTATCAAATGTACAAACATCTAATAGTAATAGTGATGAAATTAAAGAGAGCACGGGAGAAAATACTAAGAACTCACCATCTAACTATCCTAATGATAAAAACAGTCTTAAGATAAAAACACACGCTGTAAAATCTTTAACAGGTGATAAAGAAAAACAAAAAGATAATTTAAAAGAAAAATCAATTATCAATAAACAATCTACTAAAGAAGATTCAAATAATAAAAAAGTTGAAGATACTAACAAACCAAAACTTGTTCAACCGCCTTTAGATAAGACTAGACTACAAGCTTTATATGATGCGTCATACCATGATTACAGAATGATAGATACTGATAAAGCTAATACAATTGAATATAATAAAGTTAAAGCTACTTTTGACAAAATTAATGATTTTCTTGGTAATAGTGAAAATTCTGAATCAAAACAGCTTGATTTGATGTACCAACAATTAGAACAAGCGATTGAATTAGCTCGTACGCTGCCAATGCGTACAACTAAAATAAATAAAAACAACCGTTCTACTAGAAGCGTTAATAAAGATCGGGCTAGTAGAAAATCTAATTCAGCTTATTTAGATGCATGGACTGAATATTATGTATCAAGTGATGATGATGGTTCCGGATATCCAATAGGAACATTTTTACACGCTTCTAATAAAGGGGCGCCTTATCAATTACCATCAACACCCTATAACACATTACATGCATCAGATGTAAAAGGTATCGCTTATATAACTACTAAAAGGGTTAAAGATGGTTACGAGTGGGATATATTATTTAACAAAGGACACTCAAATCATGAGAATATGATTTATTGGTTTGGAATCCCACGTGATCAAACACCGGTAGGTCAAGTGACATTTTCTATCATAAACAAAAATGGAACAAGCTCAGCATATGGTGGTGTGGGCTCAGGTTCAGGCGCACCTTTACCTAAATTTTGGCAAACTGCTGAAGGCATTGATCCCGCTGTAGCTAGATATTTTAGACATGGTTCCGCTCATGGTTATCCATTTTATAATACGCCTACCGTTCAAATAAATAACTTTTGGGATTTTGCTCGAGGTAGCAACGAATATGATCGTAATTCTTATTTCAATCGAAATGGTGCATCATCTACAGCGCGTTATTATGGTGACGAAAACTTTGCTTTCTTAAATGGTGAGAGACCTGAACTAGGACAAGGTTTAGATTCAATATATAGCTTTATTGGTAAAGGAGATGTAAGTTATAGAATTTCCTTTAAAACTAGTGGTCTTCCAACAGAACGTCTTTATTATGCAGCAGGTGGTCGTGCACTAGAATTTAGACAATTATTTAATTACAACCAATTATATGTTGAACCGATGAAAGAATATCAAAATCGTATTCAATCTTTCGTAGAAGTTAAAAATCGTACTATGCATTTAGGTAATACTAAGTATGTATATGATCCATCTATAGGTAAAAATACCGATCGAGCTATATTGGACTCTGATGGAGATCATACTATTGATTATGCCGACGATCCTTTAAGTTATGTAAAACATATAAGTAGATCTATCTTTGGTTTTATGCGATATAATGATGCTTACGACCAAGTCCGCATTTTCGGTGCAGATGAATTAAATCCAGTTGAAATCGAGAGTACATTCTCAAAGAATAATCTGGAGGAAGCTGCTCGCACAGGAAATCCAATTAAGCTAATGATTGGATTTAACGCGCGAGATCGTCACCATAACCCAGAAACTCTAGTTCCAGTAAATTTGTATGTTAAACCAGCTCTTAAACAAAAGATTTCTTATTGGCATAACAATGAAGGACAAAGTATTGAAAGTTATTCAGAATCTAAAAAAGCTGGTCATCCAGTATATGAAATTATGGCTGGAGATATGCATAATAATTCGCCTAAACAGCAAGATATACGTGTTCAACTAACGAGTAATGAACCTATTAGAGATAATACTTGGTCGGTATATGGATACCCAAATACATTGAGATTAGAAGAATCTAAAGGTCAAACTAATAATGCCAACGAGAAAAACTTCTCTTTAGTCGGAACATTAGCACCTGGAGATTATTTTATTACAGTAAGTTTAGGAGATAGAGAAGAACAATTCGAAGTACGTGCTAAACCTAATCCTCCGATAATTGAAACAACTGAAATGCAACTTAGAGGAAAAGCAGGTCAAAAGCCAGAAATTATAGTTACTAATGTGCCACACGAAACTAATGCTAAAGTTTTACTTGTTGTTGGAGGACAAAACGGTTCAACTGATCCTTTCTCAGATCCTTATACTAAACCTGAGAACTATACAGTGATAGCAAGTGCAGATGCTACACCTACTGGAACGGTTACTTTTACAGCTAGTGATTATGTACAGGGTCTTCCAAGAGCCGCTGAATTAAAAGCTATCACTTATTTTAACGAGAATGTTCAATCTAACTTTAGTAATATCATTACTCTATCTGGTGATAGCACACCTCCATCATTTGGTGAGCCTGTAGGATTAAACGCAAAATATTATAGAGATAATCATGTCTCATTCTCTATACCTGTAACTGAAAATCACGGAGGTTCTGGACTTAATCAAATACGTGTAGAAGGATTACCATCTGGATGGACTCAGACCTTTGTTAAAAATTCTAATAACGAAACTGGTACTTTAACAGTTTCAGGTACTATCAGTCGTAGTCAAGCTCTAAATAGTGTTATTTCCCTTAGATTAACAGCTACAGATAATGATAATAACCAACAAACTAAAACTATCAATGTAAATGTTGGGAGCTTAGCGACTGACTATCCACTTACTCCTTTGTCTGCTGGTAATAGAATTCTTGTAGTAAATCCTACTAATTTTACTACACAAGAAAAAAATCAAGGTAAAGATAAAGTACAAAGACTAAATACTAACAAATCGACTTACTTAGCAAGCTCTAATCCTTTAGTTCCTCAAGATAACGGTAACATTCTTGTAAATTATAAAGATGGGTCTCAAGGGACAGT
>NZ_KV832234.1:0-7370 GCF_001837405.1 Staphylococcus sp. HMSC067F07 | reverse complement strand
AGATGGGTCTCAAGGGACAGTGAATGCTGGTAACATCTACACATATGATCCAATTCGTAAAGACATATATGCTGATACAGATGTCACTGACCCTAAAATTGCAACAATATTCGTACCTAAAGGCTCAAGATATGAAATAGGACGAGATTTAAGAAAGTACTTCTCATTGAGTAATGGTCAAGATATTCCAACAAATACGACATTTACAGTTATGTACCCTAATGACACATTGCCAACAGGCGATCAGATATCTCACTTTGGAGCTGAAACGCATAGTTATAGTATTACAGCGGTTAATGCATATAATCAAAATGCAACAACACTTACATTGCGTGTTAAAGCTGTGGATGTTATAGCGCCATCTGGTAATTTACGAGTTTATCGATTAAATCCATCAACACTAAGTGATGAAGAGGTTAACAAGGTTAAACAAGCTTTTGTTGAAGCCAATCGAAGATTAGACATCCAACTTAGTGATATTACTGTAAATAACCCAACTAGTGGTGGTGCAAGTACTGTAAATGTTGTAGTTCGAAAAGATAAATATAATAAAACTTTTACATCACATCCAGGTGATATGAACTTTTTACGTTGGACAAATATTCGAGATGATTATACTATCTCATGGTCGAATGATAAAATAGCTCACCGTGATACAGATGGAGGTTTATCATGGTCTCCAGATCACAAATCGATTATTTATAGATACGATGCAACTAAAGGATCATCAATTACTTTAAATCAAATATTGCCTTTATTAACTGCTCGCACAAGCATACCTTCATTGAGAAACGACATATCAGGTGACGATAAGGCTTTAGCAATTGCTGGAGGGACACCTAAATATAAAACCACTGGTTTCTCAACTAAACTCAATACTTTAGATAACTTACGTTTTTACACTAAAGATGGGCAAGTAATACAGGTATTAGATTTAGTTCAGGCTAGTACTGGAATTGAAAATGCTGAAGTAAGTCACTCTAATCGCATTTATAATGAAAGAAACTCTCAAGTTTCAAGTGGGGAAGTACCTGCTGCTAATGGTGCTCAAGCATTCAATGTCGACAAAGTTATTAAAGCTAATGGGTCTAACAATGGAGTTATGGGTGTTATATACAAAGCTCAACTTGTCCTAACGCCATATGGAGCTAAACAATATATTGATAACATTACAGATTCAACAGATGACTCTGCTAATCTCATGGAGGTCACTAATAATGTAATAGATGTTTATTTCGTGCCAAGTGATAACGTCAAACCTGTAATAAGCTTTGGTAATTATAATAACCACGTCGTTTTTTCTGGTGAAACATTTAGAAATAATATGACTGTAACAGATAATTATGGAGTACAATCAGTCTCAATTCCGCAAACTAGCGATATCGCAGTGTCAAAAAATAACAGTAATACAGAAATAACAGGCACAGCTCCTAATGTAACGAGTCAAACTACTAAGGCAGTAAAAGTTATTGCCACTGATAAAAGTAATAATCAGACAGAACAATCATTTAATGTGCTTATTAAACCTTTAAAAGATAAATATCATGTTACTAGTAGTTCAACAATTCAGAACCCTATTAGAATTAGTAGTATACGAAATGGTACCACTTTAACTCAAACTGAAAAAAATACTGTAATTAATTCATTAACAATTACTAACAATGAACCTAATAGAACTTATGTCACAGCTCCAAAAAATGAAATTCGTTCTAAAGAAGTCAGTAACGTCACAAATACAAATAATAATTCAAGTGTTACAGTTACAATTACTTATGCAGATAATACGACTTCTCAAATAAATGTATTAGTTAAACAAATCATACCGGAAATATTTGCAGAACCTAGATACACTGTACAGGGCCAAAATTTCCCTGAAGGAAAAGGTGCTAACCCTAAAGACTTCTTTAAACTAAAAAATGGTAGTCCTATAGAAGCTAGAGTAACTTGGGTTAATAATAGAGGTCCAAATATTAATAGTAATCAAATTGGCGTCGAACAAAATTTAGAAGCAGATATTTTATTTGACGGAGAATCTACGCCAATACGTAAAAGTACTTCCTATAAAATAGTCAAATCTCAACCTAAAAGGATTTTTGAAACAACAATAAATGGACAATTTGTTTTTCGTCCAGATAATGCTGATTATGCTGGTTCATATGTGCAACCATTCAATCATTCATGGACACAAGGTATGAACTTTGAATGGGGAGACAACCTAGGAACACCAAGTTCAAGAACTCCTGGGGCATTTACTCGAGTTGCAACAGTCATTTATCCTAATGGCGAAAGAGAAAATGTGAATGTACTTTACGAAGTTAAACCTAACAAACCAGTCATAGATAGTAATAGCGTTATTTATAGAGGCGGATTAACTCATCAGCAAATTTTAGTTAGAAACGTACCAAATAATGCTAATGTATCTCTATACCAATCTAATGGTTCAATTATTCAAAATACAACGCAAACAGTAGATTCTAATGGTGTGGCTACTGTAACTATTCAAGGCATATTACCTACAGGTAATATAACAGCAAAAGTTTCAATTACTGAAAATAATTTAACTTACGCAAAAGTCACTAGTAATGGTGTAAATAATGTGACTGAGAATATTACTGTTACCTCTGATGCTAGTAATCCTGTTAATGTTACAGAAGGTATGCATGCTAAAAATGGTGGTATTAAATTTGTAAAAGGTTCTAATTTCAATTTTAATAACTTTAATAACTTTATAAGTAATGCTCCATCAGGTTCACAGTTCTCTTGGGTCGACAGTCCTGACACTTGGAAAAATACTATCGGAGAATCAGAAAAAGTTATAAATGTCACTTTACCTAATCATCAAGGTACACGAACAGTTAATATTCCAGTAATGGTTTATCCAACAGTATCTGCTGTTACACCAAATAGAGATAAATTTGGCATTGATTTAAGTCGAGGAACTGATGTAAACAACTATATAATTTTTGAAGGTAATAATAGATATGGAGCAACAACTTCTTGGAAGGATAATCGCCAACCAGACAAAAATGTTGCAGGTATACAAAACTTAACTGCTTTAATTCATTATCCAGGTATTGACACACCAGTAGAAGTACCAGTAAAAGTATGGGTGTATAAATTTGACTTTGCTAATTCAGTATATAAAATTCAAATCGGCCAAACCTTCCCTGGAGGTACTTGGGTTAAAAAATATGTACATTTAGAAAATGGAGACGACTTACCTACAAACGGCTTTTTATATTACTGGAACCCTAAAACTACAGGTTCAAATAATTCACAATGGCAAAGTTTAGCTTATACTAGTCAAACGTTTGTAAAGACAGGTACTTACGATGTATTAGATGCTAATGGTTACCCTTGGCAAGAATCACAACCTGGTACATTCATAGTAACGAGTGCTCAGCCTAACAATGCAATTATCACTGAATCTAATTCAGGAGAAGTTACCATAACTCCAGGTGCAGTGAGAGAAGTACCAATTGAAGGCACAACTTCTCACACTCAATCGATTGCAGATAAGATTGTAATTAATAAAAACGGCCACAAACTAACAACATTTATTAAAAATAATGAAGGTCGATGGATTGTTCAAAATGGTGAGCCAAATGTAAGAGGAGTATTGGCTAGCGATAATGGTAGTTCAATATTAATAAATAGACCTGCTATCGCGACAGGAGACACACTTCAAGCATTAGCTACTGAAGGATCTGGGGAAACTATTAGTCCAATAGCAGAGAGCGGGTTATTCACTGTAAAAGCTCCTCAGCCAGAGCAAGCAAGTGCTAAAGTATGGGAAAACGGTACATTTGAAATAACACCAGATAATAGAGCTCATTCTAATAATCCAACTGCTAAAGTAGAAGTTACTTATACAGAAAAATTAGAAAATAGCCATGAGTTATCTAAATCATTTACAGTTACTCATAATAATAATGGCACTTGGTCAATTACTAACAAACCTAGCTATGTTTCCTTCAATCAAAGCAACGGAATAATTATTTTCAATGCTAATAGCATTAAACCTGAATCACAAGTAACAATTATCTCTAGAGCAGGAAGCGGAAACACTGAGAGCAGCAGTACTAACACAGTAGCTGCACCTCCACTTCACACCGTAGTTATTAATGAAATCATTAAAGAACAAGGTCAAAATGTAAGTAATGAGGATGTGAATAATGCTGTTCAAGTAGCCAATAAACGTAATGCAGTAATTAAAAGGGGTGCAACACTTCCCACTCACCTTGCAGGAGGAAGTACAACTCAAATACCTGTAACCATTAACTATAATGATGGTAGTACGCAAGAGATCACAGAAACTATTAGAACAAAAGTTAATAAAACTGAATTAATTAATGCTCGTAATCACTTAGATGATACTATCAGTAAAGAAAATAAAACACCGGCTAGTATTAGAAACTTTGACCAAGCTATGGCTCGAGCTCAAGCTCAAATTAATCAAGCTAAAAATGAAGCTGATAAAGTTATTAATACAGAATTTGCAACACCTCAACAAGTAAATAACGCTTTGAGCCAAGTTAAAGCAGCACAAGCAAAGATTAATGAAGCTAAAAGTTTACTACAAAATAGAGCTGATAATAGTCAATTAGTAAGAGCTAAAGATCATTTACAACAAGTTTTACAACCAGCTGCCTCTACGAATGGAATGACTCAACAAAGTGCTCAAAATTATAATGCTAAACGTCAAGCAGCTGAACAAGCGATCCAAAATGCTGCTAATGTAATTAATAATGGGGATGCTACTGCTCAACAAATTACTGAAGCTAAAAATAGAGTTAACCAAGCCGAAAGAGAGTATACAGAAGCTAAAAATAATTTAAGAGCAGATAAAACTCAATTAGAAACAGCTTATAATCACTTAAATCAACAAGTAAACTTAACAGATAAAACACCGTCTTCTGTTACAAGATATAAACAAGCCTTAGAAGGTTTTAAAAATGAATTAAACGCTGCAAAATCTGAAGCTAGTGGTGTACTTAACAATAACAATCCTACAGTCTCACAAGTTAAAAACGCTTTGGATAAAGTTAATGCTGTTCAAACAAAAGTTAATCAAGCTGAAGCTTTATTACAAAATAAAGAGAATAATTCTGCACTTGTAAATGCTAAACAACAATTGCAAAATGCCGTAAATCAAGTTCCTTCTACTACAGGAATGACTTAAGAAAGTATTAATGTATATAGAGCAAAACAACAAGCTGCTCAAAACGAAATACAAGAAGCTCAGAATGTAATTAATAATGGCGATGCTACTGCTCAACAAATTACTGCAGAAAAAACTAAAGTCGAGCAGGCTTTACAAGCTCTAAACGACGCTAAAAGTGGTTTGAGAGCTAATAAAGAAGAATTACAAAGCGCTTATAATCAATTAATTCAACCGGCAGATACTAATAATAAAAAACCTGCTTCAATAGAAGCTTATAATAATAAATTTAATCAGTTTAAAAATGAATATAATAATGTAAAAGCACAGGCAGATAATGTTCTCAAAGCTAGTAACCCAAGCGTAGCAGATGTAAGAAACGCATTAAGTAAAGTTAGAGAAATGCAAACTAAAGTTAATGAAGCAAAAGCTTTATTACAAAATAAAGAAAACAATACTGCATTAGTTCAAGCTAAACAGCAATTACAAAATGCCGTAAATCAAGTTCCTTCAACTACAGGAATGACTCAACAAACTGTAGACATTTATAACGCTAAACAAGCAGCAGCTCGTTCAGAACTCAATAATGCTCAACATGTAATAGATGATGGTAATGCTAGTGCTCAACAAATTGCTGCAGAAAAAACTAAAGTCGATCAAGCGTTACAAGCTTTAAATAATGCAAAAGATGGTTTAAGAGCCGATAAATCTCAATTGCAAACTGCTTACAACAAATTAACTGAACATATTAGCACAGAGGGTAAAACACCAGCTAGTATTCATAAATACAATGATGCTATTGCTAAAATTCGATCACAAATTGATTCTGCTAAAAATGAGGCAAAACAAGTATTAGATAGCAGTAACCCAACAGTTTCGCAAGTTAATGATGCTTTAAATAAAATTAAAGCTGTTCAACCTAAAATAACTAGTGCCAATAACTTGCTAGAAAATAAAGCAGATAATAGTGAATTAGTTTCTGCTAAAAATCAACTACAACGAACATTACAAACAACTGTATCAACTGATGGTATGACAGCACAAAGTACTCAAAACTTCAATAATAAACATCAAGCAGCTGAACAAGCGATTCAAAATGCCACTAATGTTATTAATAATGGGGATGCTACTGCTCAACAAATTACTGAAGCTAAAAATAGAGTTAACCAAGCCGAAAGAGAGTATACAGAAGCTAAAAATAATTTAAGAGCAGATAAAACTCAATTAGAAAATGCTTATAATCATTTAAATCAATCAGTTAACTTAACAGATAAAAAACCATCGTCAGTTGAAAGATATGAACGAGAATTAAATAGCTTTAAAAATGAACTAGACAGTGCTAAAGCTGAGGCAAATAGTGTAATTAATAATAATAATCCTTCAGTTGAACAAGTTAGAAATGCACTTAATAAGGTTAATGCAGTCCAAACAAAAGTAAATCAAGCTGAAGCTTTATTGCAACCTAAAGAAAATAATTCTGCACTTGTAAATGCAAAACAACTACTAGAAAACGCTATAAACCAAGTCCCTTCAACAGAAGGTATGACTGAGCAGTCAATAGCTAATTACAATGCCAAAAAACAAGCGGCACAAACTGAACTTCAAAAAGCTGATCAAGTAATTGCAAACGGCGATGCATCAGCCAGTGAAATTTCTAATGAAAAAACAAAAGTTGAAGAGGCTACTACAGCTTTAAATAAAGCCAAAAATGATTTGAGAGCTGATAAATCTCAATTACAAGCTGCTTATAATGAATTAACAAAACCTGTTAATACTTCTGATAAAACACCAGCTAGTATTAAAGAATATAATAAAGCGATAGCACAAATTAATTCACAAATAAACAATGCTAAAAGTGAAGCTAATTCAGTACTTCAGAATGATAACCCTACAGTTAATACTGTCAAGGAAGCTCTTAGAAAAATCCAAGCTATTCAACCTGAAGTTACTAAAGCAGTCAACTTATTACATCAAAAAGCAGACAATAGCGAACTAGTTAACGCTAAACAACGATTACAACAAGCTGTTGATTCAACTCCTTCAACTACTGGAATGACTCAACAATCTGTTCAAAATTACAATGCCAAAAAACAAGCGGCACAAGCTGAACTTCAAACAGCTGAGCAAGTAATTACTAACGGTGATGCTACTGCTCAACAAATTTCAGCTGAAAAGGATAAAGTTGAACAAGCTTTACAAGCATTGAATA
>NZ_KV832233.1:0-621 GCF_001837405.1 Staphylococcus sp. HMSC067F07 | reverse complement strand
TACAGCCCCAGGATGCGATGAGCCGACATCGAGGTGCCAAACCTCCCCGTCGATGTGAACTCTTGGGGGAGATAAGCCTGTTATCCCCGGGGTAGCTTTTATCCGTTGAGCGATGGCCCTTCCATGCGGAACCACCGGATCACTAAGTCCGTCTTTCGACCCTGCTCGACTTGTAGGTCTCGCAGTCAAGCTCCCTTATGCCTTTACACTCTGTGAATGATTTCCAACCATTCTGAGGGAACCTTTGAGCGCCTCCGTTACCTTTTAGGAGGCGACCGCCCCAGTCAAACTGCCCGCCTGACACTGTCTCCCACCACGATAAGTGGTGCGGGTTAGAAAGCCAACACAGCTAGGGTAGTATCCCACCAACGCCTCCACGTAAGCTAGCGCTCACGTTTCAATGGCTCCTACCTATCCTGTACAAGCTGTGCCGAATTTCAATATCAGGCTACAGTAAAGCTCCACGGGGTCTTTCCGTCCTGTCGCGGGTAACCTGCATCTTCACAGGTACTATGATTTCACCGAGTCTCTCGTTGAGACAGTGCCCAAATCGTTACGCCTTTCGTGCGGGTCGGAACTTACCCGACAAGGAATTTCGCTACCTTAGGACCGTTATAGTTA
>NZ_KV832232.1:65576-128148 GCF_001837405.1 Staphylococcus sp. HMSC067F07 | reverse complement strand
GGTTAGCTATATTTTTTTACTTTGCAACAGAACCTTCTATATCATACATTCATTTATTAATAAAAAGGCGATAACTGATACAAATATTTTTATATTGTTACTTGTCTTAATTACAGGAACGTTATTTTTAGTATGGTTAGCTGACCAAAATACCACATACGGTATTGCTGGACCTATGCCAATTGTATTAATGAGCCTTGTTAAATCAATGTTCAATAGTCATTTTGCTAAATTAAATTTAAATCCAATACTATTGGTCATTATCATCTGTTCATTGGCTTTGATACTCTTCATCTTACTCTTTATAGAACGGTCAGAGTATCGCTTAGAATACAATGATATTATGAATATTTCTTCAAAGGATACACCAACTTATTTGTCGTGGAAGTTAAATCCGGCAGGAAGTATAACGATAATGATGAGTTTATCTATCTTCATACTTGAGAATAATATAGTTAATCTCATAGGTAGACTTGCCGTAGATAAGGATTTTGAGACGACTATTTTCAGTTTTTCAAACCCTATAGGTATTACAATCTATTTATTGATGCAAATCGTATTAGGGTATGTCTTATCACGATTTTTAATTAATACGCGACGTAAATCGAAAGAATTTCTTAAAAACGGAAATTATTTTGAGGGGATATATCCAGGTAAGCATACGACACGATTTTTATCACAAAAAGCACGCCGTGTATGTTGGTCTGGTTCAATCATTGTAGCTATTGTGTTAGCTATTCCATTATATTGTTCATTACTTGTGCCACATTTATTTGAAGAAATTTACTTTTCGATTCAATTGATTGTCTTTGTTTATATAGGTATTAATATCGCAGAAACACTGCGTGCGTATTTATATTTTGATGGTTACAAGCAAATATTAGATAAATATTGGTAAGGAGGAAATTATGAAGCGATTTATTCCTGCATGGTATAGTCATGATAAATGGTGGGAAAGTACATCAGTACCTTTCTATCAAAAGCGTCAATACACAGACTTTGATGATATGATCAGTTTAATGACAATGCATAGTAAAAATAATGTGGATTATCAGTTGATGATACTTAGTTTCAGTCCTTATCTCAGAACTTTCCTTCACAGATATGATTTGTTTGAAACTAACTATTGGTCAGTGTTTGATGATATTCAAGGTGTTAGTCATCAAACCCCACAGGCAATTGATTATCGAGATTTAGCGTGGCCTGAAAATACAGAATTTATATTTACTCCTTATCAAATTCAGGCGGTCACAGGGGAACATACTTTTTCAAAGATACACTTTAGTCAAGAAGGATATTTAATGTGGATAGAAGACTTTCAACACAATATAATCCAACGACGCTATGTCATTGATGATAGAGGTTTTATTTCAGCGGTTAGAACATATACTGAGACGGGTCAAAGTAAAATGAAACATTACTTCTCAATCAAAGGAGAAGAAATATTTAAAGAAGATTTGAGAAATAAAACAGTGACAATTAAGGAGCAATTCCAATCAAATTTTAAACAAACAACTTATGCAACTATGGCAGATTTAATTGAAGAAAAGTTTAAAGAGTATGCCGAAAGAGAGATTAAAAAAGATGACTTAATCATCGTTGCATCAGATGAAAGACACAATTCAGTGATGGCTCATACGATAGATGAGTCTTCTTTATGTTTTTCAGTATTTACAGAGCGAAATAAGAAAGTGACGCCTGAACTATTTGATTCAATCTCTCAAGCACGCTATTGTCTGGTCGATACGCAAGACAATCAGAGAGAGATTCAACGTTATGCTAAGGAGTCTCAAACGCATCTACATTTATTAAGAGTAACGCCCTTTGATGCGCAAACGATATCTAATAAAAGTAGTCAACTCTATGATACGTATGTAGGATTATGGATAGATCAATTACCTAAACATGAATTGCGAGTGATTTTAACTTCATTATTTCAATATATACAACAAAAAGATCATTTCAAGTTAAAATTACTTACCAAATACAAGAATGATCCAAACGATTGGTTAATGGAAGAAATTGCTCGACTCAATGATACGTACCACCAAGAAAAACAAGAACATTCTGATGAAATTGAGGATATATTGGCATCACAAATAAAAAAAGAAACGGTCATAGAATTGGAGTATGTACCTTTTTCAGAAGACTTTGTTAGAGCTATCTCCAATTTAAGGTTAGTTGTCGATTTATCAAATGAACCCGACCTTTTTCTACAAATTTGTTGTATAGGCGCAGGTGTGCCACAAGTTAATTATAGAGGGACTGATTATGTTAAACATGAACAGAATGGTTTAATCATAAAAGATATTTCTCAAATCGTCTCAGCTTTAGATTATTTTTTAGTACATTTAAAAAAGTGGAATTATTCGTATGCATATTCCATGAGATTAGTAGATGAATTTAGTTCTATAAATATCATTCATCAAATTAATCAATTGTTTGAAGGTGATGATAAATATGCCACGTACATTTAAAGTACTCCAAATTGGAGGGAATGATTTAGAAAACCTTTTTGAAAATAAAAGAGAAGTCGAATGGGATTATATAGATACGGCTGTATTTGATTTTGAAAGTGGTTATCTCCAAGCAGTAGAAGCTCTTATAGAACAAAACGGGGCATTTGATTTTGTGTTTACACAAGCGCCGTACTCTGAGTCACTTATCAATTTATTCAAAATCGTTAGCACGCCCTATAACACGGTGATAGACGAGGCATATTGGGATGTGCATTTTCAAGAAGAAAAGGTCGTTCAGCAAAATTTTATCAAACCTCTCAAGTATGATAATGAGGAAGATTTGCATCAGAAATTACAGGCGATAACATTTCCTGGGCAATATGGTGATAAAGTAACACCTATACATTGTCGTGTAAATACAGCGTTTATTGGAAAATACCAATTTAACGGTAATGAATCGTTAGAGATTTCGGGAAACTTTGGCGACCAACTTACACCTCTTGTCACATGGAGTCGAAACATTATTGCTGATGAAAATAAAGTCAATCAAATATGGCCAGAATTTAAAATTGAAGGTGAAGTTAAGATACAGTATACGCTACGTATGATACCGGTCTACTCTACTGAGCAACCAGTTGAAACATTCATCTTTGAACAGAATGAATTAGACCAACCGATAGAGTTGCCTGCGAGACCGTATAAAGCTAATGTGAGTATTTCTCTCAAAGCGCAAGGAGAAGGTACGTTGTTTGTAGGTTCAATTCACAAGCGTTGGTCTAGGTTGGAATTAGGTCAATTTATTCTAGGAGGACAACGGTTTAGCGATAAAAACCGTAATGAGTTCTTTCATTACTTCAATCCAGGTGATTTTAAACCACCATTGAATGTGTATTTTAGTGGCTATAGAACTGCTGAAGGCTTCGAAGGTTTCTTTATGATGAACCGTTTGAATGCACCTTTCATTTTAATTAGTGATCCTCGAATTGAGGGTGGGGCCTTTTATTTAGGATCTGAAGATTATGAGAATGGCATTAAAGATGTCATCCTGGGTGCGTTAGATTATTTAGGTTTTACCCATGACCAATTGATACTTTCAGGATTATCAATGGGATCTTTTGGTGCTTTATATTATGCGACACGACTTCAGCCGGCAGCAGTGATAGTAGGTAAACCATTGATTAATGTCGGAACGATTGCTAATAATATGAAGCTAGTCCGTCCTAACGACTTTGGTACATCTTTAGATGTTTTAAGATCTAATGAAGGCGGTATTTCTGAAAATGAAATCAACCAACTTGATCAAAAATTTTGGAATCAAATACACAACAGTCAACTCACCCAGACAACATTTGCGATTGCATATATGGAGCACGATGATTATGATATCAATGCCTTTCATGAATTATTACCAGTACTTACAAAACAATATGCGCGTGTAATGAGTAGAAGTGTACCAGGGAGACATAATGATGATTCTTCGACAATTACTAACTGGTTTATCAATTTTTATCATTTAATCATGGCACAACAATTTGGGAGAGAATCACATGCAAGAAGCTAAACAATTTGAAGTGAAATGGCGATTAGTCAATTTAACTACATTTATGTATGGCACTAAGTTACATTTTAATAATGATGATATTTATTTTGAAAATCCACTCATGCCTTCAGGTACAGTGATTCACAATTGGTATATGCTGACGAACTTTACAGAAGATCGTGTGAGTCCTAAACTTCCGATATTAAAAAAAGGACATCGTTACTTATTTAAATTTAATTTTCAAGTTGAGCCTGAAGGAGCAGCCTATTTCAAAATTAAGTTTTATCGTAAAAACAAAGAACAATTTGAATACAAAATTATTAAAAATAAGGAAGAAGAAATCGTTTATCCGTTAGAAACGCATTCTTATCAGTTGGAGTTAGTTAATGCTGGAATGGATCATCTTCACTTTCAAAATATAACGATTGTGGAACTAGGAGATGGGACATACCGTAACCCAAGTACTGCAAAAGGCATTAACACTAAAGAGAAGTTTGAAATTATGAATCGTGTGATAAAAAATGCAAGAACGTATGACTTGGATGCACTTTCCGATGCTGGAGGTGAAAACCGTGAATAGCGGTATTAACACAATCATTAACAACATGAGATTGCGTCGAGTGAGTAAATCTTTAAAGCAAATTAATTCATTAAGCAAGGAATATGCGAACTATACAGATGAACAATTAAAAGCGAAAACGCTACAATTTAAAGAACGGTTACAATCTAGTAAAACTACCTTGGACAAGTTATTGCCTGAAGCGTATGCCACTGTACGTGAAGCGTCGAAACGTGTGCTTGGAATGTATCCAAAGGATGTTCAAGTACTTGGAGCAATTGTCATGCACCAAGGTAATATTGCTGAGATGCAAACGGGTGAAGGTAAAACTTTAACGGCTACGATGCCACTGTATTTAAACGGGCTCGCAGGAAAAGGTGCCTACCTTATTACTACTAATGAATATCTTGCGAAACGTGATTATCAAGAGATGAAACCATTATATGAATGGCTTGGCCTTAGCGCATCTCTTGGCTTCGTCGATATACCAAACTATGAATATGAAGAAAATGAGAAGTATCATCTATATCATCATGATATCGTCTATACGACGAACGGTCGTCTTGGCTTCGACTATTTAATTGATAATTTGGCTGACGATATACAAGCTAAATTTCTACCAGACTTAAATTTTGCAATTATTGATGAGGTCGACTCAATTATTTTAGATGCAGCTCAAACACCACTCGTTATTTCAGGTGCACCACGTGTACAATCTAATTTATTTCATATTGTTAAATCATTTTTAGAAACACTTGAAGAGGATGTTCATTTTCAAGTGAAATTTAATAAAAAGGAAGTTTGGTTAACTGAAGAAGGGATAGAAGCGGCGAATCATTACTTTAAAGTAAATAATATGTACGAGAATCAACATTTTGATTTAGTCAGAATTATCAACTTATCGCTTCGTGCAAAGTATTTATTTAAGTATAATTTGGATTATTTTATCTTTGATGGTGAAATCGTGTTAATTAATAGGATAACAGGGCGCATGTTGCAGGGTACTAAACTGCAGTCAGGTTTACATCAAGCGATTGAAGCGATTGAAGATGTTGAGATTTCTAGGGATATGAGTGTGATGGCGACGATTACATTCCAAAACTTGTTTAAACAATTTAATCAATTTTCCGGAATGACAGGGACCGGTAAACTAGGGGAAAAAGAATTCTTCGATTTATATTCCAAAATAGTGGTAGAAATCCCAACTAATAGTCCAATTAAACGTGACGATCGTCCAGATAGAGTCTTTGCGAATGGAAATATTAAGAATGAAGCGATTTTAAAAAGTGTCGTTGATATTCATCGCACACAGCAACCAGTACTTCTTATTACTAGAACAGCTGAAGCTGCAGAATATTTCTCACAGCAATTATTCAAAAAAGACATACCTAACAACTTGCTTATCGCACAAAATGTTGCGAAAGAAGCACAAATGATAGCAGAAGCTGGGCAATTATCAGCGGTAACAGTGGCGACAAGTATGGCTGGACGAGGTACTGATATTAAATTAGCTAAAGATGTCTTCGAAATTGGTGGATTAGCAGTCATAATTAATGAGCACATGGAAAATAGCCGAGTAGACCGTCAATTGAGAGGGCGTTCAGGACGTCAAGGAGACCCAGGGTATTCTCAAATTTTCGTATCATTAGATGATTATTTAGTAAAACGTTGGAGTAATTCTAATTTAGTGGGAAATGAAAAACTACTATCGTTGGAATCTTCAAAATTAGAAAATAGTACACTATTCCAAAGACGAGTGAAGTCAATCGTTAATAAAGCGCAACGGGTTTCTGAAGAAACTGCCATGGTTAATAGAGAAATGGCTAATGAATTTGAAAAAAGTATTAGTATTCAGCGAGAAAAAATTTATGACTTAAGAGATCAAATTCTTGAGAGAGAACACTTTGAGGACTTTAACTTTGAACAATTAGCGCGAGACGTCTTTGCGAATGATATTAAATACAAAAAGTTAATCAACGAAGAAGCACTGATTAATTACATTTATAAAAATTTAAGTTTTGTTTTTAATGAAACTGTTTCAAATATAGACATTAAAAATCGTGAAGAGGTTATACAGTTTTTAATAAAACAGTTTAAGCAACAACTTAATCATAATCTGAAAGAAGTATCTGACCCATACTTAAAACGCCGTTTTTTACAAAAGTCCTTTATAAAAGCAATTGATAGTGAGTGGATAGAACAAGTGGATAACTTGCAACAACTTAAAGCAAGTGTCAATAATCGACAAAATGGTCAACGAAACATCATTTATGAATATCACAAAGTTGCTTTAGAAACGTATGAATTAATGGCGAAGGACATCAAAAGAAAAATCATTCGAAATTTATGCTTAAGTATTCTAACATTCGATAAATCTGATAATATGGTCATCCATTTTCCATAAATAAAGAGGTGTAAAGGCATGACGATTTATAATATAAATTTTGGTATTGGGTGGGCAAGTAGTGGGGTTGAATATGCGCAAGCTTATCGAGCTCAACTGCTTCGTCAACTCAACTATCCAATCAAGTTTGTGTTTTTAGATTTTATTCAATCTGAAAATATTCAAACTCTAACGAGTAATATTGGGTTCAAAGATGATGAAATTATCTGGTTATATCAATACTTCACAGATATTAATATCGCTCCCACTACATATACAGTTAATGATTTAATATCTGAACTTGGTAACGAGGTCTCAAGTTATGAGCGAAATGGGAAAGTATTGAGACTGTATTTAGACAATAATGAGACTTTCGTTACATGCTATTTAAAAAATCCTGAAGAAAACTATGTCGATCGTGCAGAATTTGTAGTGAATGGCATGTTAATTCGTAAAGATTTTTATAGTTATGTGCGTACATTTTCTGAGTATTATGCGCCGTATGATAAGAGAGCTAAACTATATATGCGTCAATTCTATAATGAGGACGGATCAATTGTTTATAAAGAATACATAGATGATGATGCACATGTATATGTATTTGATGATGCACGTTTATATAGTAAAGAAGAATTTATCGCGTATTTTATTCGCAAACTTCACTTAGAAAGCGACGATATTGTCATTATTGATCGCGCTACAGATGTAGGTCAGGCTATTTTACAAAATAAGGGCGACAGCAAAGTGGGTGTAGTTGTCCATGCCGAGCATTATAGTATGAACTCAACTGATGATACACATATTTTATGGAATAATTATTATGAATATCAATTTGAGAATGCAAAATACATTGATTTCTTTATTACAGCAACAGATTTACAAAATAAAATATTAAACGAACAGTTTAAAAATTATACGCATGATTCTCCTAGAATCAGAACGATACCAGTGGGGAGTCTACATCAATTAAGTTATCCGCAAGAACCTAGAATGCCTTTCTCTATAATCACTGCTTCGCGCTTAGCTAGTGAAAAACATGTGGATTGGATAGCTCTAGCGGTAATTAAAGCGAGAAAAGCGCTACCTGAATTAACATTTGATATTTACGGCCATGGTCCTGAACAAGAAAGAATCGAGAAGATAATCCAAGAACATCATGCCCAAGACTATATTCGGTTAAAAGGGCACGTGAACCTTCAAGATGTCTATCGTCATTATCAACTATTTGTTGCTGCTTCTCAAAGCGAAGGCTTCGGTTTGACACTGATGGAAGCAGTAGGTTCAGGGCTAGGCATGATAGGATTTGATGTCAATTATGGTAGTCCGACATTTATTAAAGATGCTCGTAATGGTTACCTTATTCCTATTAACTTGGATAGAGAATCCATCAACGACGTCACAGATCATATGGCGACTAAGATCATCCAATATTTTGAAAATGGCCCCTCACACCCGCACGATGTATCATACGAAATTGCTGAGGAGTTTAAGACAACTCATATAGTTGAAAAATGGGAACAATTAATTAAAGAGGTGCTACATGATTAATTTATTCGAGAATTATGATAGTAATACCCGTGAGTTACATGAATCACTTAAAATAGCTGGCTATCATCCTTTTACAATTGTATTAAATGATGATGGTTTCTTACCAGATGAAGTGACTTCACCTTATCAATACTTTGCAAATTATCAAATCTATGATGATGACAAACCAGCATTTTTTAATGATGTAACTACACCGCCCTTTTGGGAAATAAAAGGAAACGGTACGATGGCTCAAGTCATAGACATGGGCGAGTTGCGAGGTAAAATATTCTATAAAGAATATTATAAAACGAGAGTCGTAAGTTATGTAGAATGGTTAGATAAACACCAACGACTTCGTTCGGTCGATTACTACACAAAAGAAGGATTCAAATACGCTGAAAAGGTCTATGATTTGTCCGGTACACCCATATTAAAAAAATATATGGATAGAAATGGTAAAGAAGTTATATACGAAAACTATGTGACTCAAAATATAGTTTTGGATTACAGAGGGAAGTCTTATTTCTTTGAAACGACGAAAGAATTTATAGCATTTTATTTAAATGAACTAAATATTGATTATAAACAAGTCGTTTTTAATTCCCTTTCAACACCGTTTATTACGCTTTATCATCAATCTATTGCACAACAAGTCGTGTTATTTTGGCAAGAACAGTCTCAAGGGCATGTCCCGGGAAATATGAAATTAATGTTTGAGCCAAATAATTTCAGCCAGTTTTCAGTAATTATTCCTGAAAGAGAAGAGTATCAAATGATTACTAATCAACTGAATTCAACTGAAAATCAATTCGTATATCCCTCTGGGTACTTATATAGTAAAAAGAAAGAAAATCAATTATCAAAAAATATTTTAATTCTAACTAATTCCGATCAAATTCCGCATTTAGAGGCATTAATACAACGTCATGATGATTTTAACTTTCACATTGGTGCAGTGACAGAAATGTCTACTGTACTTACAAGCCTAGAACATTATCCGAATGCGAAACTTTATCCGACAATTAAAAGAGATATGGTAGAGGAACTTTATCAACGATGCGATATTTATCTAGATATTAATGAAGGTGGGGAAATATTGAATGCTGTTAGAACAGCATTTGATTATAATTTACTCATACTTGGGTATAAAGAGACTGCACACCATTTAACTATAACTTCACCATCACACTTATTTTCAGCTGAAAATGTTGCAGAATTGAGCCGAGTACTTACTGAGGTAGGTTCTAATAAAGATATATTTAAAGATAAACTTGATCAACAGTCGTCTCACGCGAATGAAATCTCGGTTTCAACATTTAAGACGGCACTCAATCAAGCATTGAATTAAAAATGCTAAGTATTACGTTGTTAAACTTACAGAGTTGTAATTTTAAGCATTATATCTTAAATTGTGTGCAATGATATGTTTAGATATAACTGAGGTGAAAAAAATGAACAATTTTGATGAAAGATATGATGAAAGACATAATGAAAAAGCTAATAATGTATTAGGCGCTTTAAGTTATCTTAGTGTGTTTTTTGCACCTGTGTTATTCCCACTCGTTGTATGGATTATAGCGAAACCCCCAGGTTCTACTCATTCTAGAAATGCTTTATTTAATCATATTTTCACTTGGGTATTTGTAGCTATTGGATTGTTAAGCCTTATGATTATTCCAGCGTTATTTGATAGCGCGCATTCTGGAATAGGAATAACAATTGCATTTATCGTTGCAGCAATTTTCTTTATATGGGCAATTGTCCTATTCTTTACAAATATAATTAGAGGTATTAAATTACTCATTATTTAATGTATGTAAGAAGAGTTGGAGCGTTTAGTTCCAACTCTTTTTTTATGTAATTTAAAAGAGCTTGTCGATGATCAATCGAAAAGCCCATTTTTTAAATAAAATAGTTATTATTTTCTAGCAGAAATCTTTTTATGAATCAAAATAACTAACCCCAAAACGAGCGCTATAATTCCTGCCATAACAGGAGAATGAGATATAGATTTACCTGTTTCAGGAAGTGTGGATTTTGATGTCGTTTGATAAATAGGATGTTTATGTTCTACTGCGTTGGATTTAAAAAAATATGGCTCTGAACTGGCATCTTTTGAATCATCTTTTAATGAATGTAGTTGTAATTGATTCATTGTTTGATTCTCATTAGGAGTTGCAGCAGATACTGGTTGATTGCATACCACAAGAAAAGCGAGAGTAATTAAGACACTACCAATAGTGCAAGCGACAAATTTTTGAGTCAAAATAATCTCTCCTTTAAAATTTAAAATCTATACATTAGAGAAATATAATAAAAGTCTCCCAAGAAGCATTGTTTAAAGTACAACAAATTTACAAATCATTCACGTTCTCTATGTATAATAAATAAGATATCACAAGCTATTTATGAACTCCTGTGTATGAGATATCAAATCTATGACAAAATTGTCACTTTGATATTTATAGTAATATTTAAGATTTTTGAAATTATACAAAATATACAAAAATGTAGATTAGAAGAAAACAATATTGATTTTACAAGATAATATAATAAAATAAAAAGGTGGGCATACTTTAATGTATTGCAACGCATATGTTAATAAGTATCGCATAAAGAATTTAGTCTTATATATAATCCTTATTAACTATTTTTAATTTAATTAATAAAGGAGGGAAAATTATGAATGAAATGCAAAAAGTTAAACCTACAAATCGAGTTGCTGAAATGGTGTTAGGGATCATGGGTAGTATATTTGGTATATTAGGTGGTTTGTTCGCTATTATGCTCCAAGGTGTTAGTTCTCAACTTGATACTGATGGTGGCAATGTAGGTGGATTAGGCGTAGCTGTAATTATTACTTGCATTATAACTCTTATTTTAAGTTGTATTATTAACAAAAAAAGAGTTTTAATTGGTGTGCTTTTAATCATTGGTGGGATCCTAAACTTTATTTTTATTAGTTTTTTTGGAATTCTTTCAGGAATCTTGATTTTAGTAGCAGGTATACTAGCGTTGGTAAGAAAATAAATCGGTTAATAAAAATTGACTTTAATTTCTTAATAACATAACAAGTGCATTATTTTACAAGGATTCGCGATATAAATTTGTGAGTAATTGAAATAATGATAATTAAATTTTACTAAATAATAACCTCTATATTGTTAACAACGATATGGAGGTTTATTTTATTTATATATTAATATAGCAATGGCAAGTCACTTTGGAGTATGCAGTCAATCAAATGGCAACACATTTTTTTATATCATTTGTTATTTAATCTTAGTTAAATGCTACAATGTATACGAGGTGATAGAGTTGGACATCGTATATCTTGCAGGCGGATGTTTATGGGGTACAGAAGCCTTTTTTAAAACGATACCTGGCGTGATTAATACTGAGGCAGGAAGAGTTAATGGAACTACAAATAACTTAGATGGCCCGTACGACGGGTATGCAGAATGTGTAAAAGTTGAATTTAACTCAAATCAAGTAACCATTAAAGAGTTAATGAGTTATCTCTTTGAAATGATAGATCCATATAGCTTGAATAAACAAGGACAAGATGTAGGTGAAAAATATCGTACCGGTATATATAGTGATGATTCTAATCACTTAAATGAAGCTCGCGATTTTATTGATAGTAGATCAGACGCACAACGAATTATGGTGGAAGTTAAACCATTATTAAACTATGTGAAAAGTGCTGAAGAACATCAAGATCATCTTGATAGGCATCCTGAAGATCAATATCTTTGTCATGTTCCTGAATCACTTTTAAATAAATATAAAAAGTAAATTTATTAACTAAAGTATCAAGAAGATACGTAAAATGCATTTAGAGTTATGAAGAAGTATTTAAATAATAAATAAGACTCCCCGCCGATGCGGAGAGTCTTAATTTTTAACTCTTATCTTTTAGAAGTGAAAGTATCTAATAAGCTTAAAGTAGCTAAACCTAGTAAATCAAGGGCATGTTGAGCACCTTTTTTACCGTGGCCAGCTTCAAAGTGTTTATAAGTTGCAACACCTAATACTGAAATAGTAGCAAGTGAACCTAGACGTGAGATGTTTTTGTTTAAGAAACTTGCAGCGAATAATGCAGCTGCAGTAGCTTCAACACCACCCGCTACTTTAACTGAACTAGCTGGTAAACCGAATGTGTTAGTGAAAGTATCTACCATACCTTGGTCACCTTGTAATTTTGGTTTGCTTGCATTGTATAATTCTTTAGCAAGTTTTAAATTTGTAGCATAACGTAAAATCATAAAATATTTCCTCCTATTTATCTTCAAAATATTTATCTACTATAGGTTTAACCCTTTCCCCAAAAAGACGAATTGAATTCATCACATACTCATGTGGCATAGAACCTACAGGCGTATGAATCATAAAGCGATTAATACCTAGAGTTTCAATTGTATCAATAATCTTTTGTGCAACTGTTTCAGGGCTACCTAAGTAGATAGCACCATGACTGCCTATTTCTCTTTCGAATGCATTCTCATCGAAAGCTGGCCAACCTCTTTCTTTACCTATAATATCTTGATGTGCTTTAAGTGAAGGGAAGAATTCTCGTTTAGCTTGCTCATCTGTTTCAGCTACATAACCCCATGAGTGTACACCAATAGGTAATTTTGAAGGATCATGTCCGTAAGATAACGCAATTGATTTGTATATTTCAATATTACGTGCAAATCGTCTAGGATTTCCCCCAATGATAGCATACGTAATAGGTAAGCCAAACGCACCAGCTCTGAGTGATGATTCAGGCGTACCACCTGTAGCAATCCATATAGGTAATTCGCCATTTTCTACTCGTGGGTAAATGCCAGTGTATTCTAAACTTGGTCTTAATTTACCTTCCCAACTTATGATTTCATGTTTGTTGATTTTAAGCAACATTTGAAGTTTTTCATTAAATAGATCTTCATAGTCATTTAAATTATAACCGAATAGAGGGAAAGATTCGATAAATGAACCTCGACCAATCATGATTTCAGCTCGGCCATTAGATACAGCATCTAAAGTCGAAAATCTCTCATATACTCTAACCGGATCATCAGAAGATAAGACCGTAACAGCAGATGATAATTTAATGTGCTGTGTTCTTGCAGCTGCAGCGCCTAAAACTGTTACGGGATCAGAAACTGCATAGTCTTTTCTGTGATGTTCGCCTAAACCATAGATATCTAAACCAAGTTGATCGGCGAGTTCAATTTCTTCGACAATATTTCGAATTCGTTGTGCATGACTAATAGATTCATGCTTGCCATCAGGCATAACAATATCGCTATTCTCAGCAAAAGATGTTAATCCCAATTCTATTTTCATCACTCACACCTCCTAGTATATTTTTTATACTAGGTATATATTAAGCTTACACTTTTACTATGTCAATATAAAAGTTTCCTTATTATAAAAAATAATATTGAGCATCATATGCATCATTATAGACTTCAGCTAATTTATCTTTAATATAGGTAATATTCACCAATTAAATCTCCCCCTTTAGAATTTAAAATCAAACTGGCATAATAGTAACGTTGACTAAAAATTTGAAAGGAGTATGAAGATGAATGGAAGACAGTAGAAACTATAATCTCATCACGACAATTATGTTTATTTCAGGAATTATCGTGATGGGTAGTTTATACACAGCATTGCCTTTAACCGCAGCTTTTGCAGAAGACTTTCATGTTCCTCAATCAGTAGCAACATTGAATAGTGTTGTTTTCTCACTCACTTATTCAATAAGTTGTCTTTTCTACGGCACCATCTCTGAAAAGTTCGGCAGAATAAAAACGATACTGATGGGTATTAGCGCGCTAGTCATCATTTGCTTAATCATAGGATTCGTACATTCATTTATGCTTTTACTTATCATGCGCGCATTGCAAGGTATCTTCGCTGCAGCATTCTCTCCAGTAGCGATTACGTACACAACTGAAACATATCCTCCAGTCAAACGAATTACAGCAATCAGCTTTATTAGTACAAGTTTTATGTTATCAGGTGTACTCGGTCAAAATATGAGTGAAATAGTAGTCAGTTATCTCAATTGGCATTGGGTTTATTTTATCTTAACGATATTATATTTAACACTGACATTTATTATTTATAAACATGTGCCAGAAAGCCCTAATAAAAAGCCAGATCTAAAACTACTTAATTTCTTCAATAACTTTAAAGACTTTGGTCAAAATCTTAAAGTATTGTATTGCTTATTTATTTCTCTTACGCTACTCATTATGTTTATTAGTATGTATAGTATCTTGAATTCATATATAACCTCTAATAAAGTTGGTGGGGATATGTCAGTTGCATCAGTCGTAAAATTATTTGGTGTGATAGGAATGTTTTTATCATTATTAGCAGGACGTTTGAGTGGTCGATTAGGTACGAAACGTGTCCTAACTTTAGCGCTCTCTACATGCGTGGTATCACTTATACTCATGGGAACTTTCACGAACATTGTACTCATCACTATTTTTAGTGTGACATTTGTAGCAGGTATTGCATTTGCTATACCTACAGTGATTTCTAAAGTGGGGGTTGTGGTGAACAGTAATCAAGGTTTCTTTTTATCAGTTAATACAGTGATTTTATTCTTAGGAACGGCTATTGCACCAATTTTAATGATTTATGTTAAGCAAATTCCTAATTTCTTCTTAGAGTTTGTAACTATTGCAATAATAGGTGTTCTAGCAGTTATCGTTTCTATATTTATGCCGAATGACCATTATGTGAATTAATTTTGTAGGAAAATGACTCAACATTTCATAGTTATAGAGTATAAGAAAATGATTTGTTTATAGTATGAAGCTATAGATAAATCATTTTTTAATATTAGACGTTAAGCGACAATGTCATGTAGTCTGAATATAACAACATTAAAACAATTGGGGTGGAGTCAATTGAATTATTCTCCAAAGCAAGGCACGAGAAGTCACGGGTTACCGCATGACCCATTTAAAAGTAGTACCGTACCAAGACCTATCGGTTGGATTTCGACAGTATCTAAAGATGGTGAAGATAATTTAGCACCTTATAGTCAATATCAAAATTTAACATGGGATCCACCGATGGTTATGTTCGCAGCTAATCAATCTGTATTAGGTAATCATGAACGGAAAGATACAGTAAAGAACGCTGAAGAAACAGGTTGGTTTGTATGGAATATGGCTACATATGACTTACGTGAAGCGGTTAATCTTTCTTCGAAGGCTTTACCACCTGAAGAAGATGAATTTGAATTCGCCGGAGTTACAAAAGAAGAATGTATTGAAGCGCCTGGATATAGAGTTAAAGAATCACCAATACACTTTGAATGTGAATATGTTCAGACAGTACGTATACCAACAGGTGATCCTGTATCAACTGTGGATATTGTTATAGGACGTGTGGCACAAGTCCATATCGATGACAAAGTCATTCTCGATAATGGTAAATTAGACATTCAATCCATTCGACCTATCGCACGTTTAGGATATTATGACTATACAGTAGTGGACGAAATCTTTGAGATGAAAGCACCAGCTGCTACTAAAGAAGAATTAGCTGGATTAGAAGGCCGAAATTTTGATAATAAAACGGAAGAGTAAATTTAAAATATTAGGATGCATGACGCTCTCAGGAGTGGCATGCATTTTTCTTGTAATGAATACAAATGCACTTTACACTTGATGAAACTTAAATTTATCAGACGCACAATCTTTTAGGAATTAAATGAAATTTACATTTAAAGAGGGGCGAAAAAGATGAAAACAGATATGCAAGCAATGGTCATCCATCATTATGGTAAAGGACCTGTATCACTTGAAAGAATGCCATTACCAAGTATGAGTCCTTACGAAGTTCGTGTAAAAATTAAAGCAGCAAGCATTAATCCCATCGATTTTAAAATTCGTGATGGTGGGCTTAAAATGTTATTAACATATCAATTTCCACTCATTTTAGGCAATGACTTTGCTGGTGAAGTGTATGAAGTAGGAGACAAAGTCACTCAATTTAAGGTAGGGGACAAAGTTTATGGTCGTCCACGAAAATCTAAAATTGGTACATTTGCTGAATATATTTCAGTTAATGCAGAAGAAATCGCGCCAATGCCTAAAGGATTATCGTATGAAGAAGCGGCGAGTATACCTTTAGTGGGCTTAACAGCGTATCAGGCAATCAATGAAGTTATTCAAGCGCAACCAGGGGACAAAGTACTTATTCAAGCTGGATCTGGCGGTGTTGGAAGTTTTGCAATCCAATACGCGAAAGCTAAAGGACTCTATGTTGCAACAACGGGAAGCGATAGTGGTAAAGAACTCATTGAGTCACTCAATCCAGATGAATTTATTAATTATAAAGAACAAGACTTCTCAGAGGTACTCAAAGACTTCGACGGTGTATTTGATACGCTTGGAGGAGAGAACCTCGAGAAATCGTTCCAAATTCTTAAGCCACAAGGCATCATCGCGTCCATTTCAGGACTGCCAACTGAACGTAATGCACGAAAATTAGATAAAAGTATCTTTAAACGTGGCATACTCAAAGCAGCTTCATATAAATATCAACGTTTAGCTAAAAAATACGATGTTCAATATGAATTCCTGTTTATGCATCCAAGTGGTCAACAATTAAGAGAAATCACAGAACTCATTGAAGTTGGAAAAATTAAACCTATTATTGGTAAAGTATATGACTTTAAAGAAACACAAAAAGCTTTAGAATACTCTGAGAGCGGCAGAGCTAAAGGTAAAATTATTGTGAAGATGGAAGATGAATAAAAGAGGTGAAACAAATGAAGAAAATAATGATTGTTAATACAAGTACAGAGTACTTCGGTAATACGGAAACGCCCACGGGTCTTTGGCTAAGTGAACTTGTTCATTTCTATGATGCTTTCAAAGATACGAATGTAGATATTGATTTATTCAACATCACAGGAGGCAATACACCTATTGACCCAGTGAGCCTTAGTCCATTTATGTTAGACAATACTACAAAGGCATATTATAACAATGAGCATTTCATGGATATGTTGAAATATTCTCAACCTATCAGCGAAGCTCAACCTGATAAATATGATGCTGTATATTTCACTGGGGGTCACGGTGTCATGTATGATTTCCCGGAAAATAAATTTATACAAAGTGCAGTGAACACGATATATGAGCAAGGTGGTATTGTGTCAGCAGTCTGTCATGGTGTTGCTGCGTTGCTAAACGTTAAAGATGCAGGAGGCACATTTCTCCTACAGAATAAAAATGTGACTGGTTTTTCAAATGTTGAAGAAGTACTAGCTAAACGAGATACAATGATTCCATTTCATTTACAAAATGAAATCAAACACCGTGGTGCCAGCTATCATTTCGGACGTGTGCCTTTTACATCTACACTTGAAGTCGACGATCGAATCATTACAGGACAAAACCCTCAGTCTCCATCACAAGTTGCTGAAGCAGTTAAAAAACAACTCTTATCCTAAATTAAATCAAAAGCACGTATCTTTTACTTTTGTGAGCAGGTAAGTAGGAGATACGTGCTTTTTTAAAATTTATTCATTTATGAATTTTTACAACCGTTTAGAGAACTTTCTAGTGTTGCATTTAATGTTTCAAAGATTTCATCAACAGAATAATTGTAATCATTTTCAACCCAGCGTCTTAAAACTTCTATGACGCCACTACTATAGAAGTCAGCTAAAATTTCAGGGTGCTTACTTTCTCGAATTTTAAGTGCTAGTGGTTCGTTGTGATTATTTTTTGAACCATACAACATCATTTCGCGACTTGCATGTGTCAGACTTCTAAATACATCTACTTGCCTTGAAGATACGAGCAAGTGTTTGAAAACAGTTTTATGTTGTTCTATATAATAAATAAACGCTTTAAATGACTCAGCGGTATCAATAGAGTGCTCTGTATTTGGATCACCCATGATTTCGCCTGTCATATACGGAGGTAATGAATAGAGTAGGTCATATTTATCTTGAAAATAACGATAAAAGGTACTGCGATTAATTTCAGCTACTTCACATATCTTTTGTACAGTAATTTCATCAAAGTGATAATCATATAACAGTTCAAAAACAGTTTTATTGATATGTCGAATCATACGTTTTTGCGTTGATGTAGGCATACACATTTCTCCTCTATATTTCTTCTCAAAGGATACTTCATGACTTAGAATATACGTTAATTTATCATAAGTAGCGTGTTTTTACCAAATATAACTCCTGATGATTATCATTTTAAGATAAGTGAACAAAGAAAAACCCCTTCACTGTCATTCAATGTGAAGGGGTTAATGATACTATCGATTTTTAGTTAGTGATCAATACCTTTTAACCATTTATCGACTTTAGTATCATGATTATCTACATAATCTTTAGCAACGTCTTCAGGGTTTTTATTATCTTTGAAGATTTTTTTCGCTAATTTTTCTTCATCATCTTTGCTCCAATTATCGGAAATACGTGTTGCAATCGTATATGCAGCAGGATGATCATCTTTGAAATTTTTATTAAACACTAGGTTAATATGTTCATCATCTTTACCGTAAATCTTCTCAGGATCTTTCAACATTTTAATATCAAGTTCCTTAGAGAACCAACTTGGTTCCATAGCAGTAAAGACGATAGGTTTTTGTTGTTTATAAGCTTTTTGAATCGTTTTAAATTGATCTTGGTCAGATGACTCTTTAAGACTATATTTGTCTAATTGACCATTATCTAATTCACTTTTAGTTTGTTTCATAACACCATTTCTAGCATCTGTACCTTGTATTGTCCAATCGACAGATTTACCAAAGCTGTTACTACTATTGCCAGTATTACTACTAGTAGTAGATTTCTTGCTATTTAAGTCTGAAATTGAATCAATATCCTGTTCATACTTAGGAACAGCTAAGCCAACTTTAACATTATCAACTAAATTCTTCTTATCATAAACAGTTAAATTACTTTTAAATTTATTGTAAAAGCTTTTATCTGTTGAAGGGAAGATACCTGATGCGTGGAATGAGTCAGAGTCTTGAGATACTGACGCATATAATGGACCACTCGCTTGTACTGGCGTAGTAGTAACATTGTATCCAGCTTTTTTAAGGACTTCCGCAATAACTAATGAACGTGGTGTAGAATTATCGCTTGCAATATAAGGGATATTAACATCTTTCTTACCTAGTGACGTATTTCCGCCACTCGATGATCCATTGCCACCATTACCACACGCACTTAGCACAATTGCTAAGGCGAGTGTGGCAAGTAGTCCTAAAACTTTGAAACTACTTTTCTTGAACATTCGGCGTTTCCTCCTTTGTGATTTTACTCTCTCTCATCTTCATTATCATGTCTGCGAGGTGCACGACGCGCATAGTCATCATATAAATCTTTGTTATTTTCACGTGCATATAACATTAATGCGTTAAATAACATATCTTGATCGTTAGTTTCGCGAGACAATTGTTTAAATAAATCAGTTGTACGAGACTCACTATCAGAACGTTGCGCATGATCTCTATAATGACGTTCTTCGTATCGGCCATCCTCGTATCGAGATTGAGGGTCATCATATCTTTCCTCACGATGAGGTTGACGTTCATATCTGTTTCTTTCGCCTTCACTACGGTAATGATTACCTTGTTGTGTGTAGAGAGATTCATAATCTACATGCTCACGTCGTTGACGAGATGGTTCATCTACATTTGATTCTCTCTCATCTTGTCTATATTGTGATCTACGATATTGTGAGTCATTTTCCGGAAAATGATCTTCCCCATAGCCACGACGGTCATCATCTAGACGAACGTAGCGAGGATAGTCCTCTTTATCATTATTGCCATAGCGATCACGATTGAAATAGCGCTCGCGGTCATCATAACGTCTATGTCTCTCATCATGTGCATCACGTTTGTCATAAGCCTGACCATGACGACGTGTATATTCTTGGTCATCATAATAAATGTCTTCATCACGATTACGACGGTTATAGCGATGTGCTTCATTCGTAGAAGTATTCGTGTTTGAATGACCTTCTTCTAAAGCTTTACCTTCGATATCAATCTTAGGTAAGATACCGCCTAACCATTTAGGGATATACCAAGAACCTTTACCAAATAATTTAGTAAGTGCTGGAATTAAAGTCATGCGTACAACGAATGCATCGAAAAGAACGCCGAATGCGAGTGAAATACCCATGGATTTAATCGCTGAATCTTCTTGGAAGACAAAGGAGATAAACACACTGAACATAATGAGTGCTGCTGCAACGATGACTGGACCACTTTCTTTGATACCTACACGGATAGAATGATCGTTGTCACCCGTTTTACTATACTCTTCATGTACACGTGTCATTAAGAAGAGTTCATAGTCAATGGCAAGTCCGAAGAGTAAGCCAATGGTGATGACTGGTAGGAATGCTAATAAAGGACCCGTATTTTCTACACCGAATAGGCTACCTAAGAAGCCATCTTGCATCACGAGTGTCGTAAATCCAAGTGTTGCTAGTAGTGATAATACGAAGCCGAGTACAGCTTTTAATGGTACTAGGATTGAACGGAATACAAATACTAGTAGCACAAATGCTAAGAGTACAATAACGCCAGCAAATACTGGGATAGCTTCATTAAGTTTTTCTGACATATCAATGTTAATTACACTTTGTCCTGAAATCTCTGTATTAAAGTCATATTTCTCCTTAGCAGTTTTATTATAATCACGTAAATCATAAACTAAATTATTTGTAGACTGTGCATTTGGACCATCTTCAGGAATGATAGAAATCAATGCATAGTGATTATTATCATTCAATTGTGGTGATGCCACTTTATCTACATTATCCATATCCTTAATATCATCTCTAATATTATTTAGATCTTGTTGAATATCTTTCTTGCTTCCGCCGTCTTTCGTGTTTACTAACATAACGATTTGACCATTATAACCGGCACCAAAGTTATCAGTAATTAAGTTATAAGCTTTGTGTGCTGATGTATTGTTAGCTTTAAGACTATCGTCAGGGATACCTAAACGCATACCACTCACTGGAAGGGCAGCTGCAATTAAGATAAGTAAACTAATAATAATAGCAATAATTGGTTTACCTACAACAAATTTAGCCCATGGATGATTTTTAGGATCTTTATTCTTTTCAGGTTTATCTTTAATCTTAATACGTTTATGGAACACGCTAATAAGTGCAGGTAAGAGTGTTAACGCAGCAAGGACAGCGAATAATACACTAATTGCTGATGCGAATCCCATAATAGCTAAGAAATCAATGCCAACTAGTGATAAACCACAAACTGCAATCATTACGGTCACACCGGCGAAGATAACGGCACTACCTGCAGTACCAACTGCTGTCGCAATAGCTTCGACAGGCTCTAGACCGCGTTTACGAACTTCCTTATATCTAAAGAGTATAAATAGAGAGTAGTCTATTCCAACGGCTAAACCTATCATTACAGCTAGAGTCAGTGTGAAGTTTGGAATATCGAATATAAATGTTAATAGAGCGATGATTCCAACACTGGAGCCTAGTCCGATGAGTGCACTGACAATTGGCATACCAGCTGCAATTAATGAGCCGAATGTAATCAGTAGAATGATGAAGGCAGTGACAATACCTACAAGTTCTGAAGAACCACCTACTTCAGAATTCATTGAGCCACCTTGAGTTTGCTCAATTTTAAGATTATGATCTGCTTTTACATCATCTAATTCTCTATCGATAATTTTCTTAGAAGAATCTTGCAACGCTGTTTGGTTAACGACATAGTTAACTGTTGCGATTGCAGTATCTTTATCATCATTAACTTGATGAGAATCATAAGGGTTACTTACGTTTTGTACGTAATCATCATCTTGTTTGATATTATCAAGTGCTTTTTCAATATCTTTCTTAGTATCTTTGTCTGTAATACCATTCTTCTTATCGGAATGGAAGACAATCTTCATCGAGGCTTTTTGACTATCCTGATGAAATTCTTTAGTGATTTTATCATTTGTATCTAATGATTTTAGACCATTCATTGTGATGTCATCATCAAACTTAGGTGAGTTAATCATTAGCGGGGTGATAATAACGCCTAGAACGATTAACCATGCAAGGATACTCACCCATTTGTTCTTAGCAATGAATTTGCCCAATTTGTATAAAAGTTTTGCCAAGACATTTCCTCCTATTTGTATATTATTTTGCAACAGAGCATGGAATTCTTAATAATTTTAACGCGATTTGGAGGCATTAAAATTAAGGTGCTTGTAAGTTACATATACTAATTTAACAATTTCCCAACGCTCTAAACACCACTAATTTGAGTAAGACGTTGAAAAATGCAACAGATAGTCAGAATTGTTGTTACTTTTTTAGAAAATGATTAAGCAATAAGATATTTAGAGTGAAGCATTAACAAAATGCCCAATTAAACAAAGCGTTCCTATTAAGAGTAAGCACAAACCTGGTACATAAATTTTCTCTCTTAAATCAAATGATTCAGCTTTAGACACGATTCTACTCACTAAAATAAGTAATAGACCAATTATCATAAAAATAATGGAAGTTGTTAACATACATCGTCCTCCTACAGTATCTCGTTGTCGCCTAGTTCCGGATATATATAATGAAGAAATAGATTATGAAGTTACTTTCATATTCCCTTTTAATCTTGAAATATCTAATGTGATAGGAGAATATTTTTAACAAACTGTGAAATATAGTAGTGAGAATATAAACTTTATAAAAGTATATATTCAAAAACTTTATAAAAATTTATTATCTATTTATTTTAATGTCATGTTTGCTACATAAACATCGTTTATGTTGAAAGTGGAGGTGGGAGCGAATGACAAGTTCATTAATTAAAGTTGGAATGGTTACAACAGCAATTTTACTTGGTAGCGGAGTAACGCATAATGCGCAAGCTGAGACAAATCAACCAGATCAATATGAAGTTAAAGTATATGCAGATAGTCATAAAATAGTAAAAGACAATCGCCATATTAAGCACAGTGTCTTAGAAGATTTAGGTTCAGAAGACAAAGATGAAGACTTTCAAGTTCAATATTTAGATGATGCCAACCGTACGAATTATCAAAACAACGTCACTTATCGTATACGCAAATCTGAAGATGATAGTAAACATAAACTGCAGTATAAAAAGAGATATGCTATTTCTAATCATGATGTGTCTAGCGCCATTCAACAAGCAAAAGCAGATGGCTATAATGGAGATGAGTACGAAGTAGAATATGGTGAAGGTAAAGAAACATTAAGCGTGACAAAAGAAGCAAAAGAAAAACTAGGTTCAGGAAGTTTAGCTATGCCTAATGCTCAAGATAGTTTAAAGATTTTAAAGACTCATGCTGAACAACCTTATAGTGATGCATTAGATAAAATCAAACAACCTCATTTAATTGGACCGGTCCATTTTGAACGACATAAAGGTCATATTGATGGTAATGAAGTGAAGATCGAAAACTGGGATATTAAAGATCAAAATGTTGTAGAAATCTCCTCTAAAGTTACCAATGAAGCGGAAGCGAAAAAAGTTCAAAGTGCTATCATTAAGAGGTTAGATCAATTAGGAATTCATGAGAAGAAAGATCAACTTAAAACCAATCTGATATTTGAAAATTACTAAGAATTAAATGTTACTTCCATGAAAGTAGGGAAGTGAGTTGAGACAAAGTTAGGTTCAATTTCTACTTTGTGTTTCAAACACTTCCTGCTTTTTATTTTACGTTATCTACGTACGTTGATTTGGAGCTTCCCCGAAATTTACATTGTATATGAGTGAGATAAAATTCTGTATAACTGGAGTTAAATACATATCATCACGGTAAACTATTGATATGTATCGAGGTCTGGGTCCATTAGGTAGCTTTTTACTTACGATGTCTTGACGATGTTGAATTGCACTATGACTAATTAAACTTAAATAATGAGAATGTTTAATCGTTTCTAAAATACTACTCAAACTATTCGATTGCATACGTGCACGAAGTTGTACTAAATTATCACGACGCCACTCATCAATACTTTCTCTGGTAGATCCTCCACTATGTATAACAAAATCATAGTATTCTAAATCCTTCATAGTTAACGCTTCTTTATGAGCTAGTGGATGTTCTTTGTCCATAGCTATCATTAATTCATTTTCCATAAAACGTTTTACCTTTAAATCATTCTCGTAAAAGGCATTTTCAGAAATGACAGCTAACTCAATTTCTCTACTTCTCAATTTATCAATGATATGAGGCGCTGTATCTACTGTTAAATCAATTTGTATATTTGGATGATTATTCATATAACTTTTAAAGGCTTCTGGCAAAATGTGGTAAACAGGCGCATGGCTTGCACCAATTTTTAAAGTTCCTCGCTTAGAAGCTTTGAAGTCTGACATGACATCATTTGTTTCCTGCATTAAATTTAATAATTTAGTTGTATTTCGATATAACAATTCCCCAGCTTCAGTTAATTTAAAATGCTTTCCTTTTTTGTAATATAAAGGAATACCATAATATTTATTTAAATTTTTTAAATGAAATGTCACGGTCGGTTGAGTAATATTCATTGATTCAGCTACCGCATTTTCATTTTGAAATTCAACAAACTGCTTAAATATCATCATCTGCTTTGTATTCAAAGCATGTCACCTCCCAAATATAAATTTTCTCTATACATTTATACATATTACATATAATTTTTTGAGTTAGCGTTAACATTCTGTTTAATAATTATTAACAATCTTTTTCTATAGTAGTAATTGAAAGAGGTGAGGATGTGGTTTTAGAACTTAAAAATATTAAAAAATCATTTGGTTCAAGGACTGTGATTCAAGATATTAATTTAACGATTGAGAGTGGTAAATTTGTATCGCTCCTAGGGGCCTCAGGATGTGGTAAGACCACGTTGTTACGATTAATTGCCGGTTTAGAAACACCAGATTCTGGAAGTATAAATCATGATGAGCGCACTTATTATGATTCTAACCAACATACATATGTATCACCGGCTGAGAGAGACTTAGGGATGGTCTTTCAAGATTTCGCACTATGGCCACACATGACTGTTTTCCAAAATGTTGCGTATCCATTGAAGGTAAATAAAGATACGAAAGATTTAAAAACACGTGTGATGCAAGCACTGAAAGAGGTACACTTGGAAGAACACTATGATAAAGCGATTCATCAACTTTCAGGTGGCCAACAACAACGTGTGTCATTAGCCAGAGCAATTATTTCACAATCCAAACTGATATTGATGGACGAACCATTATCGGCTTTAGATGCAAGTTTAAGGGAAGATATGCAGTTATTAATTCAAAGATTAATTAAAACATATGACATGACCGCTATATTCGTCACACACGATCAATATGAAGCTATGAGTATGTCAGATTATATTGCAGTCATGTCGAATGGAAGTATCGTTCAATATGGAACGCCTGAAACATTGTATCAACATCCTAAGAACAAGGAAGTTGCCACATTTATTGGGAAGGGGACATTTTTAGAAGGCGTGAGTCATAATCAAGTTTTAAGCACGAATGAAGGTTTTCAACTTAATCATTCTATCCAAACTAAAGAGGGGAAATATGGCGTATTAATTCGCCCAGAACACGTACATATAGAAGAAGCAACTCATTCGAAAGCGACACCCGCTGTCATTGAGACAGTGAGCTTCACAGGTGAACGTTATCAATATACAGCATCATCGCATGGTGTCTCGATTATGTTTTACGATAGTAACTATTTTCAAGAGAATGAGACGGTCAATTTAACCTTTGATATTCCTGAAAATTACTTTATAAAAATGGGGGAAACTAAACATGAAGCAGTTCACTAAATATATCGTAATCTTAATTGCAACGGTAGTTTTATTAGCAGCATGTCAAAATAAACCAGAGAATGGCGACAAAGGGAGTAATAGTTCTAAATCGAGTTCAAATGACGGAAATAGTAAAGATAAACTCGTTTTATATGCAGCAGGACCAGATAATTTAGTTAATGATATGGTCAAACAATTCGAAAAACAAACAGGTAAAAAAGTACAAGTTTTCCAAGGAACTACTGGAGAAATTCTTGGTCGCTTAGAAGCTGAAAAAGATAATCCTAAAGCAGATGTAGTTCAACTCGCATCACTACCTGCAGCATTAGATTATAAGAAGAAAGGGTTAATTGAACCTTATAAAGTTAAAAATCATAAAAAATTATATAAAGATTGGATAGATAAAGACGGATACTATTATGGATTTAGTGGCAGTGCATTAGGTTTATCTTACAATACTAAAAACGTTAAAAATCCACCTAAAGACGTCAAAGACTTAACTCAATCTAAATTTAAAAATAAAATTGCCATTCCTGATCCTTCAGAATCTGGTACGGCATTAGATTTATTATCTATTAAAGTGAATAACGAAGGAAGTAAAGCTTGGGATGAATATAAAGCATTGAAGCAAAATGGCATGAAACTTGCTGGTGCGAATAAACCTGCATTAGAATCAGTGATTAAAGGTGACAATGATGTTGTATATGGTGGTGTAGACTACATGGTATATGCAGCGAAAGCAAAAGGTGAACCGGTAGACATCAAATATCCTAAATCAGGGACAGCGATTTCACCGCGTCCAGCATTTATTCTAAAATCATCAAAACATAAAGAGTTAGCTAAAAAATATATGAACTATGTCACTAGTTCTAAAGGCCAAAAGCAAGTGGATGATCACTATTTAATTCCAGCAGACAAAACAGCAGAGAAGAAAAAAGGTAAAGCTAAACTTAAAGATATCAAAGAGTATAAATATGATTGGAATCATTTAAGTGATAAGAGTGAAAAAGTATTGAAAAAGTTCACGGAATTGATGAGATAATATGCGACATCATTCTTCATTCTATCGTGTGAACCAAGTACTAGCAGTCATTGTGTTGTTCCTCCTCATCATCTTGCCCTTATGTTTAATACTTTTTAAAGGGTTTGTGTCTAGTGAGGATGGCACATTTGGGGAACACATCCAACAACTAGGTCAACCTTACCACCTTAAAATATTATGGAACTCAGTTATTTTAGGTATTTCAGTCGTCATATTATGCACAATCATTGCACTACCACTGAGCTATATTATGACAAAGACGTCACTTTCTAAACATCAATGGTTAGATCTTGTTATTATGATTCCATTTATGACACCACCTTATATCGGATCAATGGGATGGATGCTAACAATGCAGAGAAATGGGCTGTTGGAACAACTCAGCCCCATTTTCTCACGTGTGACACCATATTTCTTTAGCTTTTTTGGGATGGTGTTGATCATGAGTTGCCACTTGACACCATTTTTATATATTATTTTGAAAAATGCACTCATGACAATTCATCAATCACAAGAAGAAGTAGCTGAAATTTACGGAGGTACATTCTTTTATCGTTTTCGTAAAATTATAGCGCCACTTTTTGCATCAGGATATAGTATGGGAGCATTGCTTATTTTCGTTAAAACAATCGGAGAATTTGGTACACCAGTCACAATGGGAAACAGAATAGGCTTTCAGGTATTAACCTCAGAAATTCATCATAGTGCTTCTATATGGCCGATTGATTTTCAAAGAGCAGCGTTATTATCTACTTTATTATTAGCTGTGAGTATGACAGTATGGGCATTTCAACAATGGTTTCAATCGCGAAATCACTTAAGTTCTAATGCTGGAAAAGGACATAAAGTGAAAGTTCATTCTCGCAGTAAGTGGAATATATTATGTTATGTATTTATTATTTGTGAAATTATCGTTACTATCGTTTTACCTTATGCAAGTATCTTTATGAATGCCTTTATGAAACAGTTATCGTCAGGATTTCATCTAAGTAACTTTACTTTGCAAAACTTTGTTAATGTATTATCGGGTAATGGTGGCATAGCTTTATTTAATAGCATCATGTTAGCTACTATTTCGGCTACGTTAGCAAGTTTAATTGGTCTATGGGTTGTATTAATCACACGAAGACGTAATTCTTTAGGTCGGGTGATTGACTTTTCAAGTTTATTACCAAACACAGTACCTGGTATTATTGTGGTTATTGGGCTAATCCTTTTCTGGAATAATAAACATAATCCCTTACCGGTTTATAATACAATCGGAATATTAGTCGTTGCTTACACAGTGCTTTATATTCCATACGCTGTTCAAAACATAAGAACGGTTGATCAACGTTTAAGTAAAAATCTTATTGAAGCAGCTCAGATTTCAGGTAGTAAAGGATGGACATTGTTCAGAACAATTACATTTCCTTTGTTAAGACCAGGCATTATTTCTGGATGGATACTTATATTTTGCATATCTATGAGAGAATTAGTTGCTTCGTTAATGTTGAGACCACCTAATACGGATACATCTTCAACGTTTATTTACCGTCAATTTGAGCAAGGAGATTCTGCCCAAGGTATGGCAATGGCAATAATGTCTATAGGTATTACTTCAATCATTTTATTCATATTAGAAACGTATCAAAGAAAGAAAAAGCTTTAAGAGTTCAGTAGTAGTGAGAGGAGCGTGATGCACAGATGCCTAAAAGATTATTAGCAGTATCGGACATTCATGGGCATGGTAAGTCTCTAGCGCGATTGCTGAAAGCAGCTCACTATGATGCAAAAGATGACCAACTAGTACTTATCGGAGACTATGTCAATAATGGTCCAGATTCAGTGGGGACATTAAAATTTGTAAAACAATTAGTAAACGACGGGGCTATCGCGTTAGTGGGGAATCATGAATTAAGATGGCTCGAACGTAAAGACAAACCAGCGATACAGTGGCATCAATTTATCAACGAACTTCCATATTATAAAGTCATTGGTCAATATATTTTTGTACATGCAGGAATTGATACAAGTAAGTCGATGCGCAAACAATCAAGAGCAGTTGTTACAGGCCATGCTCCAGAAAATTTAAACCACTTCTTACCTAAAAATAAAGTTATTGTTCACGGTCATGTGCCGAATTATAGATTAGGATATAAGAAAGATCACATTCATATTGAACCTCGTGTCATAGATATTGATACTGGCGCAGGTCATAATCAATACTTAACATTACTAGATTTAACATCGCAGAAACAATATTCTGTGAAGGTTTCTGATGATGATGCTAAAATTCAAGAGCGTCGCGTTAAATTAAAGTAGGATAAACAAAGAATCCCCTTACTACTGGTGATAGTAAGGGGATTTTTTAATGGCTTGGCTTTACCGTATTTTTTATTGTGCTGTTACTTCTAATTGCACGTCGATGTTACCTCGTGTTGCTTTAGAATAAGGACAGAATTGATGAGCTTGTTCTACATATTTTTCAGCGTCTTCTTGTGAGATATTTTCAAGTGTTACTTTGATATCTGCCGCAAGTTTAAAGCCATTGTCAGTGTCATCTTTAATTAATTCAATAGTGATTTCTACTTCTGGGTTAGCATCGTTTACTTTGTTTTGAGATAAAATTAATGATAAAGCACTGTTAAAGCATGCACTATATCCAGCAGCAAATAATTGTTCAGGGTTCGTGTCATTACCACCTTGACCACCCATTTCTTTAGGTGTGGCTAGATTTTGAACGAATGTATTATCAGGGCTAAATACGCGACCATCACGGCCACCATTTGAAATCATTGTCGTAGTATATAAAGGTTTTGCCATTTTGAGAACTCCTTACCTTATTTGATTACGCTTGATTAGATATTTTGTTTAACTAATCAAGGTTATAACGAAGTATAATACCATTTAAGTCAAACTTACAAGAAATGTGATTTTATATTTAATATTATTTTTAAATAATCTACAGAAATCTAAAAGAGTGTAATAAAAATGATAAGTGTATCTTTATGTAAAATGGTATATAATGGCATTGAATTGAGTAATTGGGAAATCTATAGAAGGAGAGTAAATATATGAAGAGAACACGTGTACACCAACTTAGCGGATATTTAAAAATCTCATGTACAGCACTACTTGTCAGCGGGACAATCATTGGTTATGGATTTACCCACAATACACACGCAGATTCTACAGAGACATCTCGTACGATGACACAATCGCAAGATCAAAATCATTCTTTAAGTAAACACATTAAAGAAGCTAAAGATAAATTAAATCACTTAAAAGACTTATCAAAAGAAGATATCAAAGATTATCAAACTCGTATAGATCGTGCCAAAGATGACTCTAAAATAGATGCTATTATTGAAGATGCGAGACAACATAATGAAAAGTTAGTAAATTCAACGGTCTCTAATGATAGTAACAACAATTCAAAAGCGTCTAAGGAGTTAGATCAATTTTTAGAAGATTTGGATGCCATTTCTAATAATGTTGATAACTATCAACAAAACAATGGTGTAAATGAAGACCATCCCAATAAAGACGCTATTCATAAAGAAGATACACAGAATACAGAAGCTAAAGACAATGATACTAAAGCACAGGCGAATGATACGACCATTTTCAAGAAATTAGACTCTATCAAAGATGATGTGGATTCTCTCCGCTCAAATGAAAGTTCTAGTACGAGTCAAAGTGATAAAAAGACTTCAAATCAATCTGATAACAAAGAGCGTCAAAATCAAATTGAGCATGATATAGCAACACTAAAATCAGAAGCTAATCAAAATAGGGATAATGCTGAGGATACGATTGGAAAAATCACTAAGGACTTACAAGGTAGTGATAAAATCACACATGCGCTTGCACAGAGACAATCACGACAAAATGATAATAATGAGAACTATCTAAGTCGTAAATTGAATGATTTAGGTGCTTTAGAAAGCAAAGTTAAGGAAGATAACCATTTATCCGACGATAATAAGCAAAAATTAAAACGTGAAATTGATCGAGCGCATCAAAAACTTGATGGACAACAAAACGCGATATTAAATCAACTTAAAAATGATAAAGATAAAGCTAAGACCACTGAAAATATACTTCATAGCATCATGAGTAACAATGAAGCTCAACGTGCATTGAAAAACATTAAAATTAAAGGTCAATCTGATAAAGACATTGCTAATCAAATCGCGAAGCAGATTGATGGCGTTGCCACTACTTCAAGTGATGATATTCTTAAATCAATGTTGGATCAATCACATAATAAAGAAAAATTGATTAAAGAACTATTATCTACGCGACTAGGAAACAATGAAGCTTCTCAAATAGCAAAGAAATTAGCCAATGGTCACTTTAGTCAATCTCAAATTGTTGATCAATTAAAACACTATTTTGATAAAAATGGTCACGCAACAGCAGATGATATTTTAAATGGCGTATTAAATAATGCTAAAAATAAAAAAGAAGCAATCGAAACGATATTAGCGACACGATTGAATCAAGATAAAGCGAAAATTTTAGCAAGTGTCATTACACGTATTCAAAATGATAAAACAGATGCGTTACAACTGATACAATCCGCTTTAAATGGTAAAGCAAATGACTTATTGCAACTTCAAAATCGTGTTAAACGAGCTAAAGGTGATTTAAATTATATTTTATCACCAATAAAAGATCGCCCATCATTACTTGATAGAATCCATGGTAATCATCACAACAGTAGTCAACTCGCTGATATATTAAACCAACTCGCAGGTTTAACAAATGGATCAGGTATATTAGATAATTTAAACTCTAAAGATTCTATACTAGATGGTATTGGTAATATGGATACACCATCCCCAGAGAACAATTTATCATTAGGTTCAGGTGATGGCTTATTGAGTGGAATATTAAATGACGACGGCAATATCTCTTTACCAGCTGCAGGTAAAGTTCTTAAATTGAGTGTTTTACCATTTGCAATCATTGCTTTAGTGATTGGAAGCACGTTGATTTGGGTAAGTCGCCGTAAGAAACATCATGCATCATAATTAATAAATTTAGTCACCCGGACGTCTTAAAATTGTTAAAATGTTTGGGTGACTTTTCAATGGAAATAAATATAAATAATTGGAGAATGAGTATCTCATATCGTTATAATGTAGAAACTGTTCATGAAAAAAGAGTTAAAGGAGTATGACTATGACAAATCAAACAGCTCTATTAGTGATGGATATGCAAAAAGGTATCGCAAATAATGTGCCACAAATTAATAGTTTAATTAAAGCAAATCAACGTGCAATAGAAGCAGCACGCGCACACCAAATTCCGGTAGTCTTTATGCGTGTTGCATTAGAGAAAAACTTTGCAGACGTTTCACCTCATAATCGTGTGTTCTCAAGTTTTAAACAACGCGGTATATCCATGACAGAGGATGATGCGTTTGCACAAATTCTTGAGGAATTAGAACCTGCAGAGGATGAACCAATCATGACTAAACGACGTTTTAGTGCGTTTACAGGTAGTGGTTTAGAGGTCTTCTTGAATGCGAATCAAATTAATCACCTTGTTTTAACAGGTATTTCGACAAGTGGAGTGGTGCTAAGTACCGCACTTGAAGCTGCAGATAAAGATTATCAAATCACAGTTTTAGAAGATGCTGTGGGAGATCGTTCAGATGATAAGCATGATTTCATAATAGAACAAATTTTAAATCGTTCATGCGAAATAGAATCAGTCGAATCATGGAGAAACCATTTATAGTAAAGTAACATCCTTATATAACGATGAAATACAAATTGAGCAATCCCTCCGTAAACATTGTTTATGGAGGGATTATTTTAAATACACATCAAACTCAACTATTTCCTGGAAAATAAAAAAGATAGCAAGCTCTATGAAGAGACATGCTATCTTGAGTAACTCTTATTATTTTCCTTGAATATAATCTAAATCATTGGCATCTTCTGCATCAATGGTTCTGTATGAAATAACGCCAAGACCTTTAACATTAGATTCTGAAATCACAATTGAACCATCGTCGTTGACTTTTTCAACGAAACCAACATGACCATATTGTGTATCTGCACCAAGTTGGCCAGCTTCGAAGACAACAGCAGTATGGTTTTTAGGTGACTGTGTTACAGTGTAACCTTCTCTTTCAGCGTGATTGTTCCAATTGTGTGCATCACCTAAATCACCAGAAATAGATGAGTCATATTGTTGCATACGTTGATAAACATACCACGTACATTGTCCTTGTGGATATGGAGAAGATCCACTAGCTTCAACAAATGGTTTGAAATCACTTCCTGAAGTTTCTGTTCCAATTGATTGAGTATATTTTTTCAGATTTGGCATACGTTTTTTATCAAATGCAGTTAAATTGTAATGTTTAATGATACTATTTAACTTTTTAGCATAATTCGGATCTGTCGCATAAGAATGTGATAAGTGTGACGTTGCCTCTTTATATGTTAATGCTTCGCTCTTCCAAGTAGGTTTATAAATTGTAGGATTGCCTTCAATACCATTTTTAATTAAGTCAGCATAATCTTGGAGTGAAGATTTCAAATTAGGATATTTACGGAATCCAGCGTTTATACTAAACATTTGGTTATCGCTACCAGCCTCTAGTGTATTGAAGTTCACAGATTCCCCATTATAACTGCCTTTAACACCGAATAAATTATAGTTAGGTGATTGAGCTAGACTACTTTTACCTGAGTCAGATTCCAAGATAGCTTGAGCCATCATAACAGAGGCATAAATCTTTTCTTTTTGGCCAATTTTATGTGCATCTTTAGCAATCGATTTAATAAATTTACGAGTATCTTGGCTGTCTACCACATTAAAGTTATCGTCTGACACTTTGCCATCTTCAATTTGTGGTACTTGTTGGAATAAACTTGTTGAACGCGTATTAGATTTTTTAATATCATTCTCAAACGATTGAACCGGTTTAGATTTATGTTTCAATTCATTCTCTGTAGGTAGTTGCGGATTATTATTTTGAGAAGACTGCGATGTGTTCTTCTGATGTTTAGATTTCTGCTCATAATTAGATTGGGTCTTCTTAGCATCTTCACTGTATTCATCAAGAATGGTATCTAGTGCTGAATCAGATACGCTTGAGTGGTTGTTGTCACTTGATGAATGTGATGTTGTTTGATTAGAAGATGATTGATGCGTTTGATTTGATGACTGTTTAGATTCATCTTGTTGAGACGATTGACCTTGTGACTGGGAAGTATTTTTATCATCGTCTTGTTCCCATTGAGATAATGCGTCACTCACCTTTGAATCATCTGTTTCTGCTTTAGAAGATGATGTACTACTTTGATGTGATTGATCTTCAGAATGAGAGGAATGACTTCCTTCAGAAGGAATGTCTGAATTAGTATTTTTATTCGATGTTACCTCTTTAGAATCATTGTTATCACTATCAGTAGAATCATCTCTATTTGAAGTGGAAGGTGATTGACTTGTATGATCGTCTGACTGTTCATAATTTGAAATATTAGAATCAAAGTTAAAAAGATTTTGAATTAATGTAGTTAAACTAAAGCTATCATCATATTTATCAGGTTTTAACAGGTCGTTCATATGAGACTGACTTTGAGCAACGTTATGGTAAAATTGGTCAACTAAATTTGTATTTTTTTGCTTATTTTGATCAGTAACTGCTGTTGTAGTTTGATGCGGCTGGTTAGAATTCTGATCTGACTGATTGGATGCTTTGTTTTTATCCGCTTTAACATCATTATCTTTTTTATGCGTTTTAGAAGATTTACCGTTCTCTTTAGAAGGAGATTTCTCAGAAGAAGCTTTTTCAGCTTGGTGCGCACGTTGATTGCTATCAGTTTGCTCTTGTTTATCTTCTTTCGACTGTGAACTTTTATGAGTTACCTTTGTTTGTTGATTCATGTCATCTGTATTATCTTTCGCAACGGCCGTAGGGGTAGTGAATGTTGGAAATACCAACGTAGTTGATAGTAAATAAATTAACAATTTGTTTTTCGACATCACATTTTTTCTCCCTCGAAAAGTTTAATTTTGGTGTGATAATAATTGAGAATTTGGTATAATTTAACTTATGACTTATATTGTTGATATCTATCAACGAAACGTAATGCGCCTTAATACATTTATTATACAAATCTTACTTGTAAAAATAAATTACTTTCCTAGAAATTTTATAAAATAATAGAAGTATCTCCTCAATGATCAAGTAATGATGGGGGAGTCATTTTCAAAAATAAAAATAGAGTTATTATAAAGAATGAATATTAAAGACCTTCTCAATAGGAGTGTGAATATGAAGAACGCACTAAAACTCTTTATCACGGATTTGAAGAGGGTAGCGAAAACGCCGGGTGTTTGGGTGATCTTAGCAGGTCTAGCTATTCTACCTTCGTTCTATGCATGGTTCAATTTATGGGCGATGTGGGATCCGTATGGTAATACAGGCCATATTAAAGTAGCAGTAGTAAATGAAGACAGTGGTGACAAAGTTCGAGGTAAAAAAATTAACGTCGGCGATACAATGGTCAAATCGTTAAAGAACAATGACAGTTTCGATTGGCAATTTGTTAGCAGAGAAAAAGCAGACCATGAAATTAAGATGGGTAAGTACTATGCCGGTATATACATACCAAGTAAGTTTACACATCAAGTTACTGGCACCTTAAGAAAGCATCCGCAAAAAGCAGACGTTAATTTCAAAGTGAACCAAAAAATTAATGCCGTAGCAGCGAAACTGACAGATACAGGTTCATCGCTCGTTGTAGAGAAAGCCAATGAGCAATTTAATAAAACAGTTACGAAAGCATTGTTAACTGAAGCAAATAAAGTCGGTCTAACATTAGAAGACAATGTGCCGACAATCAATAAGATTAAAAATGCGGTATATCAAGCGAATGATGCATTACCTAAGATAAACGACTTCGCTGACAAAGTTATTTATCTTAACAATCATCAAGACGAGTTAGATCAATATGCGAATAAATTTAGAGATTTAGGTAAATATAAGGCTAATATTACTGATGCTCAAGATAAACTCAATGCAGTCAATTCCGCTGTTCCCGCTTTAAATGAGAAGGCGAAACTCATCCTAGCACTTAATGATTATATGCCGAATATCGAACGACTACTCAATGTAGCTTCGAATGATGTGCCAGCACAATTTCCTAAGATTAATAAAGGTGTAGACATTGCTAGTGAAGGCATTGATGCAGCAAGTAGTCAATTAAACGACGCACAAGGATATTTAACTCAAGCGAAGCAGCGTGTGAAAGACTATCAAGAAGCTGCCGGTAGAGCACAAGAAGTGAATGGTGCTGTGAATAAAGATTTAAACAATCAGACAACGACACAGCAACAAAGTGCTACCCAAAGCCATAAAGATTTAGGGCATAGTTACTCTAATATAAAGACCAGTCAAATGAGTACGATGGGTGATTCATCTAACAATGATTCAGATTTAACACAAAACGACATTAAATCAATGAACACCGCCTTAGCAGAATCGTTATTATCATTATCAAATCAGACAGACAAACAAGCTCAAGCCACTCAACAAGATATTAAAGCGTTGAAGAACATGGCATATGGTATTATCGCATCAGATAAACCTACACAATTTAAAGAACCACTTGAGAATATTAAATCTCGATTGGAAAATGCTACTAAATATAATCAACAAATGGTCGATATTCTTTCAGAACTAGAGAAAAGTGAAGATGTAGATTTATCATCAGAAATTAAACATATTAAAAAGGCGAATAACCAAATTAATGATAGTTTACGAACAACTAATCAATTAATTGATGCTTTATCAAATGGTAGTTCAGGCCAGTCTGAAGCAGTAAAAGTACTTCGTGGACTGCCAAAACTGAGTGATAATCTTGATAACTTCCGTTCATATATTAAAAATGAACTAAACAAAAATTTATTAGCTGTTTCAAACGAAATTACAGATCAATTAAATAAAGGTCAGAATACTTTATCTACAATTCAATCGAAATTGAACTCAATCAACCAAGTGATTAATGCAGGTCAAGATATCTTAAGTGATGGTAAAGAACGTATTGATACAATACAAAGCACTTTACCTGGTATTGAACAAACTTACATCAATGCCATGAAAACTGCTCAAGCTTACTTCCCAACTGTGAAGAAAGATGTTGCACAAGCCGCTAGTTTCGTGCGCAATGACTTACCACAATTGGAACAAGAATTAGCCAATGTCACTCAATCAGTAAACCAAAATTTACCGGCATTATTTAATCGATATGACAACGCTGTTAATTTATTAAATGAGAATCAACCACGCGCGAAAGAAGGTTTAGCTTCACTAGCTGACTTCGCACAGAATAAATTGCCAGACGTTGAGAAGGATCTTAAAAAAGCAGATAAAGTCTTCAAGAAACTAGACAAAGATGATGCTATCGATAAACTTATAGACACATTAAAGAATGATTTGAAAAAGCAAGCAGACACAATTGCAAATCCAATTAATAAAAAGACTACGGATGTCTTCCCAGTGAAAGATTATGGTTCAGGAATGACACCATTCTATACAGCGTTATCAATATGGGTAGGTGGCTTATTAATGGTAAGTTTACTTTCAGTAGATAACAAACATGAACATTTGCGACCTATATTAACAGCACGACAAATCTATATGGGTAAAGCTGGTTTCTTCTTCCTCTTAGGTATCATTCAAGCACTTATCGTGTCGATAGGTGACCTAGTGATACTTAAAGCGGCGGTGGAATCACCAGTCTTATTCGTAACCATCGCTGTATTTAGTTCACTCGTATTTAACTCAATCATCTATACATGCGTGTCCATGTTAGGTAATCCAGGTAAAGCTGTAGCGATTATCTTGCTCGTATTACAAATCGCAGGGGGTGGAGGAACATTCCCAATTCAAACGACACCACAGTTCTTCCAAACCATTTCACCATATCTGCCTTTCACTTATGCCATTGACGCCTTACGTGAAACTGTAGGTGGTATTGTACCTGAAATATTAATTACTAAAGTTGTCGTACTCACATTGTTCGGCCTCGGATTTATTATATTCGGTATATGTATGAAACCTGTGATGGATCCAATTATGCGTAAAATTGCTAAACGTGCAGCAGAAAGTAAAGTAACTGAATAATATACTAAAATCCCTCGAATTGTAAGATTCAATTCGAGGGATTATTTTAGTTATAAGCAATGCTTATTTAAGGATGGCTTATAATTAGATCCATGTGTCCATTAAACTGAATTGCTTTATCTTCTGTTGTTAAAATAAAATGCGTACCTTTTTGAACAGTGAATGTTTCGTCATCAACTGTTAATTGACCATCACCTTCAATGACTGATACTAAGCAATACGGATGAGGTTTCGTTAAAGTTAGATGTTCAGAAACATCCCATTTCTCTACTGTGAAGAACGTATTCGACACAAATTGCGTATAAGTGTTACCATCAATCTCTTTAGTATGTGGAGAAGTATTCGGCTGTCGATTAGAAATATCGATAACCTCTTTACTTTGTTCTAAATGTAATTCACGTGTGTTGCCATTTTTATCTTTTCTATCGTAATCATAAATACGATATGTGGTATCAGAAGATTGCTGTGTCTCTAAGATGAGGATGCCTGAACCTATCGCATGTACTGTACCAGCAGGAACATAATAGAAGTCGCCAGGTTGAACTGGAACATGAGTAAATAAATGGTCGAAGTCTTTATTATCAATGAGTTGTTCTAATTCTTCTTTTGTTTGTGCTTCTACACCATAGATGATTTCTGAGCCAGGTTCTGCATCAAGAATATACCAACACTCTGTCTTACCATATTCACCTTCATGTTTAAGTGCATAGTCATCATTAGGATGAACCTGTACTGAAAGTTGATCATGAGCGTCTAGAATTTTAGTTAGAAGCGGGAAGTGTGTTCTAGAATCGTTATCGAATAACGCACGATCTTCTTCCCATACCTCATCTAACGTCTTACCTTGATGTTTGCCATTTTCAATGACATTAGGTCCGTTCTGATGTGCTGAAATAGCCCAACATTCGCCAGTTTGATCACTTGGAATATCGTAACCAAACTGAGTTAAAGCATTGCCACCCCAAATGCGCTCTTGAAATACAGGCTTAAGAAACAATACCATATCTTACACTCCTTTATATCTCTTTTAAAATGTTGTAAATTTCATTTTTATCTTGAGCATGCACGAGGTTGTCTCTTGTATCATCATGCATTAAAGCTTTTGATAAGCGTTGCAATAATCTTAAATGCGTATCATTACTGTCATTTGGCACAGCGATAAGGAAGACCAATTGCGGTAATGAACCATCAAGGCTTTCCCACTGAATGCCTTTTCTATTTTGCATAACAGCTACGGCAGGTTGATTGACTGCACTTGATTTCGCATGAGGAATCGCCACATTCATACCAATGGCAGTAGTTGACTCTGCTTCTCGCTTATGAATAGCTTCTTTAACTTCTTCAACATTAGAGATATAGTGATGTTCATTTAATTTAGAAATAAGCGTATCAATCGCATTGTCACGCGTAAGTTCAGTATTTGATATTTCAATAATATTCTCGGCAAATACTTCATGTTCTTTACTTTCATTTGTAGGCTCACTTTGTGGAGCAGTCGTTGCTACATTACTTTGTGTTGTTGTATCGTTTGCTGATGTAGAATCATTTTCAAGGGTAGGGTCAGTCTCGTGTGAATTCACTTCATTCACAGGTGTATGTCTCTTGAAAATTAAAACCGTCATCATTGTGACTAAACTACCGATAATGACAGCGATAAAGAACCAAAGGACCTTATCAATACCGCCAAGTACTGCTACAACTGGACCACCGTGGGCAACTCTATCTCCAACACCTCCCAGCGCGGCGATGACAGATGCTACCATAGCACCAATCATATTAGCTGGAATCGTTCTAAGTGGGTCTTGGGCAGCGAAAGGTATCGCACCTTCAGTGATACCGAAGAGACCCATTGTAAATGAGGCTTTACCCATTTCTTGTTCAGCTTTATTAAACTTACGTTTTTGAATAAATGTGGCTAAGCCTAAACCGATTGGAGGCGTACATACTGCTACAGCAACCATTCCCATCACTGCATAGTTACCTTCAGCAATTAATGCAGAACCGAAGAGAAAGGCAACTTTGTTAATCGGACCACCCATATCGAAGGCAATCATAGCGCCGATAATCAACGCTAGAATAATAATGTTTGCGCCTTGCATACCTTTTAACCATGTCGTCAATGCAGCAAAGATACTTGAAATCGGAGCACCGATGACAAAGATAAATATCAGTCCTACGATAAGTGAAGAAATAATAGGTATGATAATAATTGGCATAATCGGTGCCATCGCTTTAGGAACTTTAATTTGCTTAATCCATTTAGCGATATAACCAGCTAAGAAACCGGCAACAATACCACCTAAGAAACCAGCACCTGCAGTACTGCCATAGAGACTTCCGTCAGCAGCGATAGCTCCACCAATCATACCTGGAACAAGTCCGGGTTTATCAGCAATACTTACGGCAATATAACCGGCTAGAATTGGAACCATAAATTTAAAAGATAAGCTTCCAATATTTTCAATTGATTTCCAGAATGAATGCTCTGGAATGACGAGGCCTTTAGAAGTCGCTTCGCCACCTATAGTTAAAGCAATGGCCATCAGCAATCCACCTACAACGATGAATGGCACCATGAAAGAGACACCATTCATTAAGTGTTGATAGACCATTTGCATGCCACTTTTATGTTCATTATCTTCTTCAGAATTGTGGCTGTGAGTTTCTGAATCATTTCCATGATAGATACGGGCGTCTTGATCAATGATACGTTGAATTAATTGTTTTGGATGATGGATACCTTCACGCACGTTCTCATTAATGAGGCGTTTACCATTAAAACGTGAAAGATCAACTTGTCTATCAGCAGCGATAATGATGCCGTCTGCTTCTTTAATTTCTTTGGCAGTTAAAATGTTTTCAGCACCTACACCGCCTTGTGTTTCTACTTTGATATCTACGCCCATTTCTTTAGCAGCTTGTTCTAACTTTTCTTGAGCCATATATGTATGAGCGATACCGTTCGGACATGATGTTATAGCAAGTATTTTCATCGCTTTCACTCTCCTTTATTTAAAGTGTAAGCGTATTCAATGCTATATAAAAAAGAATAATTGCCGTTATTAGTGGCAATTATTCTCGAATTTGAGCGATTAACTTATTTTTAAAGTCATGGTTCTCCATCATACACCACTGATCAACCGTATGTTCATCAAGTTGGGCTAGTGACTGAATCATATTTTTCATCATTTGCGCATCCTTCTTCGCAATCGCTAGGAAGAATACTAACTTCACATCATGTTGTTTCCAAGGAATGGGGTGCTTGAATTTATAGACAATCACATGAGATTTCAGCACCTTCTCAGGATTACCGTGAGGAATCGCCATACCATTGCCTATGAAAGTTGAAGACTGACGTTCGCGTTCCATCGCAGATTCAATGTAACCGTCTAAAGTCGTTTGATGTTCTTCTAGAATCTCTTGAGTTCTCTTAAAGATTGAGAGTGCAATGGAAGGTTCATCTTGTTCGATGTCGGACTCAACCACAAATTCTATTGGTGACAGGGCATCTCTTTGTAACGTTGGGTTTTTAAACGTTTTAATTACATGTTCAACTTGGCGTTCATCATCTTTCGAAAATAATGGCGACACCTGAATCACTTTCGGAAGGTGTGATGAACGTTTGTGACTTAAGTCGATATCATGCGTTGTGATGAGTAAATCCACTTGCGCAAAGTCATATGTCTCAACATCTTCAAGTTTCAATGTATCAACAATTGATATTGAAGGACTTAATTTCTTAATTCTTTCAGCTAATAAAGTTGAAACCCCTAAGCCGTAATAGCACACAATGACGACGTTAATGGTCGAGTGCATTTGTCGTTCAATTGATGATTGAAAATGAATCGTCAAAAAGGCAATTTCATCTTCGCTAAGTTGTATGTCAGTGTCTTTAGATAACTGATGAATTACATCGTAAAGCGTGTTAAAGATAAAAGGATAGAGTTGTTTGATTTCAGATGTCAGCGGATTGTTGAGGTAAACATTGCGCATTAATCGTAAGTAGGTACGACTAAAGTGCGTATAAATATTTTCTTTTAGAATTGAATCTTTAGAAAAAGGAATATCTACATTCGTTTCCATCAATTGTATTAACCGTTGAATATAACTTTGAATAAAGAGTTGTTGGAAGCTTAAATCAAATTGATTGAAATGATAACTAATGAAGAATGAAAACAATTGACTCGTTTCATCAGTTAGCTGGTAACCTAGTTGTTGATTAATATCTTTAATACACTGTCGTGCTATGGCTAGAGAAGTTGGATTCGACTCCCAATCTAACTCCTCAGAGTTAGAGCGCTTAATAATTAAGATTAAATGCACAAGTAATTGTCGCACTTGATTATCTGACGTTTGAAGCTCGGAAGCTTGAATATGTTTCTTAATAATATGATGAATACGCTGAATATGTCCCTGTGGTAATTCTTGCAGAATCAAATCTTCCACTTTAATTTCATTCGAAGAGAGTTGATTCAGATGAAGAACCGCATTACTTAAATCCGAACCACTAGCATCGATAATGATGCCTTGTTTCCTTTTCAAAGTGATGGTGACATCAAATTTTTCACACCAAGTTTGGATACGTGTGACACAATCGAGTACATCTGCCTTTGATAGATGAAAATGTGATGCAAGCTCACTCAAAGTATATGTATGATGATCCATCAATAATTTATAAGCAATCGTAATTAATAACTTTCTCTCTTTAAGAATACTGTCATTTAATTGTCCCTCAATAAAACTAATAGAATATGCATCTAAATTTAATTGATAGCCTCTAGATTTAACACTCACTATAAGATTATCAATGAATGTAGAATTAATAACTTTAATATCATTCCTAACTGTGCGATTAGACACATTTAAATAAGCCGAAACTTCATTCCCGCTAATGTACGTTTGAGCGTTATTGATTAAGAGTTGAATGAGTTTAATCTGTCTGTTTATCATAGTCCATCTCACTTCTCCCACAAAGTTTGATTAGGAAAACGCTTACTCCACAATCAAAGTTTACTTGTTAGCGAGGAGATAGGCAAGTAGGTATGATAATCAACTTTGAAGAATTAAGTACGAAATTATCGATCATTGTAATCAAACAATTAATAGACTCCAAGTCTCCGATATTCAAGACAACGAACTTCCAAATTTAAATCATTACATTAGAACAATTGACTCAACAACTACTCCCATCAAACATTAATTTTAATTGACTTGCTCAAATAACAGTTTCTTCATTATATTGTTAAGCAAAATGTTATATGGGTATGAGTAAATTAGTTAGATGAGGAGGTATTATAGTTGAACATTTCTTCTAAATATTTTGATTATTTAGTTGTTTTTACCGCAGGCATAGGAATGTTTTTATCTACCTTAGATAGTGGGATTATTAACGTTGCATTACCTACTTTATCGAAATCATTTAATGTTGATACATCATTGATAACATGGAGTGTCACTTTATATACTTTATTATTGACGGGAACGATTATCATATTTGGAAGATTGAGTGACAAATTTAGTCGAATAAATATCTATAGTATCGGGCTTATTGTGTTTTTAATAGCTTCAATTTTATGTGGTTTTTCAAGTAATATTATCCAATTGATCACATTTCGAGGTTTGCAAGGCATCGGAGCAGCAATGTTGCAAGGCACTGCCACTGCTATTATTACAACTAGTATTCCTGAAGATAGACAAGGATCGGCCCTAGGAACGCTAAGTATACTTTTAGGAATAGGACCAGTTTTAGGACCTAGTGTAGGAGGGAGTTTACTCTCTTTAGGAAGTTGGAGATGGATATTTTGGATGAATATTCCCTTTATCGTAGTAGGGTTAGTTGGCTGTTTAATATTGAAGAGAAATATTAAAGAAAATAGAAGTACATCTATTCACCTAGATTTGCGAGGAAATATATTGTTATTTCTATCTATATTTTGTTTATTAATCAGTCTAACTGCATGGTCTCATAATTCTATTAAAAGTTTACTCGTTTATGGGAATTTAATAACTTTTATCATACTATTTAGTTTGTTTGTAGTATGGGAATTAAAAAATAGTCTTCTCTACAACTCTATGATAGACAATACGTTTTTGAGGATTTTTCGCATTAGGTGAGTATAATATAGGACGTCCTTTATACACACTTTTTGCATTTCTTCACTCACCAGTGTTATAATTTAGGTAACGAAAATAAGTATTCACTTATACACCAATCCCCCACTATTGCGAGTAGTGAGGGGATTTTTGTTGGTGTGGCTATATGTCACCTATTTTTATTGCGTTTACTTAGCCAATGAGTAAAAAACGCAATGGCACAGCCACTGATGACTGGTGCTATGATGTGAACGAAAATAAGCATCACTCTATACACCTCCTCTCTACGTCAAATTGACGCCTGAGGGATAGGCGACCTATATATTATATCATCCCCGAATATACGATGAGAGTTAACTTCCGATAAGTCATTTATGTTAACTAAAAAGACTCTAGTACAATTTGATATGTATTAGAGTCTTTTTGTTAGTTAGTCATTTAATTCTACTGATTTTATTTTTGGTTTTTCTGGTAGTAATGCATACTTAATTTTAACAGTTAGAGTAGCTAGTTTGTCATTAATATTCACTTGATAATAACCTATATGACCGCTACCTTGATTATCTGATTGTCCATTAATAGAAACTTTATCTTGGCTTTTTAGAAATTGATAAGTTTTATTATCTTTAGCAATTTCTTTTAAGTTTTTAGTATCTTTATTTTTAATAGAGGTATTTAATTGTTTTTCACTGGAATACATAACCCATTTATCAAAAAATAAGAAATTTAGAATCATATAACAAATGGCTACTACTATAATTACAAGAGCGATATAAATTAACTTTTTCAACGTTAAACACCTTTTTAAAATTATTTATAATTTATGATAACTCATAAGTATATGTAATTGCCAAATAAGATATAAAATTTAAATAAGTATTCACAATCTCTACAAATCATTCTTATATCTTAGTGATAATATAATAATTGAATATATTATCTATAGGAGTGATTTGGATGAGTAATTCTAAAAAAGTAGCTGTTGTTACTGGAGCGGCTCAAGGTATTGGTTTGAAAATTGCTGAACGTTTATTTAAAGATGGATTTAATTTAGCCATAGTTGATTACAATGAAGAAGGTGCTAAAAATGCTGCGTCATCTTTAACTACAAATGAACAAGAGGCAATTGCCTTTAAAGCTGATGTCTCAAATCGTGATGAAGTCTTTTCAGTATTAAGAAAAGTGGTCGAGCACTTTGGAGAGTTTAATGTATTAGTTAACAATGCAGGTTTAGGTCCAATGACGCCAATTGATACAGTGACACCTGAACAATTTGATCAAGTTATTGGAGTCAATCTAGGTGGCGTATTCTGGGGAATACAAGCTGCATTAGAACAATTTAATAAGTTAGGTCATGGCGGTAAAATTATTAATGCTACTTCTCAAGCTGGTGTAGAGGGTAATGCGGGATCATCTTTATATAGTAGTACTAAATTTGCTGTTAGAGGTTTAACACAAGTTGCTGCTCGTGATTTAGCTGATAAAGGTATTACAGTTAATGCGTATGCACCTGGTATTGTTGAAACACCAATGATGGAAGGTATTGCAATAAAATTAGCTAAAGAGAACAATCAACCCGAAGAGTGGGGTTGGAAACAGTTCACTGATCAAATCACTTTAAAACGTCTTTCAAAACCGGAAGATGTGGCTAACGTTGTCAGCTTCTTAGCAAGTAGTGATTCAGACTATATTACAGGACAAACTATCATTGTTGATGGTGGTATGAGATTCCATTAATAAAAAATAAAAACGTTTATGCATACATCTGTTTGCATAAACGTTTTTTTATTACTCGTGTTTATTTTGTGTGCTGTTGTTATTGTTTTGTTGGTTACTTGGTTTGTTTTCAGAGTTTTGTGAGCTAGATTGCTGGTTGTTAGGTTTCTCTGATGTTGATGGTTGTGTAGAGTTCTGACTATTTTGTTGTGAATGGTTATTGTAGTTATTATTGCTCGTGTTATTTTGCGTGCTTGGTTTGTAGTTGTTCTTAGATGGTTTATCTTTAGTTTCGTTTGTTTTGGTTTGTTGTTTATCGTTTTGATACTGATTATTGCTAGGTTGCTTAGTTGTGTTGTTGGAATGATTGATATTAGAGTTTCCGTTATATGTGCCAGATGCTGGTTCTGATTGCGCATTTTCTTGGCTTTGGTTAGCGTTATTATTTCCATTATATTGATCGCTGTCTTGATTAGATTTATTTTTCTTCTTATGTTTCTCTTCAGTTTTTTGATTGTCTTTATTTGAGTCTGTATTAGAAGATTTGCTTTCATGCGTCATTGCTGCATAAATTGAGAAGCTTAATGCAGCGACAAGAAGGATCACTACGATGCTTGCTAATATCTTTTTCAAATGGTTGTCCTCCGTCCTTATTAAATTTTTCTGTATTCTATTATAATCGTTTTCGGGTCATAAGTAGAACTATTTTGAAATAATAAGTTACATATATCATACCAATTATTTTTGAAAATATAAAAAATTACAAGAATGTAATAAAAAACATTAAAGAAAAATTTGCACTTTATGTAATCGCATTGTAATATTGTAATTGAATCGTAATATCCCATCTTTGTTGTACATAAATAGCGATTCCAATAAAAACAGAGGAGAGATCCATTTATGAACAGAACTACAAAAGTAATCTTATCGTCAATGTTAGCAGCCGGAACAGTATTTGGAGTTGGCCTTTCAACAGATACGCCACCAGTGAATCAAGCCCATGCAGCAACAGCACCTTACTACTCATTTACAGGATATGCTGGTAATCATGCCTCATTTGTTTTAAACCAACTATTTATTAATTCGTTAAAGTATGACACTTTTAGAATGAATGGAATTAAAATTCCTTACACAACTGGTAAAAATCATGTGAACAAATATAAAGGCACGGTTAAGAAATATGACCAAAGCTTTAGTGGAGTTAATACTAAGAAAACGAGAGCAGGTAGCGTAGAGTTTAAAGTTACAAGTCATCTATCTGTGAAACAACTTAAAGAAGCTTATGGTAAAGGTTTGAGAGCTTTACCTAACAAGCACAAAGGCACTAAAACGTATGCTTATAGCCCAGGAAATAAACACTATGGTATATCATTTACTACTAAGAATAATAAAGTAACTAAAATTACAATCGGAACACTAGGTGTGACTGGAGAAAAATTCTAGCTAATCATTTATTAATACGTAATGAACAAGCAACATTAAATTTAGAAAAGAGATAGCTTATCATGAGAAAACTAACTAAAGTATTTGTAGCATCAACTATCGCAATGGGAACATTAGTAGGAGTGGGTGTTTCTACGGCTTCACCAGTTAATGGCATTGCTCAAGCTACAAACTCACATTACTATACGTATCAAGGTTACGTTAAAGGAAATGGATCATTCTTAATTAAAGAGCAATTTATTAAAGCCGTTAAGAGTAATAATGTGACATTTAATGGAATTAAATTGACACATTCGACTGGTACTAAAATGGTCGATAAGTATGATCAACATTTCGAAGGTGTCGCAAATGATGGGATTAAGGCTAAACAAGTCCAATTTACTGTGACTAAAGATTTAACCTTAAATCAGCTGAAAAAAGCTTATGGCAAAGATTTAATTAAGAAAAGTCATAATAAAAACAAGGATGGCGGTATTTTTTGTTATACACCTTCAGGTAAAGGTTTAGGTGTATTGTTTGTAGTAGATAATAGTCGTGTCGTAGCAGTGACGATTGGCTACTCACTTTCTACACCAAGTAAATAAGATTTATAGGTGGAGGCTGTAACATAGATAATTGTCTCAACCTTAATTAACATATTGGCAGTAGATATCTGAATTGAAAGTGCACTTATGCTAAGCTTCTTTCAATCTTAGTCATCCTTGCCGGAGTGGTACAAAGAAATTAATTTTGACAAATTATATTTCTGTGCCACTCTTTTTTATTTAGTGGAGAAATATTTATTCAAATCTATAAAATTAGAGTAGGGAAAACTGATATGATGAATAGAGAGACACTGATAAAGGTCAATGATGATGATATCCTCCCCCTTATTAAAGTGCACCAGCGCTTAAGAATTTTAATTTTCCTTATACGTAATTTAAGTTGTATCAATGAAATATTAAAATTTGATAAAGTTCACTTTCTGTCGGAAAATTAATTTTCAAAGTGAGTGGGTATAGAAGTCATGGAAAGGTGGTAATCATTCATGAGTGTATTAACAAATGAAGAGAGAGTCAAAATTCTATCGGATATCGTCGCAATCAAAACAGTGAACGACAATGAATTAGAAGTAGCGAAATACTTACAAAAGTGGTTCGACAAGTATGGAATTGAATCAGAATTAGATGAAGTTTCAGAAGGACGTGCCAATTTAATTGCCACTGTTGGTTCAGGTCAACCTGTCATCGGTATTTCAGGTCACATGGACGTGGTCGCTGAAGGAAATCATGATGACTGGACTTACGATCCATTTGAATTGACTGAAGATAATGGTTACTTGTATGGACGCGGTGCTGCTGATATGAAATCAGGTTTAGCAGCATTAGCCATTGCGTTAATCGAAATTAAAGAAAGTAACCAGTTAAATAAAGGTACAATTAAATTTATGGCGACTGTTGGTGAAGAAATGGAACAAGCAGGTTCTTCACAATTATATGAAAAAGGCTATGCAGACGATTTAGACGCGTTACTTATCGCTGAACCGTCTTATCCAAGTTTAGTCTATGCGCATAAAGGTTCTATGGATTTCCGAATCACTTCTAAAGGTAGATCTTCACATAGTTCAATGCCATTCTTAGGTGAAAATGCGATTAAACCACTACTCGAATTTATTCAAAATATTGATAAAGAATATGAAGAACTTACGCAAACTGTTAAAGGTGAGTCTTTAGACTACAGTAATATGGTGAATAAGTTAGCAGGTCAATTACCTGAAAATGTCACTAAAGAACAGGCTAAAGATTTAATTGAAGGTTTAGTCATGACAAATAGTATCTTTAACGGTGGTTCACAAGTCAATTCTGTACCGGATAGTGCGACTGCTGAATTTAACGTGCGTACTATACCAGAATATAATAATGACAAAGTTAAAGAATTATTTAATAAATATTTAAAACAAGCTAACGAAAATGGTTCAAGTTTATCTCAAGAAATCTATCTTGATTTAGCGCCTGTTGTAACAACTGGTAAAAATAGATTGGTAGAACTTGGCCATGAGAAAGCACAAGCACATTTCCCTAATGAGGAAGGTTTAATTATTACGCCGACTGTTGCGGTTACAGATGCGTCTAACTTACTTCGTGGTAAGGATGAGCACTTCCCATTCTTAATGTTCGGCCCTGGTATTAGACCTCATCAAGTTGACGAATGTGTTGAAAAACAAAATTATCTTGATTTTGTTGATTATTATATCGATTTCTTAACGTCATTTACTGATGAATTTTAAGTATTAATTGATAAGGTGAAAGCCCATCTCGCTAGAAAAAGTGAGGTGGGCTTTTTTGTGCATTTTTGATTGAATGGATATTTTTAGTGAATTCATAGGCTTTTATTTGTAAGGGTCTAATTTTTATATATAAAGATGAAATATGATAATTATATATAAATTAGGGAATATATATTAATGTATAGGACATCTGGGGGGATGAAAATGGACTTAAATAAATTAATTACTCTAATCGAAAATAAAAAGCACAATGAGTTATATAGGATGTTTTCTAAAAGTTTTAAGCGCTCTATTAGTAAACGCATGTTAAAGGAAACATTAGATCTATATATGAAATATGCGAAGAAACATACTTTGTATGTTGATATAGGTAATGAAAAGAGTGGCGAAAAAATCTGGCTAGATGAATACCAAAATTATGGTATTTTCGTGTTATTGGAAAATGATGTTATTTATAGTTTAATACTGAAACCCCTCTATTATTTTAAAGATAAATGGACGAAACAGACTTATGATCTTCCTATTAAAGATGAATGGCTAATATATTGGGGTGGAGATAACGAATTATTTAATTACCACTATAACTATGAAACGCAACGCTATGCATATGATTTAGTGAAACTAGTCAATGGTAAAACGATGTATGATGGTGGTCAATTTTGTTCAAATTATTATAGTTTTGGGGCGAATGTGGTTGCACCGATTTATGGAGAGGTTGTCAAAGTTGTGAACCATATTAATGATAATACGCCTGGAAACACAAATGAGAGTGAGCCATATGGAAATTATGTAATGATGAAGCATGGCGATCATGAGTATAGTGTTCTTGCCCATTTAAAGAAGCATTCGATTACTGTACATGAAGGGGATTTAATTTATGCGCAAGAAGTGATTGGCCAGTGTGGCAATTCAGGAAACTCTACCGAACCTCATTTACACTTTCAAGTTATGAATGCCCCTGATTTGGAAAATGGTCAATCATTGAAGATTCAATTTAAAGATTATAATAATCCTATTAAAGGTGAAATATTAAAAAATGATTGATGGAAATTACTCGATTGAATGTCGAGTAATTTTTTTATGTTTCAAAACCCTTGATATCAAAGGTATTACGCACAATACACTTTCGCTTAATTTCATTATGCATAATATAATTATTAATTTTATTGCAGTTTAATTAATAAAAATAAATAAATACAGTTTATCAAAGTTTAAATACTAACATAAGTTTTTGACATAATGAACATATTATTTATACAAATAATTTATAAATGAAAAGTATGTGAATAAAATGCAGTTTCCATTTACTTAACAGAAAATTAAAATTACGATGGCACCGTAAGTTGCTTTTTCAAAAATTTATAGGAGGTTACGAGATGAAAAATTTTTCAAAATATGCACTTACAAGTATCGCAGCACTTACGGTCGCAAGCCCCTTTGTCACTATGGATGGCCATGCTAAAGACAAGTCAGTAAAACAAGACATTGATGCGAAGGTTACTCAACAGACTGACGCACCAAAAGCACTTAAAGCATTGCCTGGTTCAGAAAACGTTAAGAACCATTATAAAGACTATGTTGTCACTGATGTAAAAAAAGACAACAAAGGATTTACGCACTACACTTTACAACCTAAGGTAGGTAACGTCTTTGCTCCTGATGAGGAGGTTAAAGTACATGTGAATACTGAAGGCAAAGTTGTATTAATTAACGGTGACACTGATGCGAAGAAGGTGAAACCAACTAATGAGGTGTCGATCAACAAAGAACAAGCATCTAAAAAAGCGTTTGAAGCGGTTAACCTTAATCCTAAAAAAGCGAAAAATATGAAAGAAGACGCCGTCAAAACAAATAAAGTAGAAATCGATGGTAAAACAAATAAGTATGTTTACAATGTAGAATTGATTACCACAATACCTAAAATTTCACATTGGAATATCAAAGTTGATGCAGAAACAGGCCAAGTTGTCGATAAACTAAATCTCATCAAAGAAGCAGCGACGACAGGTACCGGTAAAGGTGTGCTTGGTGATACGAAACAAATTAATATCAATAGTGTAAATGGAGGATATGCGTTACAAGATTTAACGCATCAAGGACAATTAGCAGCTTACAATTATAGTGATAACACTGGCCAACATTCGCTCATCAAAGATAACGATAAAAACTTCACAGATGATAATCAACGTGCTGGTGTTGACGCTAATTACTACGCTAAACAAGTGTATGACTACTATAAAGATACTTTCGGTCGTGAATCATATGATGATAGAGGAAGTTCAATTATCTCTCTAGCCCACGTAAACAAATTCCAAGGTTCTGATAATAGAAATAATGCCGCATGGATTGGCGATAAGATGATATATGGGGATGGAGACGGACGAACATTTACAGCACTATCTGGTGCAAATGACGTTGTAGCTCATGAAATCACACATGGTGTAACCCAAGAAACAGCGAATCTTAATTATCGTAATCAATCAGGTGCTTTAAATGAAAGTTTCTCGGATGTCTTCGGTTACTTTGTCGATGATGAAGATTTCTTAATGGGTGAGGATGTGTATACACCAGGACAAAATGGAGATGCACTAAGAAGTATGTCCAATCCCGAACGATTTGGACAACCATCTCACATGGATGATTATGTAAATACACAATCAGATAATGGTGGTGTACACACTAACTCTGGAATTCCTAATAAAGCAGCTTACAATACAATACGTAGTATTGGAAAGGGTAAAGCACAACAAATTTACTACAGAGCGCTCACAGAATATTTAAGTTCAAATTCAAACTTTAGTGATGCTAAAGAAGCGCTGTATCAATCAGCTTTAGATTTATATGATAAAAACACAGCTAACCAAGTAGCAGATGCATGGGACGACGTTGGTGTATAAATAATTGAAACTTTAAATCGTTTAAATCAGCCATAAACAATCTATCAACGAACATAATCAACGCCTTAATAAACAAGAATTAATGTTAAACACTTACAAATATTAAACGCCTTAATAAATGATGATCAAACAATGTTTGGCTTCATGTGGCCCTTACTCTAACAGTAGAGTAGGGGCTTTAAAATATTCTTAGGGAGGAGACTGCGGGTTGTCTAGCCGAAGTGAGACGGCAGTCTATTGATTGAAACTATTAATAGATATTCTTAACTCTACCTAACCTTTTTATTCTATCTTATAAATGTTATAAAGAGTGAAAGAGACAATACAAATGAGGGGTTATAAACACGAATGATCCAATGAAAGATTTTAATTTAAGAGACGTTATAGGAATATTGATTATGGGATTCGTTAGTTTTTTTAAGTTGCCTTTACTAAATGTCGTATTATTAGCATTGCTTATGATTATTGTGACATCTTTTATAAATGAAAAATTATGCTCTAAAAGCAATATTACTAGGAGAGAAGAGGATGAAAAAGATAAAACAACTTGAAGTTATTGATATTCTGTTAATCATTATTAGTTTATTAGCCGTTTTAATTGGAGTTTTGCAGATATTTAATTTAATACACGTATCGCCAATCATTACGTTAATACTTCTTATAATCATTGTCGTCCTTAATCTGTTTAAGTCATTGGATGAACATAAACATTCCAAATAGAAAATAAAGTGTTAGGAGATAAGAAGTGCGTAAATTATTAAAGAAGTTAACTAAAAAAGATTTCGTATTGATTGTCATTTTATTTATAGTTGCAGTGATGTGCTTCTTAAATACCTTTGACATAGTAAAGTTGTCAGAAAGCCAATCTAATTATGTTGCCACTATTTATACCATTATCGTTTTTATTAGTTTGATTCGAATAAATAAGAAAGATAAACACGATCAATGATAGAAAGGTTTAGGAGTTGATTGGGGTTGAATAAATCTGAGCAAGGTCTGAATATTATAGATTTCATTTTATTTACACCACTAATCATTCTTTTCTTCATTAATATTTTAATATTCACTCATTTGATTCACGTATCTGCATTTTATTCTAACTTATTATCAATCATTAATTCGGCTTTATTAATGATTGGATGGATTAGAATGATTTATAAAGATAAGACATCTTATACATTGTACAAATGATTGTTCAATGTCAGTTATACATTAAAGTGATGTATAGTACTACCTGTGTTACTCAATATTTGTCACAAAATTTTACATACTTTCTCATATATTTTTAACATTAGAATGATAAATTATTATTAAATAAAAAGAATTATTAAAGTTTAAATGAATTTAAATTAGATTTAGTGAGGAGTTTATCATTTAATGAAAAAGAGTAAACGTCAGGATTTAGTAACCATGATTGTTAAACAAAATCACATCTATAAAAAAGCAGATATCATTGATTATATTGATGATCACTTTGGCATTCGTTATAGTATGACAACCATTGCGAGAGACTTGAGAGAACTTAATATTTTTCGTCTGCCAGCTGAGAGCAAACAATTTGAATACAAAATTTTAAATAATCAATCGCAAATCGACGCTAAAATTAAGCTAGATGATTATCTAGAAACAGAAATCATTAGTACCGTGATTAAAGAATCATATATACTTATAAAGACGTCACCAGGATTTGCGCAAAGTATCAATTATTATATTGACCAATTACAACTTAAAGAGATTGTTGGTACTATAAGTGGCAACGACACTATTATGATACTTACTCATTCTAAAGCAATGGCTGAATATGTGTATTACAAAATATTCAATCATAATTATTCATAATCTCTCATATCTGAATAATGAATCGAAAGGCCTGGTAAACGTATTGCATGCGTTTGCTAAGTCTTTTATATTACTAAAGTTATTAATTCACATATTGACTAACTATTCATTTAAGTGAATAAAAAACTTTTTATCGAAACATTCATTATTTCATATTAGCTGAATATTCATTTTCCATACGAAATAACAATACAAAAATGTATAAACAATCATATAAATGTATTGAATAACCAAATTGTACAAAACTTTCTACATTGAACTTGTGAATATAATCACATAAATATATGTGAAATCACTATATACTCATGTTGAAGTTACAGAAAAGGAGGAAATGAATATGGCAGATGGACCCATTCAAGTAAACAGTGAAATTGGTAAACTTAAAACCGTTTTACTTAAACGTCCAGGTAAAGAGTTAGAAAATTTAGTTCCAGATTATTTAGGTGGTTTACTATTTGACGATATTCCTTATTTGGAGGTTGCTCAACAAGAGCACGATCGGTTCGCCAAAGTGTTACAAGATGAAGGAGTAGAAGTACTATACTTAGAGAAACTTGCTGCAGAAAGCATTGAAGATTCAGATATTAGAGAACAATTCATCAATGATGTGTTAGCAGAATCTCGTAAAACAATTCTTGGTCATGAGAAAGAAATAAAAAAATTATTCTCAACATTATCTAATCAAGAGTTGATTGATAAAGTTATGGCTGGTGTGCGTAAAGAAGAGATAAAATTAGAATCTACGCATTTAGTTGAGTATATGGATGACAAGTATCCATTCTATTTAGACCCAATGCCTAACTTATACTTCACTCGTGACCCACAAGCATCAATAGGTCGAGGTATTACAGTGAATCGTATGTTTTGGAGAGCTAGACGTAGAGAATCAATCTTCATTTCATACATTTTAAAACATCATCCTCGCTTCAAAGATGCGGATGTTCCGGTATGGTTAGACCGTGATTGTCCTTTCAACATTGAAGGTGGGGACGAACTTGTACTTTCTAAAGAAGTACTAGCAATTGGAATATCAGAACGTACGTCAGCTCAAGCTATCGAACGCTTAGCACGACGTATATTTAAAGATCCGTTATCCACTTTTAAAAAGGTAGTAGCAATTGAGATTCCAACTAGCCGTACATTTATGCACTTAGATACAGTTTGTACAATGATTGATTATGATAAGTTCACAACGCACTCTGCAATCCTTAAAGCTGAAGGTAATATGAACATTTTCATTATTGAAAATGATGAAGCTAGTGATGACATTAAAATCACTCATTCAAGTCACCTTAAACGAACATTGGAGGAAGTACTTGGTGTTGATAATATCGAGTTAATCCCAACTGGTAATGGTGATGTGATTGATGGTGCACGTGAACAATGGAATGATGGTTCAAACACATTATGTATCCGTCCAGGTGTAGTAGTCACATATGATCGTAACTATGTATCAAATGATTTGTTAAGAAAACGCGGTATTAAAGTAATTGAAATTCCTGGAAGCGAACTAGTTCGCGGACGTGGTGGCCCAAGATGTATGAGTCAACCATTATTCAGAGAAGATTTATAGAATAGTATTCAAACACCTGTTATAGTGTAGTTGAAATCGCTTTCAATTTTAAGACTAATCATATTAAGTTTTGAAGGCGCTGATGATTTACACTGCGACTAATTAGATGAAAGGGGCGTATATTATGGAAAAAATCCGGAAACCATTTGACTTAAAAGGAAGATCACTACTTAAAGAATGTGATTTTACCAAAGAAGAATTTGAAGGTTTAATAGATTTTGCCATGACGTTAAAAACGTATAAACAACAAGGCACACCGCATCGTTATTTAGAAGGTAAAAACATTGCATTACTTTTTGAAAAAACGTCTACACGTACGCGTGCTGCATTCACAGTCGCATCTATTGATTTAGGTGCACATCCTGAATTTTTAGGAAAAAATGATATACAATTAGGAAAAAAAGAATCTGTTGAAGACACTGCGAAAGTATTAGGCAGAATGTTTGATGGTATAGAGTTTAGAGGTTTCTCACAAGAGAAAGTAGAACAACTTGCAGAATTCTCTGGTGTACCAGTTTGGAACGGATTAACAGATGATTGGCATCCAACACAAATGTTGGCAGACTTTATGACAGTAAAAGAAAACTTCGGACATCTTGAAGGCATTAATTTGACTTATGTCGGTGATGGACGTAATAACATGGCACATTCATTAATGGTAGCTGGTGCGATGCTTGGTGTAAATATTAGAATTTGTACACCACAAGCACTAAGTCCTAAAGATGCTTATGTAGAAATTGCTAGAGATTGTGGCTCTAAATATGGTGGTTCCGTGTTAGTCACTGATAAGATCGAAGAAGCAGTTAAAGATGCCGATGTTATTTATACAGATGTATGGGTATCTATGGGCGAAGAAAGTGAGTTTGAAGAACGCATTAATTTATTGAAGGACTATCAGGTCAATAAAGCGATGTTCGAATTAACTGGTAAAGACAGTACAATCTTCTTACATTGTTTACCAGCATTTCACGATACACAAACAGAATACGGTCAAGATATATATGATAAATATGGCCTCAGTGAAATGGAAGTTACTGATGAAATCTTTAGAAGTGAGCACTCTAAAGTATTTGATCAAGCCGAAAATCGCATGCACACAATTAAAGCTGTTATGGCTGCTACACTAGGCTAGATTAAATCTACACAACATCATGAGGAACTATAGACTTACAACATACAAAACAAATTGAGCCACTCCAAGTGTATGAAGTCAAATGAGTGATTGTGTTTATCATATTCGAGCAGTGATGAATCAAGATTAAACGTTCATCATCATTAAGTCGTTACGAATTGACCGTTATCAATCCGTCCGTAGTCACATGTTTACTAACCCGTTTAATGTAACGGTCGTAACTATCTTTCACACCTTTCCACAACACCCACTCTCGCATACTGACTTAATGACAGGATATGAATGAAAGAAAATACACTATTAGTTTCAGCACAATGATAACAATTAAAGGGAAAAGTAAGTCTATAGATTCCTACTTCTAAAGGAGAAATGAATATGAGCGAACAAGGAGAAAATAAGTTAAGTCGATCATCATTGATAGGTCTTGTAATAGGATCAATGATAGGTGGCGGTGCATTCAATCTCATGTCTGATATGGGAGGACAAGCTGGTGGTTTAGCCATTATTATAGGATGGGTTATCACAGCCATAGGCATGATTTCATTAGCATTCGTTTTCCAAAACCTTACAAATGAACGACCGGATCTTGATGGCGGTATATACAGTTATGCCCAAGCTGGTTTTGGCGATTTTATCGGCTTTGCAAGTGCATGGGGATATTGGTTCTCTGCATTTTTAGGGAACGTCGCGTACGCAACATTACTAATGTCTTCCGTCGGTAACTTTTTCCCAATTTTTAAAGGTGGTAACACATTCCCAAGTATACTCGTTGCTTCAATTTTATTATGGGGTGTTCACTTTTTAATACTTAAAGGGGTAGAAACTGCGGCGTTTATTAATAGTATTGTTACGGTTGCCAAGTTAATACCTATATTATTAGTCATTATATGCATGTTAGTTGCCTTTAATTTTGAAACTTTTAAAGAAGGATTCTTCGGAATGAATGCACATGGTGCACTACCATTTAACTTTGGAGACACAATGTCTCAAGTGAAAAGTACAATGCTCGTCACTGTATGGGTATTTATCGGTATAGAAGGTGCTGTCGTCTTTTCAAGTCGTGCCAAACGTAAGAAAGATGTAGGTACTGCAACAGTAATAGGATTAATTTCAGTGTTACTCATCTATTTCTTATTAACTGTATTAGCACAAGGTGTTATCATTCAAAACCATATCTCTCAATTAAACGCACCATCTATGGCACATGTCCTTGCTTACATCGTAGGTGATTGGGGTTCAACACTTGTAAACATCGGACTAATTATCTCAGTTTTAGGTGCATGGTTAGGTTGGACACTACTTGCCGGAGAGTTGTCTTTTATCGTTGCGAAAGATGGATTATTCCCGAAATGGTTTGCTAAGGAAAATGAAAACGGCGCACCAGTCAATGCATTATTAATCACTAACATATTAGTTCAAATTTTCTTGATTAGTATGTTGTTCACTGACAGCGCGTACCAATTTGCATTTTCATTAGCATCTAGTGCCATTTTATACCCATATATGTTCAGTGCCTTTTACCAAGTTAAGTACACTATTGAACATAAACAACACGCGACACCTAAACAATGGACAATAGGTATACTCGCCTCATTATACGCAGTATGGCTAGTCTATGCTGCAGGATTTGATTATTTATTATTAACAATGTTGCTTTACATTCCTGGTCTTATCGTTTATTCAATCGTTCAAAAAAATAACCAAACACGCTTAACACGCATTGACTATATCTTCTTCGCTATCATTATCATTCTATCTATTGTCGGACTTATACGACTATGTAGTGGCGCGATTAACGTGTTCTAGAAAAAGGAGCGAACTGTTATGGATAAAAAAATTGTCATCGCATTAGGTGGTAATGCGATTCAGACGTCTGAAGGTTCAGCAGAAGCACAACGACGGGCTATTCGCATGACCATGCAAACACTTAAACCACTATTTCAATCCGATAATGATATTGTCATTTCGCATGGTAATGGTCCTCAAATAGGTAATTTATTGATTCAACAATCTCAATCTGATAGTGAACAAACGCCCGCTATGCCACTTGATGTATGTGGGTCTATGACACAAGGTATGATAGGCTACTGGTTAGAAACAGAAATTAACCGTGTACTATCTGAGATTGGCAGTGACAGAGCTGTCGGTACTATTATTACTCGTGTAGAAGTCGATAAAGATGATCCGAGATTTGATCGACCAACTAAACCGATTGGTCCATTTTATACTGAAGAAGAGATGCAAGAATTGAAAGAAGCGCAACCTGAGGCTATCTATAAAGCAGACTCAGCTGGTCGTGGTTATAGAAAGGTTGTCGCATCACCTTTACCAATTTCAATACTTGAACATAAATTGATAAGTACACTTGTTGAACAAAAAAATATCATCATTGCATGTGGTGGTGGCGGTGTACCTGTTATTAAGAAAGATAATACTTATGAAGGTGTTGACGCCGTCATTGATAAAGACTTCGCTAGCGAGAAGTTAGCTGCCTTAATTGATGCGGATACGCTAATGATTTTAACCAATGTAGAGCACGTGTATATTAATTTTAAAGAACCTAATGAAGAAAAGTTAACAGATATTGATGTTGAAACTTTGAAACGTTACGCGAGAGGGTAAATTCGCTGAAGGATCAATGCTACCTAAGATAGAAGCGGCGATTGATTTCGTTGAAAGTGGGGAGCATAAAGAAGCGATCATCACTAATTTGGAAAATGCTTATCAAGCGTTCGACAAGCAAGCAGGTACACATATTCATAAATAATGAATGATTATGCTATTGGAGATTTAAGAACGATGGCCCCCTAATCAAAAAATATAACATCTTTGAAGCGGTTCTTCTTTGACACTTACCCCGTTAACAACTTGTAAAAGATGTTTGGTTGTTCCTCTATCCAATAGCTTAGGTAGTAAGGAGTTTATGTTATGGCTGGAAATCAAATGTTTTGTAGAGAAAATGAACTTGATGAAAGTTTTAAACAATTAGCGTCATATATTCATATACCTGTAGGTGTCTTACTTCCATTTAAAAGCCAATGCTTTGTGAGACATTATAGTAAGGGTCAGGTAATTTACTTTTCGTCAGATGAAACGACGCATATCTATTTATTAATAGAAGGGAATATAATGAGAGAAAACTTTAATCTTAATGGTGATGTGTATCGTTATTTAAATAGAGAAAAAGTGTTATTTCCCTTAAACAATTTATTTCAAGATAAGGCGCCAAATGAAATGTGCACCGCATTGACGAATTGCGAAGTGATTGGCATACCTAAAGATTTAATTGAATATCTTTGTAAAAATCATGAGGATATCTTTGTAAGGTTATTTGAATTATTGAGTGCAACACAATGCCAACACATTGAATATAATATGGCGTTAACCAGCAAGCTTGCGAAAGAACGCGTAACAAAGATATTACGCTATCTTTGCCAAACAGTTGGTTATGATAATGATGAATTTTATGAAATTAAGCAATTCATGACGATACAACTGTTGAGCGATATGGCCGGTATATCTAGAGAAACCACAGGTCATATCATTAATGAACTTCGAGAGGATAAAGTTCTATTCAAAAGTAATAAAAACTGGTTAATCAGCAAAGATTTATAATGACACTTAAAAAATTTAATATTTCATAATTACTTTAGAGCGTTAGTTAAATGATATTCATATGAATTATTTAACTAACGCTTTTTGTTTTCTTAAAAAATTTACTAATATAAAAATAATACGTTGAAACGCTAAATATTCTGAAATAAAATTGAAATTCAAAAAATAACACCAAAAACAAATTTCATATATTTTGTGAATTATTAATAACATTTTAATTAACTCTTTTATATAAAAAGAAATTGTAGTATTATATTCTGTGTGATTATATAAATCACAAAATTTTTTTAGGGAGAGAAGTAATTTGAGAAAAAGAATGGATTTCGTGCCTAACAGGCACAATAAGTATGCCATTAGAAGATTTACAGTAGGAACGGCATCAATATTAGTTGGTGCAACATTAATATTCGGAGTGAATCATGAAGCTAAAGCGGCTGAGACTTCAACTGAATTAACTCAGGCACAAGTGGATGAAGATTGTTCGGGTATTACTGATCAAGGCCAGCAAGAAGAAATGTTAACAGAAACTCAAAACACACAAAACGACTATAACGAGCAACAACCAACTCAGCAAATAGACAACGATTGTATTATTGATGAAGTTCCTATGAACGAAGTTGAATATAGTGATGATGCATCATCCAAAGCCCAAGAAGAAGATGCTACATCATTAGAAAATGTTTCAACAGATATTAACACACGTAATACGGAGAATGAATCAGTTGACGCCCAATCAACTGATAACTGCATTGCAAATGAACAAACTTTTGACAACGAATCAGTGCAAGAACAAACAGATAACCAAGTGAACAACGACAATAATATAGATGAATTACAAAAAGCCCAAGAATATGAAACTCAAGAAGAAAATAATGATGCTAATCAATCATTGTCAGAATCAGCAGACTGTGAAAATGGTATTCAAGCAGGTTCTAACAATTACGATATAGAAGCAATAAGTGGAGTTTCCGAAAATAATAATGATGATTTAGATAATTCATCTGATGTCTCAGCTAATGGAGACGTTGCTGAAAATGTTTCAGCTTTAGATAGCAACTCAGATTGCGATTTATACGCGGATCGTAGCTTAGACTATGACACTGACTCAACAAGCAATGATTACAACACAGATAGTGATTACAATACAGATTGTGACTACGGCTCGGATCGTAGCTTAGACTATGATACTGATTCAACAAGTTATGATTACAACACAGATAGTGGTTACGACACAAACAGTGAATATAATACTGATTGTGATTACAACACAGATAGTGATTACAACTCAGACTGTGATTATAGCTCAGATAGTGATTCAGGCTTAGATTATGATTCAGATTCAAGCTATGATTCAGACTCAAGCTACGATTCAGACACAGACTGTGATTACAACTCAGACTGTGATTCAGACTCAAGTTATGATTCAGATTCGGACTATGATTCAGATTCAGATAGTGATTTAGATTCAGATAGCGACTCAGATTCAGACTGTGGTTCGGATTCAGACTGTGACTCAG